>JAISZH010000074.1 GCA_031269345.1 Desulfovibrio sp. | reverse complement strand
GCTCCAACCTCGTCAACTGGGGCATGCTGCCTTTTATCGTCGGCGCGGAGCAGGCGGAACGGCTGCGTGTGGGCGATTACCTGGTGTTGCCGGGCATCCGCGCCGCTGTTGAGCGGGGCATGGAGGATATCGCGGCCTTGCTGGTCCGGGACGAGGAAGGGGAATTGTGCGCGGAAAACTTCCCGCTGAGTCTGAAAAACCTGACTGAAGACGAACGAAGCGTAATCCTGGACGGCTGCCTGATCAATCAGTTGCGCACAGGCGGGAATAATGTCCGGGTACCGCGCACAGACGCGGATTGATACAAAGGCGCATTCAAACGTGTTGAATGTAAGGCGCCAAAATTTTTGAAAAACAGACGAAGCCTGATTTTTCAAAAAACTTGCGGGCGGCTTCGCCTCCGCCGTCCCCATTCGCTTTCTGGAACGGTTCACGAATGAAACAAGTGAACCGCTCCAGTCCGCGCCAAGCAAAAGTAAAATCAAGGTGATATGCGAAGCCTCATTTTCAGCCAGTTCCTAGGACATTCTCCCTCTTGGTATAAGTGCGTCATTCTTGTTTTTTTACTTGTGAATCCGCTTCTGTATTTTGCGGCGGGTCCCTTTGTCGCCGGCTGGGTTTTGCTGCTGGAGTTCATTTTTACCCTCTCCCTTGCCTTACGGTGCTACCCTGTTCCTCCCGGCGGTCTGCTGGCCCTGGAAGCCCTGATTTTGGGAATGACCACGCCCGCAGGCGTTTACAGGGAAATAGACGCAAACCTGCCGACCCTGCTCCTTTTGATATTTATGGTGGCAGGCATTTACTACATAAAAGACGTAATCTTTGTCGTGTTTACCAGACTATTCCTTTCCATAAAAAAGAAGTATCTGCTTTCATTGGCTTTCTGCATCGTCAGCGCATCCCTGTCGGCCTTTTTGGACGCTCTGACGCTTATGGCGGTGATCATCGCGGTCTGCTTCAATTTTTATGCGGTGTTCCACAAAACGGCTGCGGTCTATACACAGGAAACCGGTGCCGAACACGAGGATTTTGAAGAATTTCGCGGATTCATGCGGAACATCGTCATGCACGGGGCGATCGGCACGGCCTTGGGGGGGACGATAACCCTTGTGGGAGAACCGCAGAATTTGATGATCGGCACAATGATGAACTGGTCGTTTATCGAGTTCTTTGCTCATTGTTCTGTTGTTTCCATCCCCGTGGCGCTGATCGGCACGGCCGTCTGCCCCCTGCTTGAGATTGTCAAATTCCCGGGGTTCGGCTATCAGCTGCCGGAAAAAGCGCGGACCATACTCGCCAGGGAAGCGGAACGGCAGGCGAAACAGGTCACCGACCAGACGCGGTTCATTTTTGCAACGCAAATCATCGTGGGGATTTTGCTGATTTTGGCCCTGGGGTTTCATGTCGCTGAAATCGGGCTTCTCGGCATCACCCTGATCGTGGTCCTTTCCACGTTTATCGGTAAGACGAAGGAGCATGATTTCGCCGAGGCGTTCAATCACGCCATGCCCTTTGTCTGCCTGATCATCATCTTCTTCGCCATTTTGGCGGTCGTGCATGACCAGCATCTCGTGACGCCGCTTATCCGGTGGGTCTTTACGTTTAACGGCACGGAGCAGATGCTGATGCTGTACTTTGTGAACGGGGCGCTCTCCTGCATGAGCGACAACGTTTTTATCGCATCGGTCTTCATAAACGAACTGGAAAAAGCCTTTACGGCCGGTATGTTCTCCCGCGAGTGGTACGAAAAGCTCGCCGTCATCGTCAATATGGGCACGAATATTCCCGCTGTGGCCACCCCCAACGGGCAAGCGGCGTTTTTATTCCTGCTGACGTCTTCCCTGGCGCCGTTGATCCATCTCTCCTATATGACAATGGTCAGGCTGGCTCTTCCATATACAATCGTCATGATAATCACGGGGGCCTTTTGTGTTTATTTTTTCTTGTAGTGTACAATAAGCGCGACCTGCAGAGAGACGCCAGGCATGAATCAACGCTTTGCATCCGCGAAACTTCTCCTTTCCCTTGTCGACAGAGGCAACGGGCAGGTTCTCGTGAATTTTGCCAAACAGGGCGGGGCGCGCGGCGGAACGAAACTCACGGGCCGGGGGCTGAATCTGACGCGTGAAGAGGACGAATACGGCATGCAGGACATCGTGCTGACGCTCATGTGGGATGAGGCGGAATGCGTCGTCAATGCCGTGGCGGCCGGCGTCGCCGGGCATCATGAACGGATATCGGGAGCTGCTCTGCTGCTTGACGTGACCAAGGCCCTGACGCGGAAAGCGTTTGTGCCCGCCTGTACGGGAAGCGAGTCCTGCGGGAGCAAAGGTGAAGCAATGGAATCAGATTATATGCTGATCGTCTCCATAACAAATCATGGAGAGGCCGAAGCGCTTATGAACGTCGCCCGCAATGCGGGAGCGAGAGGCGGGACCATCCTGAACGGCATGGGTACGGGCACGGAAGAAGATTTGAAATACTTCGGGATCAGCCTTGCTCCAGAGAAAGAACTTCTCGTTATTGTCAGCGATGGAGCGCACGCCGACGCCATTCTGGAGACGCTGGGCCGCCAGCCGGTCTTCAGCGAACCGGGCGGCGGCATTATTTTCGCCACACACGTCGACCGATTCATCACTCTGAGCAATCGGTATTGTTCCCCCGGTTAATTAGTCGATGCTGAAAAAGTCGTTTCACGACTTTTTCAGAAAGGCACGCCGCGCTTATGTGTTCGGCTGCGCCGAACAGCGGGGCAAAGCCCCGCTCTCCAGGATGAGGGCCTCTTCGCTTGGATCAATATGCACCCAGTAGCCGTCTTTCCCTCGAACTCTTGTGATTTGAGCATACTTCTGTAGCGTGTAATCTAGTGCGTCATGGGTAAAAGCCGCCATGATGTCTAAGTCCATGCGGAACCTCTACAAACCGGACGGAGTAGTTTTTGAACGAAGCATAGCTTCACGCAGAATAGCATTTATTCGCGTCTGATAACCCTTTCCTTGACTTTTCAGCCATGCTAATACATCAGCATCTACCCGTACCGTCGTAGATGTCTTGATGGGCTTATAGAATGGATTTCGTACGGCCTTCTTCCAGAATTCATCATCTAGCGGTGGGATGTCGCTGTAGTTAATTGCACTGTCCGGCATTTCGGATAGCGCCTTGAGTTCTACATTTTGCTCATCTGTCAGAGATGGCAAATTTTCCAACTCAACTTCATAATAAACGATTTTGTTCATAACGCTTCCTTTCTTTTGGTTCAGCGCGGCGTGCCGAAATAATACGAACAACCTCAACACCATCCGCATCATCCCGAACAGTATGAGCTACCAACAACAACAGATGACCGTCCACGATACCCAATGTTTGCCAACGGTACTCACCATTTTCAACACGATCTTGTTTGGCCATTGCAAATGGATCGGCAAAAACGCGAGTAGCGGTTTCAAAACTCACGCGGTGTTTCCTTAAATTGCCTTCCGCTTTCGCAGTATCCCATGCAAATCTTATCTTCATACAAAAACGTTACTACTTTTTTGTTATTTGTCAAGTCAAATAGTGATACTACCGGCCCATGCCCATTGAACTACTCGGCCGTTCGTGAACCTGCTGCTGCTGCTGTTCCTGCTGCTTCTGTTCCTGCCGAATCTGTTCGCAGCGGCCTTCCAGTTTTTCCCACTGCTGCCGGTACTTCATCAGCTCTTGGTATCCCCTTTTTATCGGTTATCCGGGGACAAAGGCCCGACTTACGCGGAGCCTCTTCCCCATGTTATTTCAGGCCATGCTCGCCAGAGAATCCAGAGAAGCCTTGACGCATTGCGCCGCGTACAGGGCATTATCCGTCCACTGCCGAACCCAGGCGTTCCGCGTGGGACTCCACTTGAAACCCCGGCCCTTGAGCAAAGTGCGGATGCCTTCATTCGGTCTGGCGTCAAAGATGAACATAAGCCGGTTTTCCGTGGTGTCCTCCCGGTAGGTGTACTTCTCCATGACTTCTTCCTTGTCCTGCCGGAGCGCGGACTTCACCAGTTCCGCGATCCGTTCCCTGAGCCTGCGAATTTCCGCGCTGTTGTTGGTAAGCTGGTACGGTTTGAAGCCGATGCGCCCGGCGAAATCCGGTTCGAGCAGCTTGCGGGCCAGAGACACTTCGTTGTTGTTGAGGGGCAGAGGCCTTGATCCGGCCTTCCGTAGTCGCTTCCTTCTTGATGATGGCGTTGACCTGCTTCATATAATACTGAAAATGCTCCGTCTCGGCTAGCTTGGTCCTGATCTTTTCCAGAGTGTTGGGGTCATCGCCGGAAATGCTGCCGCGGCGATTGTCAAAATTCCGATTCTTGCTGCCGTACATGGTCTTTCTCCTTTGGGTTTTTGCCTTCTCCTCCCCAACCATTTTCCCGGAGAGGTGGGGCGTTCGTCTTCCCCGACGCCCCCACTCTCCGGAGAAAATGGATTGTCTTTTGTCGGGCGCAGCCCAACCGCTAAGCCTTCCCAGCTTTCCGGGCAAGTTCGGAATGGAAGGGGAATCTTCCGTGACAAAATGAGGAGCGAAGCGACGAGGCTTTGGCGCGGAAGATGCGCGGTCCGCGCACCTTGGAATGAAAAACGCCGCCCGGCTTGGTCAGCTTGGCAAAATGTTTGAGACACACCCCCGCCGCCCGCCGCCCTCGCGCTGTGCGCTGCCTTTTCGCAAAAAAGTATAGTTTTTCAGGGCCGACTAATTACTTGGGGAGGAAAATATTTTGAGCGTGTCAACACTTGACATTAACACGCTCTGGCGTCACCGGATCAAAGTTTTTCGTGACCGGTTTGCCTCCCGGCGACGGGCTTGTTACTCTGTGACCTTCAGAAAATTAAACTGTCCAGGAGGTCATATGCGTTACACATTGCGTGCTGTCGGCCTTGGATTCGTATTGCTCGGACTTGCGGCCGCCCCCGCTTTTGCTGAAAAACTGGTGGTTTCAGCGGCGGCAAGCCTCACTAACGCCTTTACCGAGGCCTGTCAGGTTTTTGCCGGAAAGAACCCCGGCCTTGACGTCAACACGAATTTCGCCGCCTCCAATCCCCTGCTGCGCCAGATGGAGGAGGGCGCGCCCGTGGATGTGGCGGCTTTCGCGGATCAAGCCACGATGGACGCGGCGGCGCAGAAGAAACTGATTGACGAAAGCACGCGCGTGAATTTCGCCTTAAACAGCGTGGTGCTGATCGTCCCGGCCCAGGGCGGTCCGGCGCTTTCCGCTCTTGGCGATCTTAAAGGAAACGCGGTCAAGCGTCTGGCCGTGGGCAACCCGGAGAGCGTGCCCGCCGGGCGTTACGCCAGGGCCGCCTTAAAAGCCGCCGGTTTGTGGGATGCTTTGGGCGCGAAGCTCATCATGGGCGAAAGCGTGCGCCAGACCTTGGATTACGTGGCGCGCGGCGAAGTGGACGCCGGCATCGTCTATGCGACGGACGCCAAACAGGCCGGAGCCAAGGTCAAGGTGGTCCTGACCCTGAGCGGGCACGAGCCCGTGCTTTATCCGGCGGCAGTGACCAAAAATTCGCAGGCTCCGGGGAAGGCCAAGGCCTTTGTGGACTTTCTCCGCAGTCCGGAAGGCGTGGCCATTCTCGGCAAATACGGATTTTCCAAGCCCTGATCGGGCGGCGGTTTTTGGAAAGACGCGACCGGCCGGAGCGTTTCCGCCGGGCAGGCGCCCCGGTCGCGGGCAGGTGCCCCGGTCGGCGTGACGGGGCCGGGTTGCGGATTGAGACACACGCCCTATTTCTGCCGCTCCAGAAGCTCCAGAGCATCGTCGTATTCAAAATCGCGCACCAGGCGCGCAAGCTCCAGACAGACATCCGCAGGGTAGCGCGACGCTAGCGCGGTCTGGTGCGCCGTGAAATAATCCGCCGCGTTGCCGTCGTAGTCTTTCAGCAGACTTTTGAGTCGCTCCAGAACCGGCCCCGGCTCCTCGGCAGGAGCGGGCGCTGCCGCGCCGGGGCTCAATCCTCCGTCCCTGATCCCTTGCGCCAGCTCGTTCAGCATCTTGCGCAGGGCGTCGACGGCTTCCGGATCGAAGACCGCGTCTTCCGGAGCCAGGGATTTTTCCAGGATGGCGGCCTTTGCCGAAACTTCAGCCGCTCCGACGGTGGCCGTCAGACCTTTGATGGTATGCGCCCCACGTCTGAGGCGTTCCCTGTCCTTGTCCTCCAGGGCCTCGACGAGTTCATCCCTGTAGCGGGGCAGGTTTTCCAGGAAAAGCCGGAGCGTTTTCAGGTAGACGCGCGCGTTTCCGCCTAATCGCGCGATGGCTCCGGCAGTGTCCACTCCAGGAATCTCCGGGATGCTTTCCTCTTTTGGGGCGGCTTGCCCGCCTGCTGCCGGCTGGCTTGCCGGGGACGCCGGAGGCCGCGCTTCCGGCGATTCTTTGGGGGAATCCGAGGATGCCGGAGGCGTCTCGGGGGCGTCTCCATCCAACTCGCCGGCCCGGCCTATGGAAATGTCCACAAGTTTGTAGCTATGGTCCGCAAGTTTTAAACCCGGAACCCGTTTGGATTCGACGTCCGTCAAGGCGGCCATGTTTGAGGTGTCTCCCGCGGCGGACCGGGCCGTTTTCACCGCCCCGGCCTCCCCTTTCTCGTCGTGCGGCAGCCAGGCGCGCAGGACTTCAAAAAGCCTGGCCACTTCAATGGGCTTGGTCACGTGGTCATTCATTCCCGCCTCAAGGCAGGCTTTGCGCTCGGCGTCCATAGCGTGGGCGGTCATGGCGATAATCGGCAGATCATTGAATTTTTCGTTGGCGCGCAGCGCCCTGGTAGCCGCATAACCGTCCATGACCGGCATTTGCAGGTCCATGAGCACAATCTGGAAGTTGCCGAAATCGTTTTCCAGCATTTGCACGGCTTCCTGCCCGTTGTTCGCTATGGTCACCAGCACCCCTTCCTGGCTCAGGATTTCCGAGGTTACCTGCTGGTTGACGATGTTGTCTTCCACCAGAAGCACGCGCAGGCCTCTGAAAAGTTCGTTTCCGGCGATGCTTTTCACGCTGTCCGCGGTGGCCTTGGCCACCGCGAGGCGCCCGGTGGGCTGCAGGGCTTCCAGCACGCTGTTGAAGAGCTGTGAGGGGCTGATCGGCTTGAAGAGGATGTGGATTAAACCGGCTTCGCGCATTTCCTCCTGCAAATCGACCCGCCCGAAAGCCGTGATCATGATTATGGGCGGGGCTGTCGAAAGCTCCATGGTCCGGATGTGTCTTGAGGCTTCAATGCCGCTGATTTCCGGCATTTTCCAGTCCATGAGCACCAGGTCGAAGGGGGTCCGGTTCTGGTCGGCCCGGATCAACTCGGCATAGGCTTCACGGGCCGAGACGACCGCCGTCGGCTCAAGGGTGAAGTCGCTCAGCATCTCGCTGATGATGGAACGGGCCATTTCATTGTCGTCCACCACCAGAACGCGCAATCCCTTAAGGGAGGCGGAAAAGCTCTTCCGCCCGCTGACCGGGTTGTGCGCAAGCCGCACGGTGAAGTTTACCGTGGTGCCCTGACCCGGTTCGCTGTCTATCCAGATGTCTCCGCCCATCATCTGTATGATGCGTTTGGTTATGGTAAGGCCCAGTCCCGTTCCCCCGTACAGGCGGGTAGTCGAGCTGTCCGCCTGGGTGAACGGGTTGAAGAGCTTGCTCCTCTGTTCACGGGTCATGCCTATGCCGGTGTCTTTGATCGAGAAAAGTATCTCGGCTGTGTCCTCACCTGACTCCCGCAGCCCGGCCGTATCCGGGGCGGGCTGCGCCAGGCTGCAGCTTACGGTGATTTCGCCCTTGTCCGTGAATTTTATGGCGTTGCCGATAATGTTGACCAGCACCTGCCCCAGGCGCGTGGAGTCGCCCATCAGACCCTGAGGAACGTCGCCCGCGATGCGGAAAATGAGTTCCAGGCCTTTCTCATCGGCCTTCTGCGCCACCAGGGTCGAGGTGGTGGAGAAAACCTCGTCCAGAAGGAACGGGGCTTTTTCGATGTTGAGCTTGCCTGCCTCAATCTTGGAAAAGTCGAGTATGTCGTTGATGATGCCGAGCAAAGTGTTGGAGGCCACGTAAACCTTGTTGACATAGTCGGCTTGGCGCTCGTTCAGGCCGGTTTTCATGGCGAGGTAGGCCATGCCGATAATCGCGTTCATGGGCGTGCGGATTTCATGGCTCATATTGGCAAGAAATTCGCTTTTGGCGCGGTTTGCGGCATCGGCGGCCGTGCGGGCTTGCACAAGATCGGCGGTATCCCTGCTGATGGCTGCGGCCATGGATTTGAAGCCATCGGCCAGCGTTCCGATCTCCCCGCCTATGCCTTTCAGTCCGTCGGCCGCGTCGTAGCTGCCCATTTCCAGCCCGCGTTCGGCCTGCAGCAGGCTGTTTAGCGGCTTACGCAGGCATTGCCTGTATATGAGCATGGCGATGAGAAGATTGGCGACCAAGACCAGGGAGAGCGACCGCACCTGCCGGCACAGGCTTGCGCGTATCCCCGCGAAGGCGTCTTTGGCCTTGACAGTCGCCACCATTATGAGTCCGCCTTCTTCGCCTGTGTGCCAGCCCGCGCGCTTGAAGGCGGCCAGCCTTTCCTCTCCGTCCTCGTCCGTCAGGCGTACCGTCCCCGGTTCTCCTCCGGCGATGCGGATGGCCCACGTCAGGCTGTCCGGCAGTCGCCTGAGCATATGGAACTCGCTGTCTTCCGGCTGGATGGTCGCAATCGCCCCCTCGTCGTCAACCACCATAACAGAGACCCCGGGCACGGCGGCAACCGCATTCCGGCTGCCGGATATGCGCGCAAGACTGATCACGCAGACCAGTGCCGACTTTTTCAGAGGGTAGACATAATACAGGCTGTGTATTGCCTTGTTGGAGGTCATAGGTTTGGCCCTGACAAGCAATTTTCCGTCTTCCACCGCCTTGCGCAGCCACTGCGCGCCCTGCAGATCCTCGGTCTGCGCTTTTTTAAAGGACGAAGCCAGGATATTGGCCTTGTCGTCAACCAGCAGCATCCCGGATACAAAGGAGCCGCCCTCGACGATCAACCTGAAAAGCTCTTCACATTCCTTGAAGCTCGAGGCGTTCACGCGTTCGGAGATGCTGAGGGCGGAGAGGGCGGCGTGGGCGTTTCTCACCTCGTCTTCCTGGTAGGTCGCCATCTCGTCCACGACCTCGGCGAGCCTCCGCTCCAGAAAGTTTTTGTCTTTCTCCCATCTGTCCACGGCGAAAAAATAGACGATACTCAGGCAGGAGATCGTGAATATGGCGACGATGACGTATATGGTGCGCTGTATGTGGCCTCTTAGTGGGTTGTTCATGTACGGGCTCTTTGGGGAGAGGGGAGATGAATGCCTGCGTCGTTTCGGGATGCGTGCTCCGCTTTTGGGGAAGCGTTCACCCCTGATAGGCGGTGTTGTCGATTATCCAGCAGAGTTTACCGCTGTGCGGCCGGACCATCTGCGCGGGAAGGGTCGGGGCGGCCATAAGGTTGAGGGCAGTGGAAAGGATGTGGTGCTTGCCCCGTCCCGAGGCCAGGAAAACGCAGCAAGCGGCGTTGTTCAGCACCGGCAGCGAGAGGGTGAGGCGCGCGGTTTGCCGTTTTGCGGGATAGACGTCAAGAACGGTGTCTTTACGGTTGGACAGCGCGGGGTCCCCCGGGAAAAGCGAGGCGGTGTGCCCGTCCGTGCCGACGCCGAGCAGTATGCAGTCAAAGCGTGGAATTTCTCCAGGCGCGAGGCCGAAGTGTTCAGCAAGCAGCGCCGCGTAGGCTTTGGCGGCCGTTTCCGGAACGTCTTCGCCTTTCATCCGGTAATAGCGGGTGGCGTCCACCTTGGACAGAAGCTCCGCGCGCGCGGCGCGGTAGTTGCATTCTTCGCTTTCCGGGGGGATGCAGTGCTCGTCCGTCCAATAGACGACTATTTTTGTCCAGTCCAGGACCTTTGCCCATTCCGGCCGGGTGAGGAGGCGAAAGAGCGGCAGAGGGGTTTTGCCTCCGGAAAGGGCAATGGTGAAAAGGCCTTTGGCGGCGACGGCCTGCTCGTACAGGGAGGCGATAATCCGGGCCGCTTCTTCAGCCATGCCCCGCTCGTCGGCGGTAACGTAGAGAGAAAGATGTGTGACTGTCATCTGCTCACCTGGAAGCAAAAAAATTCCTTGTCTCGACGGGTTTCATCCCAAGCACAGGCATGATAGCATAGTAAAACGGTCCTGACAACGCGCCTGTCCGCACCAGTGCCATGTATCGCTAAAACTACGCATTCGCTTCGTTTTAAGCGATAAGATCGCACGGCAATAAACGCGGTATTTTGCCGTGCTCACGCCGCCTGCTCCTGTTTCGCGGCAGGGATTTGCCCGCAAACCCTTGCAGAGCGGTTCACTCGTTCCATTCGTGAACTGCCATAAAGCAATTAGCGCTTGAAACAGTTCACTCGTTCCATTCGTGAACTGCTCTGGAGGCGGGGACGTGAGTTTTCCGGTCCGCGCGGGAGAAGGAAGCAAATATGGGTGAAGAGGAAAAAAGCTTTGGGGCGGACTTTGTGCAAAGCCTTCCGGGGAGGTTTGCCCTGGAAAGCGGGCGCGGGCTGATGCGCGGCCTTATGTCGGGCTGGCCGCGGCGGGCGCGCTCTGCGCTGGTTCTGGGAGCGCTCGCCTGGCCGGTTGCGGAAAATCTCTGGGAGGCCGGCTTTGACGTAACCGTTCAAGACGGCAGTCCCCGCTGCCTGGAAGCGGCGCGCGCGGCTCTCAGCCGGCGCGTGGAATATGCGCTGTCTTCACCGGAACATCTGCCTTTTGACGATTCAAGCTTCGACTATGCCGTGGCCGGTCCCTTCCCCGCGCTGACGGAACGCGCTGACGCCGTGCTCAGGGAAATGGACCGGCTCGCCTGCAGCGGCATCCTGGTAATTTTTTTCAATTCCTGGTCCACCTTCGGCCTGGAGTGCCGGATAAGGCGGGAAACCCCCCTTTATGCCCAGGCGCTTGCCTGCCTGCAAAGCCCGCGGGCCATCGGCGCCGCCGCCCGTAGCGCTTTTCCCGGAAAACGCAGAGTCTTCGCCTCAATTTTGCTCGGCCCGCTTTGCACCTGGCGCGAGGGGTTTTTCCCGGACGGACTGAACCATGTCAAGTTTCCCCTGCCTCTGGGGGCGCTTGCGGCTTTACGCGTCGATTTCGGGCCGCTTTACGCGGCGACGCCGCTGCTTCTCGGCGGTGAACCGGCGGTGCCGGCGCAATCCAGAGGATGACGCATGCGCATAATTTCCGGGATATACAAGGGACGCAGGCTGAAAAGCGCAGCCGGCCCCGGCTTCAGGCCGGCCATGGGCATAGTGCGGGAGTCCCTTTTTTCCATGCTTCAGGCCAGAGGATTGTCCTGGCCTGGAGCGCGAGTTCTGGATCTTTTCGCGGGCAGCGGGAGCCTGGGCTTTGAGGCCCTTTCCAGAGGGGCCGCCTTTGCCTGCTTTGTGGAAGCTGCCCCATATGCCGCGCGGGTGATCAAGGCCAACGCAGCCATGCTCGGAGCGGACGGGGAGCGAATGCGGCTATGCCTTGAAGATGCGGGCAAATTCCTGGCAAGGCCCGCGGATCAGGCCTTTTCCCTGGTCTTTATCGACCCTCCCTATGGTTCGGTCTCCCTGGAGCGGGTTCTCTCCGCCCTGATCAGAAATTCCTTTGTCGCGCCGGGAGCCTTTGTCAACGC
>JAISZH010000048.1 GCA_031269345.1 Desulfovibrio sp. | reverse complement strand
GCCGATGGCAAGCTCAGCCCACTGGACGACACGGCAGATAACGCGCCCAAAAAACGCGGACGTCCAAAAGGCTCGAAAAACAAAGAAAAAGAAAAACCCGCCCCTCCAAAACGCCGGGGCCGCCCTCCGAATCATCTGCGCCAAAAAGCCAATCCTGAAAACGAATTATAATACCGTATTTTTAGATGTTTTATGTGTTATTATACAAAGTTATCTGAATAAAGACGCGATTATCAGGAAACTCCAGTCAAAAGTAAAATGCTGCAGGGGCCGAGCGCGCAAGGTTCGTCCGTCCCCGGAGGCGCCACCGGATGCGTCTGAAAGCCGAAGAACTGAAGCTCCGCCCGTCCGGCCGAAAAAAAACCCCGGCTGTGCCGGGGCTTCGGAAAACGTTCAACTGGGAACTGATTTTTAATAACGTGGCTGGCGCGGTGCCTTGGGCTGGGCTTCATTTACGCGCAGGGTACGCCCCCCGAAGCTGGATCCGTCCAAGGCTTCCACGGCACTGGCTACGTCCGCCGCATCCATTTCCACAAACCCGAACCCGCGCGCGCGCCCGGTTTCCCTGTCACTTATCAGCTTGACAGAACTCACGTTTCCATGCGCCGCAAACAGGTTACGAATTTCATCTTCCGTAGCCGCCCAAGGCAGATTGCCCACATAAAGAGACTTAGTCATGCAAAAAAACCTCACAGAAAAAACAATGAATCTCCGCGCCGAAAAACCCCGCAAACCAACTGCCGGAACCGCGCGTTTACTTATGCGTTACTTGCCCTAAGCGCAATGCCGCGTCAATATAAATTTAGCTTTTTTCGAAAAATTCTGAAAAAAATCTTTTTTTCCGGTCAATCCGCCTGCCAGGTCCGCAAAGACCCCCTGAACGCATCCAAATCCTCAACTCCATATTTCTCCATAGCCGCCGGAAGATCTTCCACTATCCTGAAAACAGCATCAGGGCGGGAAAAAGAGGCCGTACCGACCTGCACGGCGCCCGCTCCGGCCAAAATAAATTCCAGCACGTCGTCGGCGCTGCCGATGCCGCCTATGCCGATGACCGGAATGGACACGGCCCGGCTGACCTGCCAGACAGACCGCAGGGCCACCGGTTTTATGGCCGGACCGGAAAGACCGCCAATTATTGTGGCGAGCAAGGGCCTGCGCGTGCTCAAATCCACTGCCATCCCGCTCAGCGTGTTGATGCAGGAGAGCATATCCGCCCCTGCCTCCGCGCAGGCTTTAGCGATCACCGCGATATCCGTGACGTTGGGGGTGAGTTTCACGATCAGCGGCTTGTCCGGACAGCGGGCGCGCACAGCGGCCGTCACCTCAGCCGCCATACGCGGGTTCTGTCCGAAAAGCAGCCCTCCCTCCCGCACATTCGGGCAGGAAATATTCACTTCAAGCGCGGCAATGCCGCGTTCCCCGGCAAAAAGCCCGGCCAGGTCGGCAAATTCGTCAATTGTGGCCGCATAGAGATTGACTATGACCGGCACAACCTCCACGGGCAGCAAAGGCAGCTTGTACCTGAGAAAAACCTTTGCCCCACAGTTCTGCAAACCCACGGAATTCAGCAGGCCGCACGGGGTTTCGGCAATGCGCGGCATGGGGTTTCCCTCGCGCGGCTTTAGAGAAAGACCTTTGACGACTATCCCCCCGAGTTTTCGCAAATCTCCGTAGGGAGAAAATTCCAGGCCGTAGCCGAAGGTACCGGAAGCCGTAAGCACGGGATTGTTGAGTGCAAGCGAAGCGCTCGCGCCTTTCAGACAGACCCTGAGCCTTGCGTTCTCCCTTCCGTCCGCGCTCACAACAATACCCTGTCCGCGCGGAAATTCGGACCACAAAGGCAGGTCTGTACATAATGCTCCCTGTCTCCCTCGGAGGGCGGGGCGGCAAGGATTTGCGCAGGCGCGGCAAAATATTCCGCAGGCAAAAGGGTTTTTACCGCGCAGCCCAGACAGGCCCCGATCCCGCAGGCCATACGCGTCTCAAGGCTCAACCATGCCTCGGCCCGGTACTTGAGGGCAAGTTCGCGGACCAAACGCAAGAATGCGGGGGGACCACAGGCCAAAACTATTCCTGACAAGGCGAACTCCCGGATGCGTTCTTCCACAAGCATGCTGAAAACGGCGCGATCCCCATCGTTTTTTTCATGGTGGGTTCTTATACTGCATTTGCCCTCAATATAGCGCAAGGGATAACATTCCAGAGGGAGACGATGGCCAAATTCCAGGCTTATGCTGCCCGGTACCGGGTGCCGATCCACATAGTTGACAAAGGGTGCGATGCCGACGCCTCCGGCCAGGACCAGCACGGGCCGGCATGGATCAACAGGCAGGGAATTGCCGAGCGGCCCCCATGCGTCCACCGGATCGCCGGGTTTTAGGGCTGCGAAATCTCGCGTCGCTTTGCCCCGTACCTGAAAAAATACGACCAGACCATCGTCATTTATCCGGCAGATTGAAAACGGACGAGCGCAGAGATATTCCCCGCTCCCGGCGGTCGCGCGCAACATGAGGAAGCGTCCGGGCAAGGGGTGCTCCCATCCGGGCTGCGAAAGGCGCAGGACAAAAAAACCCGGCCCGCCCCACCCGAGTTCAGCTATGTCCAAAACCTCCAGCCGGACGAGGGCGGAAGTACCGCCGGCCATGCCCGGGCCGGTGTTTGTCTGCGCCGGTGAAGCGCCGCGCATAATCATGCTTGCTGCGTTCATATTTTTCCCGATCAGCCTCCGCCCGGCGTCCGGCGTCATAGCATTCCGCGCATGACATGACACTGAAGGCTCACGTCATAAGCTGGTCCAGAGGCCGGCCTTTTTCATGGACACTTCACGCGCGAGCAGCCGGTAATTTTCCTGAACGGCCCCGCGCCCGACAACAGCCGGACCGTGTCCACAAAGCGCCAGATCCACATCCGCAAGCGCCTCCAACCGTTCCAGAGTCCGGAACATGTCCGGTTCGTCTCCGCCCGGCAGGTTCGTCGCCCCAAAGGTGCCGGAAAAATACACATCGCCGGTGACCAGCAATTTCGCTTCCGGCCAATGCAGGGTCAAACTTCCCGGACTGTGCCCCGGAGTATGGTGGAGATGAAAACAGTGACCGCCGAAAGAAAATTCTCCTGCCTCCAGCACTATGAAATCCTTTTCGGAAAAGAGCGGTCTCGCCCAGAAAGACCTTCCGGCGCCTTGGAGAAAATCAATTTCCAGCCTGTGCATTGCCGGGCGCATCGTAAATTTATCCGCCAAAGCCCGCCCTGCCCCAAGATGGTCGGGATGACTGTGCGTAAAAAAAGCCATATCCCGCACGGATACTTCCAGACCGTCGGCGGCCATGAGTTTGACAAGAAGCGGCAGACGCCCTTCAGAACCGGGGTCGATAATAAGCTTCGGGTCGCCGTCAATGACAATCGAGTTGGCGCTGAAACCTATACTTGTTGCAGCCTCTTCATAAAAATAAATATCTTCGGCAACCTTCATACATTTGCCCCCCTTGGGTGATAATCAGGGATAGCCCGCCGCTTGTCAACAAAAAGGGTGGAAGCACAATTAAAAATAAAACATTGTGTGGCGGACATAATAACGACTTGTTGTGTCATATTCGCCTGCCTACATTAAGAAAATGGAATGCTGCCTACGCTCCTGCCCGGAATATAAGGAAAAACCAGCGATTCCTGCGTTTCTTTTCGCAGATACGCGTTAACATTTTTGTTCAACTGGTCTGTAAAGTTCTTGAAAATTCCTTCCGCGGAGGAGGTTTCATCCGACATGTTTCCGCACAACACGGTCCTTATCAGTTCTGTGCGGAAATTCTTGAGGAGGGGCTCCCTTGAAGTTCCTCTGACGGACAGCATGTCTTCAGTATCGTGCCAGATGCCGCTCTCATTGTGGTTGGCAGAGCCGATCATGCAAAAGGCATCGTCCACAAGCAGCACCTTGCCGTGCTTTGTGCCGTTTTCCGCGGGATCACGGTCTTTTGTCCGCAGCGTGCAGAAATGGAAAGGAATGCCGGTAGCCGTCAGTTCCTGATATGTTTTATATGTCGGCCCCGAACTGGGAAGGCCCTCATAATCAGGCGCAGTGTCCGAGGTGATGATGATAAGATAAAAATTCCTTGCGGCCCTTGATGTTGCCGGGTCGTTCAAATAGTCGTCCGGAAAGCCGTTTTTTACATAATCCAGGATACGGACAACATTCGAATCTTGGAAATGCCGATCCTGGATATATATCAGCCCGTTTTCCCGCACCGCGCTCACGGCGCGGTACAGGGCGCGTGCCGCGCTGGAATCCGCTTCTTCCGTCCGGGTTGCGGCTGTGCCCCCGGACAGGGCATCGCTCACCCCTCGCGTCAGGGCTCTGAGCGGGAAAGGCGCGACGCCTCCGGCCAATGCGCCGAGGACGAGCAGGCCGGATCCGGAGAGAAACCGCCGGCGCGAAGGATAGGTAAGAGTGAATTCGTAGGCCATGATCATCTCCTTGGGCTGTTTGCGGGGTCGCGGAATAGTTGCCCTCGCTGAACAGCGCCTGCTTGAGCGTGCTCATATCGCTAATGTCCCGCTGTATCGCGGGGGGCAGGAGTGGAAAACATGCGCTACCCTCGTTTTACGGCATTTTCGCCGCAACGTCCTTACCCAAAGGCTCCGTCACTTCCACGGTTTGATCGGCAACGGGGGAAAACGCTGATCATAATCGGGTATCGGTTTGGGAGGATAAAAAGGGTCAAGGCTCTTTTGCAATTCATCCAGGCGGTTGCCATATTCTACATTTTTGTCCTGCCCGTACTCCCCTATCAAATAGGTTAATGAGAGGTGGTCTATGGCGTCTATGCTGCCCAATTTTGCCCCCGCGCGTAAAGACTGGATGATGCCTTCCGCATTTTCTTCAAAATCATATATTCTGGCAATGGGTATGGCCGCGTCGCCGTTGCCCAGGTCCATGGAACGCCGCAGCCATTTCCGGCCTTCTTCAAATTGGAAAAACTCATAAGCCAGAGCCTCTCCGTACTGCGCCATGGCTAGCGGCGATCCCAATTCAGCCCCTTTTTTGACCAGCTCTATCGCTTTTTTATAACTTTTTCTCACTCCCCAGCCATTATCATAGCATACCGCCAAAGCCTGCCATGCCTCCGGGCAGCCCATTTTCGCGGCCAGCTCATACATGGCGATCATGTATTTATAGCGCTTCTTTTGGGGATAGTTTGGACTGTAGTCAAACATATACATCTGGCCTATCTGAAGCGCAGCCTTGGCGTTGCCCCTTTGCAGGGCTTCTTCAAAAAACTTTTCCG
>JAISZH010000042.1 GCA_031269345.1 Desulfovibrio sp. | reverse complement strand
AGCGGCGGGCCAAGCCATGTTTCGACCGGCGCCGCGTCTTCCTTCTGCTCAATATGGAATAGTCCGTCGCTCCGCAGCACGAACCCCTCCGGCAAGGTATCGGTTTTCGGCTTCGGAGGTTCCGGCTTGTGGCAGGTTTGGAATTGCAAGGCGACTTCAGCAATCCCCATTTTCTGATGCAGATCGTTCCAGTCAACCTTGCGCCCCGAAAGGCGCGGCGTAGCGACAAATCCGCCAACGGCAAGCGCGGCCTCTGTCGCGGCTTTCAGCCCAACGCCGCCCGCTTGTGGAACCTGGTTTGACGGATCGTCATAATCCGCGCACAGAATAATTTGCCGGTCAGGATATTTTCGCCTCGCCAGTTCAGCGACGTGACGCAGGTTGCCCGCGTCGAACGCCGTCAAAACGGGCAAGGTCAGGCATTCATACAGGGAAAGGCCGGTTGCCAAGCCTTCCGCAATGAGCAGAGGCTTTTCAACGCTCTTTTCCCCAATGGAAAAAAAACAACCGCGTTTGCGCCCGCCCTTCAAAAAGAGCTTGAGCCATTTACCGTTCGCGCCCGGTGTAGCGGGGATAGATTGCAGCGATACGGTTTCGCCCGCCTCATTATAAATAGGTATCAGCAGTGCCCCTTCATTGCCGTAGGAATCCGTACCCACTTTCAAGCCCGGAACCGGCTTCACCCCCTTGTTGGAAAGATACGCATGTCCCGTGCAATCTTTGGCGGCGGCGTAAATGGCCTGTGCTTGCTCGGCGGCTTCGGCATGGACTCGGGACTGTTCGGCTTCCCTGGCTTTGCGGGTTTCGTCCATGCGGCGGGCAAGTGCTTCCTGTTCAGCCGCGGACAGCTTGTCCAGCCCCTTCACTGTCCAGACGCCGTCTGTGCCGGACGGGTAATTTTGCCACCAGATGCAGGCCGGATTGTCCGAATGCGCCGAATAGGCCCCGTCCTTACCGTGAGGTTTACCCGTTGTAGCGCAGCGCACGATGCCCATATCCCACTGAACTGAATCCAATTCAAGCCCGTGTGCCCTGAGTTCCGCCAAGGCCGCGGCTTCGATGTCGGAGTTCATGATGCTCCCCCCCGCCTGACGCAAAAAGACAGGTCGTACACGGGTGCCTTGTGCAACAGGCAAGAAACCCGTGCATCCGCGTCCGCCATGAGATTACTATCCAAGTACGGACAAAGATTACTATCCAAGTACGGACAAAATTTGACGGGGTGCAGTGATTTTGGTATATTCAGATCAGCTGGTTGCGATTCACTACGGCCCGGAGTTCGCCGCTCCGGGCTTTGGTATTTTGTGGACACGCCTTCACGCCGCGTCCTTTGGAAGGACAAGGTTTTCTTTTATGAAGGTTGACACGTCAGACTGGCGGTATCGGATGCACCGTGTTCCCCATCGGACATACGGCAACCCTTGCCTCATCGCCCTGTCGAGCTGCAATTTTTTCATCGAGAGTTTGAGAATTTCAGATACCTGTCTTTCCGTCAGCATGGTTTCAACATCGAGATTCGTGCTTTGCATGATAGTTCCCCGTAGTAAGACGCGCCGTTAATTCGGATTGCATCTACCTAGAGGCGGAAATGTCGGTTTTCTGTCGTAAAAAAGTCATGAAAAAAGCCCCCGACGTTTCCGTAAGAGGCTGTAATTAAAGAGGATAATTTTTTTTGGAAAACGTTTATGGTGTCGTCTTTGTGTCGTGTTGCTGTCGTGTTACGAAATCACTCCGGCCATCCCTGTGCGCCCTCCATGTTCTCTATGTCGTGCGGGTCCATCGGCACGGCCTTGTTTATTTGCCGCGCTTTGGCGTTTAACGCCCGCCGACCTTGCTCGCTCTCCGACCATGCTTTCAGCGTAGAGAATGAATACCTTCCCGGATAGCCTGTCGGTGTCCCCCGCCCAGATTCCCACCTTTGGACTGTACGAGGATTTACCTTGCATATTATTGCAGCGGATTGTTGACTCACCTCCATGCGGGGCTTTCTCACCGATTTTCCGGAATGAGAAGCCTCACCTTTTGCCGGGTCCGCTTCAGGCGCAGCCCGAACTGTTTCCCCGGCAGGAAGGGAGTCTGCTTGCCGCAAAGGCTCCAACCCAGGCAGAGACAGGCGCTGAGCATAGCCAGCGGAATGCAGCCACAGCCTTGCCTTTTCTGTCTCTATCCAAACCAGCCCCCATGTTACGCCAAGTAACTCAGCATAGTCGCGGCGGGAAAACAGTGATTGATGTCTATTGGCAACCTTTTGTATATCTCTTGCGGCAACGCACCATTTGTTATATGTGTCCGCTAAGCCTTCTTGTGGATAGGCATTTATAACAACATTTTCTCCTACGCCGCTTATCGTAGCTGCACCAATATCTTGCATGAGACAAAATGCGGTATGATATGTTGTTGTCACGTCGTATATGTCAAATCCAAAAGCTTTGAGAACACTTAATAGCGGCGAATAGTCTTTGATATAAAATCGCGACGGGTCTACTTTAACAATTTCCACAACACCCTCCCTTCAAGGTTCCCTTGTATTGTATCCCCGGCAGGGCTGTAAGGGGCAGCTTTTCAGCGCGGTTCATGACACCGCGCCTAGCCGGGGAAATTTGTTGCTTACGCAGAATTTCGCTTTTTCAGAGGAATGACTTCTGTACGTTCACCGCTCACGCCTTTGAATAAACCATCAGCAACAGCAGCAGCACGTTGCAATGCTTCGTCAGCAAGGTGCGCATAGCGTTGTGTCATCTGCGGCGAACTGTGCGTCAACATTTTTTGCAAGGTGAACAAATCAACTTCACCAGATGAAGCAAGCCAACTTGCAAAGACGTGCCGCAACCCGTGCATTGGCCTGAAGGTTTTCGGCAACCCGGCACGATCCCGAATGCGTTGTGCTACTTGCTGTAAAGTCACTCGCCGGTTCCCACTTCTGCCGGGAAAAACAAACTCGCTTCTCGTGCGTTCTATTCCTTCCAGTAAATCCTTCGCAGCAGCAGAAATGGGTATGCGCGATGTTTTGCCGCTCTTTGCGGAATCACCGCGCAGCGTGATAAATCCTTTCTCAAGGTCTACATCCCCCCACTTCAGCGAAAGTAACGCGGTCTTCCTCACGCCTGTGAAAAGAGCAAGCCGTAATGCCGTTGCTGCTCTCTGGTCTGAATCAGCGTCTAGCGCCGCCAAATATGCGGCCATTTGCTCACGGGTAAAGTTTTCAGTTGTCTGATTATCAACCTTTGGAAGCTCGAAACGCAATCTTGACGGGTCAGGTTGCGGGCATAGTCCTTTCCTGACGCCGAAAAGTATGACTCTCCTGAGCAGACAAAGAACATGTTTCACGCTTTGCGGGGAATGCGTCTTGAGTGTGTTAATTCGCAACCTGTCAATATCAAGCGACACCAATTCGGCAGGCGTCTTTTCACCAAACGGCCCGGCGAGGTGCAGCCGATAGCGGGATTTGTCCTCCCCCCGTGACCTCCTACCATGGTTGCTTTCATCATACGCCTGCCACAGACGTGCGATCGTCGGCCGAGATTCTTCAGCCTGCCGGGCGCTCTCGACCGCTTCGCGCCGTGCCCTGTTCGATACGGCTTTACCTGAAATCCGAAGCGCCCTTTCCTGATTCGCCCGGGCAGCGGACCAGCCCGAACTCTCCGCGCCGCATTTCTCCTCAATTAACTTGGACTCGCCCGGCCGTCTGTATCTGAGATAAAAAATTTTTTCCGTTTGAGTTTTCGAGCCGGGGCGGATCCGTTCGATGAAAAAAATGCCAGGATATTGCGTCCTGAATCGCTCCGTTTTTGCCATACCATCCTCCTGATCGTTGCAAATATTGGGGTTCAGCCTGTGTTATGGCTTGGAATCCATGAACAAATGGGGGATTTTCCCCCACCGTATCCCCCACACGCGGACCGAGAATACTGAGGATTTGGGAGGGCGTCAAGGGAAAGTTTTTTTGCTTATTGACAGAAAAACCCTTGATTTTTAGGGGAGATAGGAGAGGTTAGGAAAGCATGGCAAAGTCAAATTAGGGCACTAGTAGCCCTGATTGCCGGAAAACGCAAAACAGATTTGCGCGGATGCCCCGCAAACCGCAAAAGCTTGGCCAGAGAATAAAAATCATTGAAATTCGTCTTGAGTTTCGCTACAATTCAACCCTATTCCGGCGCGTTTTCCGGGCTTGACGGTTTGATCGCTGTTTCTATAGCGTTTTACCTTTGAAATGATGCACCCGGCCCACTCCAGCCTACGTCCGCTCCGGCGTTAACAGCGCAAATAAATTGCGCTGCACCTTCGCGGCGGGCGTCCGCTCTCGCGGTCGCTTTAACGGAAGATCGTCAGCCGAAAAGCGTTGTTGTCGGCTGATTCACGCCTCTTCGCGGCGCGTCGGCCTTGCGGCCGATATTTATTGATTTCCGCGAAACCCATAAGCGTGAAATGCTCAAACGGGTAAGGTTCCAGACCACAAAGGAATTTTTGATGAATCCACAGATTGAACCTTTGCCTCCCGCAGAGGAAGGCGGCATCCCTTCCGGCCAGGAGGAGGGCTGTCCCGCTTCAGAGTTGGCGGGGGATGGTGGTGCGGCTTTGGACTTGGTGGGGGAGGGCTGCCCTGCCTCAGATCTGGCGGGAGATGGTGGTGCGGCTTTGGACCTGATGGAGGAAGGCTGCCCTGCCTCAGATCTGGCGGGAGATGGTGGTGCGGCTTTGGACCTGATGGGGGAAGGCTGCCCTGCCTCAGATCTGGCGGGAGACGGTGGTGTGGTTCCAGATTTGCCGGGAGAGGGTGAAGATATTTCTTCCGCTCCGGCGGAGCCTGAGAACGAGGAATTGTCCTTTGCGCAGATGTTGGACAGGCAGGAAGGTCACGGTGCGCCAAAGCCCGCGCTTGAGCAGGGCCAGCGGGTCAGCGTGCGTGTTGTGGCCGTCACCGGGGACACGGTTTTCGTCAGCACCGGGGATAAGGTGGACGGCATCGTGGAACGGGAGGAGATGGAAAGGGACGGGGAGCTTATCTGCGCTGTCGGGGACGTGCTTGATTTGTACGTGGTCAACGTGAGTCCTCAGGAAGTCCGCCTCTCGCGCATTCTGCGCGGGGCCGGCAGTTTGAACGCCCTGCGCGAAGCGCGCGAAAGCGGGCTTCCGGTGGAGGGCAAAGTGACCGGACTCATCAAGGGCGGATACGCCGTGGACATAATGAAGCGGCGCGCCTTCTGTCCGTTGAGTCAGATAGACCTGCACCCGGCCCGGGACCCTGAATCGCATGTCGGTAAAATTTATCCTTTCCTGATTACCCGTCTGGAAAAAAGCGGGCGCAACATCGTCGTCTCCCGCCGATCTCTGCTTGAGCGCGAATATGCCGAGAACCGGGAGGAGGTGTTGGCGTCTCTCCAGGTCGGCGACGTGCGCGAAGCGGTGGCGACGCGCTTCGCCCCTTTCGGAGTTTTTCTGGAACTGGCGCCGGGGGTGGAAGGGCTTGCGCATTTGTCCGAGCTTTCCTGGTCCAGAGTGGGGCAGGCGGACGAGGTTCTGAGCATCGGAGATCGCTTGCGCGTCAAGGTGCTTGAGATCGAGCGGGACAAAAATCCCCCGCGTATCTCCCTCTCCTTGCGCCAGGCAACGGACGACCCCTGGGTGGAAGGCGCGCGGAGTTTCTCGCCCGGAGATATGGTCTGCGGCAAGGTCACGCGCCTTGCGCCCTTCGGGGCCTTTGTGGAGATTTTGCCCGGCATGGAGGGGCTGGTGCACGTCTCGGAGCTTTCCCACGAAAAACGCATCCTGAAGGTGGAGGAGGTGCTTGCGCCAGGCGATACGGTGTCAGTGAAGATTAAGGAAGTGGACCCGGACAAGCGCCGCATGTCGCTTAGCCTGCGCGACGCCGTCGGCAACCCTTGGGACAATGTGCGGGATATTCTGCCAGTGGACGCCGAAATAAGCGGGACTGTGGAGCGGCATTCCCCCTACGGCATCTTTGTCAGTCTCTCTCCCGGCATTACCGGATTGCTTCCCAAGGCCTCGCTGGCCTCTTCGCCTTCCAGGAAAAACCTGGAAAATCTTGCGCCGGGCTCAGCGATTCAGGTGCGCGTGAAAGAAATTGACAGCCAGAGGCGCCGCGTCGGTCTCATCCCGGTGGACGCCGCCCAAAGCGAAGCGCCTTTGGACAAAGATTGGAAAAAACATCTCCCCAAGCCTCAGCCGGTTCAGGCCGTCGGCTCACTGGGGCTGGCTCTGCAGGCGGCTTTGCAGAAAAAGAAAAAATGACGCGTCATGTACCGTTGTTTTACCGATCTGCGCATAAAAAGAAAATTTTTTGCTTACCCGGATTGCCGATTGTATCCCTGTTGAAGGCAAATATTGTCGCTTGGCGCGACGCAGGCGTGAAGCATGGCATCAAGGAACCCGGACTTACGGTTTGAGACTGAAGCCCGCATGGCGCGCTATGCCGTGTTTTTGCTTCTGGGTCTTGCCGTCGTCGGGCTTTGGCCTGTAGACGTCCTTGTCGTCAGGACCGGGGAGGACGGGACAGCAAAGGAATATCCCATGCCGCTCGGCCGCGTTTTTGCGACGCGCTATCTGCATTCCGTCCAGCTGAGCCCGGTCGAGGACGTTTATATGGTCAGGGACGGGCTTGTGCGGCAATGGCGGGGTAAGGTGCAATCCCAGAACGCCGGTCTGCCGACCGTGCTCCCGGAAAGGACGCGCTTTTACCTGGAAGGTCCATGGCTGGTCTTTGAAGGCCGGCTGCCGGTGCTTGAGGAATTGGTTTTACGCGTGGGCGACGCGGTTTTGGGGCGAAATCGCCTGCGCGTCGGCGCTGGGGAGTGGGAAGCGCTTTACGAATCCTTTGCCGGCCGGCGCCTTTATTTTTCCACTGAACGCCGTATTTTCGGAAGGGCTTGGTTTACCTGGAGGAAATTATGACGGAAGAAAAAGAAAGGATAGGTGGAGAAGTTGCGCCTGAACACTCCAATTCCGGCGGCATAGATTTTGACAAGCTTATGCGCCAGTACGACACGGAATCTCGCTTTCGCGTCCTGAGCGGTTCCAAGGCCCTGCTGATCACGGTACTGGCGGTTTCCATGTCCTGTTTTCACATATACACCGCTGGTTTCGGGCTGCTCAACGCCCAGACCCAGGGCGCCGTGCATCTGGCCTTTGCCATCTGCCTGACCTTCCTGCTCTATCCCGTGAAACACCACATGGGGGAAAAGCATCACAGGCTGCCTTTATATGATTTTATACTGGCCGGAATTGCCGCGGCGGCGTGCCTATACCTGGTGGTCAACTTTGAGGAGCTGAGCTACCGCTCCGGTCTGCCCACGGATATGGATCTGCTGGCCGGTTTTCTGCTGATCGTGCTGCTTCTTGAGGCTACGCGGCGCATATCCAACCCTGTGCTTTCCTGTCTTGCCGTACTGGCCCTTCTTTACTGTCATTTCGGGGCTTATCTCCCGGATTCCATGGGCGGACACCGGGGTTTTTCCGTAATTCGCATTATCAACCACATGTATCTGGGCGGCGAAGGCATTTTCGGCACCCCGCTTGAAGTGTCCTCCACTTACGTGTTCATGTTCATTCTTTTCGGTTCGGTGCTGGAAAAGACCGGCATAGGCAGGTTCATCATAGATCTTTCCCTGGCCCTGGCCGGCTGGTCTTCGGGGGGACCGGCCAAGGTGGCCGTCGTCGCCTCCGGACTGATGGGCACTGTTTCCGGTTCTTCGGTGGCCAATGTCTGCACCACCGGCATGTTCACAATCCCCCTGATGAAGAGCGTGGGCTACCGGCCCTATTTCGCCGGGGCCGTCGAAGCGGTTGCCTCCACTGGCGGACAGATCATGCCGCCGGTCATGGGGGCCGGGGCCTTCATCATGGCCCAGTTTTTGGGAGTTCCTTACAACGAGGTGGTCATTGCCGCGATTATCCCCGCTCTTCTGTACTATTCCGCGGTTTTGATTCAGGTGCATTTCGAAGCCAAGCGCCTGGGCCTGCTCGGGCTGCCTCGCGAACGCCTGCCAAGCGTATGGTTTCTCTTGCGTACCAAGGGTTTTCTCCTTTTGCCTCTGGCAGCGATCATTTATTTGCTGCTGGCTGGCTATACGCCTTTGAAAGCCGCCTTTTACGGCATTCTGACCTGCATTGCCCTGTCCTGGCTGAACAAGGAAACCCGTCTGACCCCGAAAAAGCTGGTCGAGGCCTTTGAGGCCGGGGCGCGTTCATCGCTCGCAGTGGCTTGCGCCTGCGCCTGTGTGGGGATGATCATCGGGGCCGGAACGCTTACCGGCCTTGCCCTGCGCATCGCCAACGGCATAGTCGCTCTGGCTCACGGCATGCTGCTGCCCACCATGCTCATGACCATGATGGCCAGTATACTGCTGGGCATGGGGCTGCCGACGACGGCCAATTTCATAGTGACCAGCACCATGGCCGCTCCGGCCCTCCTGCAACTGGGGGTTCCGCCTATGGCGGCCTATATGTTCGTGTTTTATTTCGGCATAGCCGCGGACCTGACCCCGCCCGTGGCCTTGGCGGCCTATGCCGGGGCGGGGATAGCCGGGGCGGAGCCGATGCGTACGGGGGTGACGGCCTTCAAACTTGCTTTGGCGGGCTTTATCGTGCCCTATATCTATGTGTTCAACCCCATGCTTCTTTTTATAGACGCCTCCCCTCTGCCCATGGTGCAGGCCGTGTTGACGGCCCTGCTCGGGGTGTTTTTGCTCGCTATGGGCACGGTTGGCTATTTCAAGGCCACGGTGACCTTGCCGCTGCGCGCGTTGGCCCTTGTCGGTGCCGTGGGGCTGCTTGACCCCGGCACGGTAACGGATATCATAGGGCTGTTTATTTTGGCGCTGATCCTTTTCATCCAGGGAAGGAAGGCGAAAATATCAACCGTCAAGACAGGAGAAGATGTGTTATGAAATTGAAGATCGGTTTTCTTGCGCTGGCCTTTTCACTTCTGTGCCTGACCTCTGGGGCGCTGGCTGCGGAAAGGCTGTCTTTGGCCACCGGCGGCACGGCGGGCACCTACTTCCCCATCGGCGGGGCCATAGCCAACGCCGTGAGCAAAGGCGGCGTGGTGCAGGCCACGGCAGAAACCAGCAACGCCTCTGTGGCCAATATCAATCTTGTCGGCAAAGGGGAGATTGAAACGGCCATAGTGCAGAACGACGTCACTTTCTGGGCTTACAACGGGCAGAACATGTTCGAAAATAAACCGGTGAAGAACCTGCGCGCGGTCCTGGCCCTTTACCCCGAACATGTGCACCTGGTGGTTTCCAAGGCCAGCAAGATTGCCAAGCTGTCCGATCTGCGCGGGAAAAGGGTAAGCGTCGGCGCTCCCGGCTCCGGGGTGGAAGCAAACGTCAAAGCCATTCTGCAGGCCGCCGACATGACCTACAAGGATCTGGGCGAGGCCGGACGCATGGATTTCGCTTCCACCGCCAACCGCTTCAAAGACGAGCAGGTCGATGCGGCCTTTCTGACTACGGGCTATCCTTCTCCGGCTATAATGGACATCGCCGCCACCAAGGAAATTACCCTGGTTTCCATGGACCGCGCCTTTTTGGACAAGCTGCACAAGATTCACCCCTATTTCGTGCCCGACAAGATCCCGGCCGGGACTTACCGGGGTGTGGACAAGGATGCCGCGACGCCGGCGGTCATGGCGATCATAGTGGCCCACGACAAGGTTTCGGAAAAAGTGATCTATGAATTTCTGAAAGGCATCTTCGACAATCTGTCCGACGTGCAGGCCTCGCACGCCAAAGCCAAGGAAATATCCCTGGACAAGGCGTTAAGCGGCCTGACCGTTCCCCTGCATCCCGGAGCGGTGAAGTACTATAAGGAAAAGGGCGTTAAACTGCCCTGAAGCTGGTAGGTCTTGAAACCTTCATTTGGAGAGACGCGCGCGACGCAGGGAGAACCCGGCGTCGCGCGGGCGAATCGTGTGCCGGATGTCCTGCCGGATCTGCCGGACCTTTATTTTCCGGAAGCGGACATGGTTTTGTTCGATTCGGAAAAGCACCTGTGTCCTTTTTCCCGGGACCAGGGGGGCGACGCGCTTCTTCCTTTGGCCCGCGCCGCGCGGGCCAATCCGGAACTGGCGCTTATCCCCCGTGACGAGGATTGCAAAGCGCTTTGGGATCGCTATTCCATGCTGGCGCATATCCGCGACCACAGCGCAAAGGTGGCGGAAATGGCCGAGGCGCTTGCCCGGCGCGCCGTGGACCTGGGGATGAAGGTCAATGTGGAGGCGGTACGGGCGGCGGGGCTGCTGCACGACCTCGGCAAGACCTGGAGCATCAGCAAAGGCGGGCACCATGCCCAACTGGGCGCGGCTTGGGTAATGCGCGAAACGCGCAACGCCCCCATAGCCCGGGCGGTGCTCTTTCATGTCTTCTGGCCTTTCCCGGAAAAGGACGACGAGACGCATTTCATGATTGCGGCCGTGATTTACGCTGACAAACGCACTTTGCACGATGGATTCGTGAGCCTTGAAGATCGCCATGCGGACTTGCTTGAGCGGTACGGGGTCAACGGGGCGGTGCGCGGGCGCATCCTGACGGCGCATATGCAGGGCAGGCGCATTGAAGAAAAACTTTCCCGTCGCCTGGGACTTCGGCTTGATGATTATATCCCCGGACAGGGGCGGCTGGTCCGGCGATAAAAACAGGCACAAAATTACAGATTTCCGCATGGAAATTTCAAAATTACCTGCGAAGTGATTTTGCGGCTACTTGTGGCAATGTATAGAAAACATTACAAAAAATGCTGGCCAAGGCGGAGATGTGATCGCTAATGAAAAAGCCGTCCGGGCAATAGTCAAAACCGCTATCGAAGGTTATGCTGAAGGAGTTACTCATAGGGGGTAATTTGTGGAATTTCATTTGTAAATCAAAAAAAGGGTATCGGATTATTTTAGATGAATACAAAAATAATTCACATTTGATTATAAATTTGTTAAATAATATTAAAAAAATATATTTGTGATGAAATATGGCCAATCACTCAATATATAATGCTGATGCTTTCAGCAAATTACTAGAAATACAAGATCATAGCATTGATATGATTTTAACAGATCCTCCATATAATCTTGGCTGTTATTCAACTGGCAATATGAAATTTAACTGGAGAAAAGACATTAATAATGATGTCGCTGACTGGGATAATGTAAACTTTAATCCTGCTGATTTAAAAGATACATTTACACGTATCATTAAGCCAACAGGCAATATAATGGTATTTTGCAGTTATAACCTGATAGGTAAATGGCATGAAGTTTTTGACCCTATTTTTGATACTTTTCAGTTTTTTGTATGGCATAAATCAAATCCAGTGCCAAAATTCAGGAAGGCTGGGTTCTTAAATAGTTGTGAGCTTATTGTGTGTGTGTGGAATAAAGGGCATATATGGAATTTCGGCAAACAAAATGAAATGCATAATTTTTATGAGTCGCCGATTTGCATGTGTCCGGAACGTTTGAGAGAGCCTGTTCATCCAACACAAAAACCTGTTAAACTACTTTCACATTTATTGAAACTGGCGACAAACGAAGGAGACGTAATCCTCGATCCCTTTATGGGCGTTGGCTCAACCGGAGTGGCCGCTCTGGAGAACGGCCGCCGCTTTATCGGGATTGAATTGGAAAAAAAATATTATGACGCCGCTGAAAGGCGCCTGCAATCCTGCAAACGCCAGTTTTCTCTGTTTTCGACGGCGCCTGCGAATGGCGGCCGATTGTCGGGGTCCCTGCCTGTTTGATCCGATCAAGCCCATTTCCAGACAAAGTTCTATAAAAGGAGCTTCCCCCGCATGATCACCCGCGTTGCCTGCGGCGCTTTGCACGGAGTGGACGCCTTTCGCGTTGATCTGGAAGTGGACCTGACACGCGCCGGTCTGCCGGCTTTTACCATGGTCGGGCTGGCCGAAGGCGCGGTACGCGAGGCGCGGGATCGAGTTTTAGCCGCCCTGCGCAACATGAGCTTCCGCCTGCCCCCTGCGCGCATCACCGTGAACCTGGCCCCGGCAGACCGCAAAAAGGGCGGCTCGTCCTACGATCTGCCTCTGGCCGTCGGTCTGCTCACTGCCGCGGGGCATCTTCCGGAAAACGCGGCGGACGGTTTTTTCATGGTCGGGGAACTCTCCCTGACCGGAGAGGTGAAGCCGGTGGCCGGGGTGCTGCCCTTGGCCATTCTGGCCAGAAATTCCGGGGCGCGGGGTTTTCTGGTCCCGATGGCCAACGCGCGCGAGGCGGCGGTGGTCCGGGGGCTTGACGTGTATGCCGTGGAGAGCTTGGGGCAGTCGGTGGCCCTCTTGTCCGGCAACGGCGACCGGTGCCCGATCTTGTTTTCCGATCCAGGGCCTTCCCCTGGCATCAGGGCCGAATCCGCCCCTGACTTCGCGGATGTGAAAGGCCAGGAGCACGGGAAGCGCGCAGTGGAGATCGCCGCCTCAGGCGGTCACAATCTGCTCTTCATCGGGCCTCCGGGCAGTGGCAAGACCATGCTGGCCGAACGCATAGCCGGCATTCTCCCCGGCCTGTCCTTTGAAGAAGCCCTGGAAGTAACCAAGATATACAGCGTGGCCGGGGCCTTGCCGCCAGGAATGGGCATTATGGAAGAGCGCCCCTTTCGCGCCCCGCATCACACCATTTCCCAGGCCGGTCTGGTAGGAGGCGGCTTTGTCCCGAGGCCGGGCGAAATTTCCCTGGCGCACCGTGGTGTGCTTTTTCTGGATGAGCTTCTGGAGTTTCACAAGCCGATCCTGGAGGCCCTGCGCCAACCACTGGAAAGCGGCCGCGTGACCATATCCAGAGCGGCCCATACCCTCACGTATCCGGCCGCCTTCATGCTGGTCGGAGCCATGAATCCTTGTCCCTGCGGGCATCTCGGCGACAATCGCAAGGCCTGCTCCTGCGGCAAGGGCGAAATTCAGCGTTACCGTTCCAGACTCTCCGGTCCTCTGTTGGATCGCATCGACCTGCATGTGGAGGTTCCGGCCGTGCCCTATGAGGATTTGAGCAGCGAGGAGGCCGGGCGCTCTTCGGCACAGATGCGGGCAAGCGTGGAAAAGGCGCGAAAACGCCAGGAATTGCGGTTTCCTGATGGCCTTTGCAGGACCAATGCCGATCTCTTCGGGCGGGAGTTGGAGCGTTGCTGCCGCCTGGATGTCTCCGGAAAAGCTTTTATGCGCGATGCGGTGCGCGGTCTGCGCCTTTCCGCCCGCGCCTACACGCGCATTTTGCGCATTGCCAGGACCATCGCGGATCTTGAGGATCAAGACGAGATACAGACCGTGCATCTGGCGGAAGCTGTAAATTGCCGGACCCTTGATCGGACCCGGCTTTATTGATACCCGCATTGAAAAGTAAACTTTTTTCTGCGGAGGATCGTCAGCCGAAAACGCGGTTTTCGGCTGACTTGCGCCGCTTAGCGGCGACAGCGGCCGCCGGCCGCTGTTCAGATTTCCATGCGGAAATTTGTGGGGCAAGTTCACTTTTGCAGGGGGAGGTCCGGGACCATAAAGGAATTTTTGATGAAAACTAAAACTGCCGTTGCCGACAAGCCGCGCGCGTCCAAGTTGCGCGAGCTGGAAGAGGAACTGGAAAGCCTGCGCGCCATGAACCGCGAATATGCGGCAATGTTTGAATCCTCCATTGACGGACTGGTGGTGGCGGATGGTACGGGCAGACTTTTACGGGTGAACCGCGGTTATCTGAACATAACCGGGGCGGCGGAGTCCGAGGTCGTCGGGTACAGGGTGCAGGAGTTGGCCGCGCGGGGTTTTCTCACGCCCTCGGCCACGCAGATGGCTGTGGAAACAAAACGCCCGGTGACGGCCGAGCAGGAATTTCAGAACGGGGCCAAGCGTACCCTGAATACCGCCAACCCGGTGTTTGACGCGGACGGAAAGCTGATCCGCATTGTGACAAACGTGCGGGACATGTCCGAGGTTTACGGCCTCAGAACCGAACTGCAGAAGGCCAGGGAAAGCGCTGACCGCTACGCTTCCATTCTGGAGAACATGAACCGGCGGGCGGCCCTTGAAGAACGCCGCACCGCGCGAAGCGCCCTGATGCGTTCTGTGTTTACCCAGGCTCTGGAGTACGCCTCGACGGGCGCGCCCGTGCTCATTACCGGGGAATCCGGGACGGGCAAGGAAGTGGCGGCGGATTTTATGCACCGCAACAGCCCGCGCCGTGACAAACCCTTCCTGAAGATCAACTGTGGGGCCATTCCTGAGCAGCTTCTGGAAGCGGAACTGTTCGGGTATGAGGGAGGGGCTTTCACCGGGGCGCGCAAACAGGGCCGCGCCGGTCTTCTTGAGGCCGCGGCCGGGGGAAGCGTGTTTCTGGATGAGGTTGGAGAAATACCTCTCCCCCTTCAGGTCAAGCTCCTGCGTTTTGTGCAGAACAGGGAATTTTACCGCCTGGGCGGCAACCGTCTGATTACTGTGGATGTGCGCATCATAGCCGCCACCAACCGGCCTCTGGAAGAAATGGTGGAAGAACGTCTGTTTCGGGCCGATCTCTTCTATCGTCTGAACGTTTTGTCTTTGCGCATGCCCTCCCTGCGCGAACGGATCGAAGATATAATTCCACTGGCGGACCATTTTCTGGCCCGCTTCAAAGTAGCATATCATCAGGAAAAAACTCTCTCCCCGCAGGTCTGCGTCCTGTTCGAGCATTACTCGTGGCCCGGCAACGTGCGCGAACTGGAAAATTTGCTTGAACGGCTGGCCATAATAAACACCGGACCGATTATCCTGCCCGGGCATCTGCCGGAGAAGATGCGCGCATCGTCGCAAATCCCGTCGTCCGTCCGTCCGTCCGGGTATCGCGAGGCTCTGGACGCCTTTGAGAGGGAATACTGGAGCGAGGCGCTTAAACCTTATTCGTCCTATAGGGAAGCGGCGGCCGCCCTTGGCGTGAACCATTCGACAATCGTTAAGAAGGCCGCCCGCTACAGCATCAGGGAACCTTTCGCGGCGGCGCGCCGGGCTTGTCCGCCCGGCGGATAGTACGCTGTTTGGTACGTTTAGAGCATTTTGCGCTTGAGATTGCCGTACGGCGGAGTGAATCCGCCGTACGGCAATCTCGCGGCAAGGATTTGCAGGCAAATCCTTGCAGAGCGGATTAGATATTTTCAATAGCAATCCGCTCTCAATGTTACAGCGTACTGGCGGATCATTTCTTCCTGACTTTCTGGGAGCGGCGGGGAAACTTCCGCCATCGGATTGCTCAATCTCTTGAAGTTGCCTGAGTTGTCCCCCAACCGCTGTCCATTGCATCCGCGTTCATGCTCTCGACTTTTCCTCCGTTGTCGGGTAGACTATATTGATCGGGTGGAGGCCATAATGAAAATTCCCTTTTATCGTTTGCAATCTCCGGAAGAAGCCGGAGATTTTTGCGTCCGCCTCGCCGGTCGGGCTGAGCCGGGGACGGAAGAGGGGATTTCCGTGGAAAAAAAGGTCGCGGATATTTTGCGCGACGTACGCGACGGCGGTTTTGAAAGACTGCTCGCGTACACCCGCGCCTATGACTGCCCCAAGTTTCGCGCCCGGAGTTTTGCCGTATCAGTCCGGGCAATGGAGCGGGCGGCCCGCTCCATACCAGCCGGGGATAAGGAAATCATCCTCAGGGCGATCGGCAACGTCCGCGCCTTTCACCTGACCCAGAAAGAGGAATCGCGTTTCATTACGCGTGCGGATGGAAGCATTCTGGGGCAGATGGTCCGTCCTGTGCGCCGGGCGGGATTGTATGTGCCGGGCGGAAAAGGCGGCGAAACCCCGTTAATCTCCAGCCTGATCATGTGCGCCGTGCCGGCCTTGGTCGCAGGAGTTCCGGAGATTGTCGTCATATCGCCCCCGCGCGCGGATGGAACCCTCAATCCTTACCTCCTGGCCGCGGCCGGCATGCTCGGCATCCGGGAGGCGTACGCGGCTGGAGGGGCCTGGGCGATAGGGGCTCTGGCTTATGGGGCCGGGCCGCTCAAGCCGGTAGACGTCATCGCCGGTCCGGGAAATATTTACGTGACGACGGCCAAGCGGCTGTTGATCGGCCGCGTGGGCATAGATATGCTCGCCGGTCCGAGTGAAATCTGCATCGTGGCGGACGCTTGCGCCGATCCCGCCTGGGTGGCTGCGGATATGCTCTCTCAAGCCGAACATGACGCCCTGGCCTCGGCCGTTGTGATCGGCACGGATGAAAAATTTTGTGCGGCCGTTGCCATAGAGCTTGAGCGGCAGTGCGCGCGGCTGCCGCGCCGGGAAACGGCGGAACAGGCGCTTGCGGCTTACGGGGCGATCTTTTGCGTGCCGGATGCGGATACGGCCATAAGCCTTGCGAACAGGTTCGCCCCGGAGCATCTGGAGCTGGCCATAGAAGACGCCTGGTCCCATCTCCCCAAGGTACGCAACGCCGGGGCGGTGTTTGTGGGAAGGCAGGCGGCCGAAGCCTTTGGGGATTACTATGCGGGACCCAACCACGTTTTGCCGACCATGGGTACGGCCCGCTTTTCCTCGGCTTTGTCCGTGTCCACATTTTGCACGAAAAGTTCAATTATTGCGGTGAGCAGAGATTTTGTCGCAGAAAACGCGCACTCCGTAGCCCGCCTCGCCAGACTCGAAGGCCTGGAGGCCCACGCGCGTTCGGCCCTTTGCCGTCTCAGCGAAACAGGAGAATAGAGCAGTTCACGAATGAAACGAGTGAACTGCTCTGCAAGGATTTGTGGGCAAATCCTTGCCGCGAAACAGGAGCAGGCGGGCTTTGCCCGCCGTGAGCGAACTGTTTCAAGCGCTATTTGCTTCAGAGCAGTTCACGAATGAAACGAGTGAACTGCTCTGCAAGGATTTGCGGGCAAATCCTTTTATTTGCGCTGTTAAACGCCGGAGCGGGCGTAAGCTGGAGAGGGCCGGGTGCATCATCTCACAAGTAAAATACTGTAGGATGGATGGAGTATGCAGGTTACAAGCCTGACGCACATAGTGGAATATCCTCTGCTGTCGCGCGGAAAAGTACGCGATATCTATGAGATTTCTTCAGACACGCTGCTGATCGTCACCACGGATCGGATGTCGGCTTTCGACGTGATCATGGGCGAGGCCATCCCGTACAAGGGAGTGGTTCTGAACCAAATCACGCTGTTCTGGCTGGAAAAATTCGGCCATATAGTGGAAAATCACCTGCTTGAGCATGAAGCGGCGCGCTTTCCGAAGAAACTTCTCCCCTACCGGGAGATGCTTGAAGGGCGCAGTATGCTGGTGCGCAAGGCTTCCCCCCTGCTTTTGGAATGCGTGGTGCGCGGCAACATCACCGGTTCCGGTTGGAAAGATTACAAAGCGACCGGGCAGGTTTGCGGGTACAGACTGCCAGTGGGGCTTAAGGAGTCCCAACGCCTTGACGAACCTCTTTTCACCCCTGCCACCAAAGCGGAAGTCGGCCGCCACGATGAGAACATAACACGGGAAGAGGGGATGCGCATCGCGGGCGAAGAGGTTTTCCTGAAAATTGAAGCTCTTTCCCTGGAAATTTTCAAAACGGCGCGGGATTATGCGGCGGGGCGGGGAATCATCATCGCGGATACCAAGTTCGAGTTCGGGTTTGTCGGCCCGAAGCTTTACCTCATAGACGAGGTTCTTACGCCGGATTCCTCCCGTTTCTGGCCTTCAGAGTGTTTTGTCCCCGGTGGTCCTCAGTCCAGTTTCGACAAGCAGTATCTGCGCGATTGGCTGGAAACCACAGACTGGGACAAAACTTCGCCCCCGCCGCGTCTGCCCGAGGATGTGGTGCAGGAAACCGCCCGGCGCTACCGCGAGGCATACAGGTTGCTCACGGCAAAGGAACTGCCGTTTTGAGCTTTGCATTCTGTTTTTGCCGCGCGGTTCTTATTCGAATTCCAAATAAAACGTGCGTTAAAAAGTATATTTTTTAACGCACGTATCAGTAAAGTACCCTGCGAGATCAGGTTTTGCCTGTTTCGCAAAAAATCAGATGTAACCATTTAAGCCAGCTTGAATGCAAATTGGTATGACAGGAGAAAGGAATGTTGCTTGAGGGGAAAAAGGCGGTGATTTTCGGAGTGGCCAATAGCAGGAGCATAGCCTACGGGGTGGCCAGGGCGTTTCGCGAAAACGGCGCGGAAATCGCCCTTTCCTGGGCGGGAGACGCCGTACGCCGGCGTGTGGAGCCCATATCCGCGGAATTGGGCGGGTCCTTCACTTTTCCGTGCGACGTGAGCAGGGATGAGGATATAGCGGCAGCCGCCGATCTGGTCAATGAGAAGTGGGGTGAGGCGGATATCCTTGTGCATGCCGTGGCCTATGCCAACAGTGTCGATCTCGAGGGCCGCTATCTGGACACCTCGCGCGAGGGATTTGCTGTAAGCCTGGATATTTCCGCTTATTCCCTGGTCGCGATCTGCAAGCGGTTTGAAAATATCCTGAACAGCGGCGCTTCCGTGATCACCATGTCCTATTATGGGGCGCAAAAGCGCATCACCAACTATAACGTAATGGGAGTGGCCAAGGCCGCGCTGGAGTCCTCGGTGCGCTACCTGGCCTACGATCTGGGCGCTCGCGGCATACGCATCAACGCGATAAGCGCGGGCCCCATAAAAACCCTTGCCGCTTCCGGCATCTCCGGGTTCCACCTGATCCTGAACCATATTGAAAAATATACGCCGCTAAGGGCCAATGTGAGTATTGAAGATGTGGGGAACACGGCGGTCTTCCTGGCTTCGCCCCTGGCCTCAGGGATCACCGGCGGCGTGATTTTTGTCGATGCCGGCTATCACACTTCGGGCATTCAGATAGGGCTTGATTGAAAAACCCATAAGCAGGCATCTCAAGCGTAAATGCTGTATTGTCGCTTGACGCGGCACCATAAGCGTCTGGCGGCACAGAGGGATTGCCCCTGCTCTGTTGCGCCTTGCGCGGACAGGCTGGAAAGATATGATGCACGATCCGGGCACGCGTATTCTCAGGCTGCGGGATTATGCCGAGGCGCATTGCGCAAAGCTGGCCGGCGCCTGTCCCGCCTTCGCCATGGTTTTTTCCGTCTCTGACGGACCTGATCGCGCCTTTGTACTCCACTCCTGCGGGGATTCTTTTGCTCTGGCCTGGGAGCCGCTTCTTATGGATTTGCGCGGTCTGATGAAGCGCAAGGGCCTTGCGGGCGCGCATCTGCGCCTTGACTGGGTGGAAGAAGCCCTTCCCATGACCTGGGAGCTTTTCCAACAACGGCTCGACAAGACAAAACGCGGCTATTTCCGTTACGGCATCGCCCTTGATCCCGCCTTCCGCGTCCTGCTGACCGAGCAGGAATGCAATGCCAACGCGATTTTTCATGGCGGGGCACGCGTCGAACTGGCCCGGTTCAACCCCGGCAACTTTTCCGTCTATGCCAGATGGCGTTTCCCTGAAGGGGCCTTGCCGCCATCTTCTCCCGAAACTCCAGTGTGGCTGATCTCCACCGCCGGAGCGTACTGCGGGGCGGACGGCACAGTGTGCGACCTTCCGGGTCCGGCACGGGACAAAAGGTCAGGCTTAACGGCGCGGGGATTGTATGCCGGGCATAGGGAAATCCGGAGGCTTACCCCAGGATTGCTGCGGGAACTGATCGGGGGCGCGGGTTTATGGCTTGCCCGCCAGGTGCGGGAAGACGGTATGTTCGTCTACGGGCATTTCCCCTGCTTCGGCCGACTCATCGACGCTTACAATGTGTTGCGCCATGCCGCTTCATGTTATGGTCTTCTGGAAGCCTGGGCCCATACAGGCGAGGCCGCGTTACGGGAACCGGCGCTGATGAGCCTGCGGCGTCTCGGGCTGTTTACCCGCGAATTCAGGTCTCCGTCCGGCGGATATGCGGCATTTGTGGTCGATGGGGATGAGATCAAGCTCGGGAGCAATGCCATGGCCCTGCTGGCCTTTTGCAGGTGGCGCGAATTGACCGGGTCCGATGAATTTGCCGGCATTTCTGAACTTCTGGCTGAGGGTACAGCTTATATGCAGGATCCGGAAACCGGCGCTTTTGCGCATGTGCTGAACGGCGGCGATTTTTCCCTGAAGGAGAAAACGCGCGTGATTTATTATGACGGAGAAGCTGTTTTCGCATTGCTGCGCTTTTACAGGCAGACCGGGAATCCGCGTTGGCTCGCCCTGGCCCGGAAATCTTTCGATTCCTTTCTGCTGGACAGTCATTCTGAAGCGCACGATCACTGGCTCAGTTACAGCGCGAACGAACTGACCGAACATGTCCCGGACATGCGCTATTTCCGTTTCGGGATCAACAACTGCTTCGGTTTTCTGGACTTCGTCCTGCGCAGGGAAACCACCTATCCCACTTTGCTTGAGCTGATGATGGCGGCGCAGAAAATGCTGACCCGTATGAGCGGCATGCCGGAAGCTGCGCATTTGCTCGCTGGTCTGGACATGGACAAATTTCGCGCGGCCCTGCATTATCGCGCCCACTACCTGCTCAACGGCTGCTTCTGGCCGGAGATGGCAATGTTCTACAAATATCCGGACAGCATACTCGGCTCTTTTTTTATCCGGCACCATGCCTTCCGCGTCCGCATAGACGATGTGGAACACTATCTCTGCGGCCTTGTCGCCTATGCCCGGATGCTGGAAGCCGGCGATCCCCGCTGGGCCGCTCCTGAGGACCCGGGTTCTTTCAATTTGTCTTGACGCTGGCTATGCTTGTTGATAATTGCATTTCAAGGTATAAATTTCAATAAGTTGCACCTGGAAATGAAATAACAGAAAACATCATGAAGAGAGCCGATCCCGGCGAGTTCTTTTCCCGGCAGCGCTTTTTGCTCCCGCCTGAAGGGGTGGACGGGCTTTCCCTGCATGCCCTGCATTCCACCCGCGCCTTCTGGACTGAAGAAGAACTGATCGCCGCCACCGCAGGCGTTCGGCCGGCTGGGACGCCGCCTTTCGGGCGAGTGGGAGGCTTTGCCTTCACGCTTGGGCAGTTCCGTCCTGATGACGTTGTCTGCTGTTTCCCCAAGCGCCGTTTCCCGGATAAGGAGGCTATAGCCGGGTTGATGCCTTATGTCGCGGGGGTACTCTGCGAAGACGGCAGTGAATATCTTGGCCTTGGTCTGCCGGTGCTGGAAGTTGCGGATGTGGAACGGGCGCTTCTGGAGCTTGGGCGCTACGCGCGGGATCGTTTCCGGGGCAAGGTGGCGGCCGTGACCGGCTCCTCCGGCAAAACCGGCACGACTTACGCCCTCGGAGCGGCCCTGGCCTGCTTCGGAGTGGTCGACCATTCACGCGCCTCAGGCAATATGCTCGCCGCTGTCGGGCGCACTATGGCATCCCTGGCGCGGGATATTGATTTCTGGGTTATTGAAACGGCTTTTGCCAGGCTGGACATAAGCGCTCCGGCGATCAGGCCGGATGCGGCCCTTGTGGTTTCCATTCATGAGACGCACCTCGCCGTCTGCAAAACTACCCGGCAGGTGGCGAAGTACAAGAGCCGCATTTTTTCCGGCATGGCGGAGGGGGCATGCGCCGTCCTGAACGGGGACATGAACGAATACGCCGTAGTGGAGGAGGCGGCGCAAAAGCGGCGTCTGCGCATTATCCTCTACGGCAGGGGCGAGGCTGCCGATGTGCGCCTCCTGCGCTACGCCAAAGGCCGGGCTTGGGTGCGTCTTTTCAATGCCAGGCGGAGCTTTTCCTGCGCGCTCTCCGAGCACGACCTGATGAACGGCCTTGGCGCCTTGGCCTGTGTGCACGCTTTGGGCGAGGACCCGGAAGTCTGCCTGGAGGTCATGGCGCGAGCGCGGGAGCTTCCGGGGAGAGGGAGGCGGCATTGCGCGCGGCTTGGCGAAACGGCTTTCGAGATCATCGACGACTGTTACAACGCTAACCCCGGTTCCATGCGTTGCGCCCTGGATCGCCTGCGCGCCGCGCCCCCCGCTTCCAGGCTGGCAATTCTGGGCGAGTGCGCTACGCTGGGGGAAAGAGAACAAGAACTGCACCTGGAACTGCTGGAGCCGATTCTGGCCGCTCGGCCGGATCGGGTGTTGCTCTGCGGCAGGCTGATGCTTCCTGTTTGGGAGCGTCTGCAAGGCTTGATTCCCGGAAAATGGTATCCTGACGCCCGGACCCTGCTTGGTGACGTACGCGCTTGGATCAGAGGCAACGATACCGTATTGCTGAAAAGTTCCGGACACATGCTCACAGCGGTCGCGCGCGCCCTGCTGGGCGCTGCCTGCCAGCGATCAGGCGGGGGGTGTTCAGGCGACGTGAGTTCAGACTGCGTAGATTCCGCCGTCGAAGGTTCGGCCGGCCCGGTCATGGCCTTTGGCGGCAAAATCAATATAGAGAGCGATATGCATCTGGTCCGTTCCGAGCGTGTGCCGGCGTACTGTCTGGAGGGCGTTACCGTAGCGGCCAGGGCGGATTTTTTTCTGGCGGGTCTGCACTGCCACGTTGCCGGGCGGGTCCGGCCCCGGGCGGACGGGGAGGCGCCCGTCGGCAACCGGGAGCGGCCGAAGCAGATATCCATACTTCTTGAGGGTGGAGTGGGACTTGCCCTGCTTGCCGGAGGTTACGCCGCAACTTGCGGGCCGGAGACGCTTTTGGACCATCTTGGTTTTCTGGAGGCCGCGGGGCTTGCCCATGCCGGTGCGGGCGCGGACCTGGATGCGGCCTCATCTCCAGCCTTTGTGCGGGTAAAACAGCTCACTGCGGCAGTTTTTTCCCTGGATGTCTCAAGTCCGCGCTTCGCGGCCGGTCCGGATAGGCCGGGCGCATGGCATTTGCCGCCTTTTAACCCGGATCTCTGGTATGTCGAGCTTTTACCCCGCATCGCCGCAGCCGGTGAAAAGGCCGATGTCGTGCTGGTTGCCGTGCATTGGGGAGAACAGGTCCCGAAGACGGTCTCCCTTCTGGGGCGGGCAGCCATAGCTGCCGGGGCCGACGCGGTGCTTGGTTCATCCGCGCGCGGTATATCGGGCAATGATGTCAGGGGCGTGGAAATATACGCGGGGCGTCCCATTTTCCACGATGCCGGAGTACTCCTCACTTGCGCCCGTCTGCCGCGCTATCCGGACGCCGGGTTGTTTTCGCTCGTTTTGTCCGGGGACAGGGTCGCGGAGGTCGGTTTTCATCCTTTGGTTCTCGGTTGCGACACGGCCCGTCCGGCCAAAGAACGGGAAGCGCGGGAGGCAGTTGAGCGTTTTGCCCGGCGTTGCGCGGCCTTCGGAACCATTGTGCGGATGGAGGAAAATTCGGCTTACATAAGCCTTGCGTCAAACTGATATTTCCCGGATTTGTCTGCAAATCCCTGCCGCAAGATGCTTGCGGGCTTTGCCTGCCTGCGGCTCTTCAAATAAACGGCACATTTTATTTGGAATTCGGATAACTGGTCTGGAAACTTGGGAAGGAGCCAATTTTATGAATGTTCTGCTGATAGCAGGCGGCTGGTCGACTGAACGCGAGGTTTCCCTGGCCGGGAGCGCGGGCGTGCGCGTCGCTCTGGAAAGCCTGGGACACAAAGTCACGGATCACGACCCGGCAGAATCCCTGGAAAACCTCGCTCAAGCCGCGCTGGACAATGATTTCGCCTTCATCATGTTGCACGGCTCTCCTGGAGAGGACGGCATTATTCAGGCCTTGCTGGATAGCCTTGACCGCCCTTACCAGGGGACGGGCCCGGTCGGCTCCATGCTGGCGTTGAACAAGGCCTTTGCCAAGATGCTTTTTGCCAGGGCCGGACTCAGAACCGCACCCTGGCAGTTGCTGCACGGACGGCCCGGGGAACAATGGCGGCCGAACCCGCCCTGGCCCTTGTTCATCAAGGCCAACACCGGCGGTTCAAGCCTGCGCATGGAATTGGTGGAGGCGCCGGCGCAGTTGCCGAAAGCCCTGGACAGGCTATTTGCCGTGGATGACGCCTACCTGGTGGAGGGTGCCGTGTCCGGGGTGGAGATCACCTGCGGAGTTCTCGGCGAACTTGAAGGGGGTGAGGAGATTGCGCGCGCCTTGCCGCCGATACTGATCAAGCCGGCTGCCGGAAAGATTTTCGACCACGCAAGCAAATATTCCCCCGGTGGGGCGGAGGAAATCTGCCCCGCGCCGGTTTCCCCGCGTCTGACGCGGCGCGTTCAGGACATGGCGCTGACGGCGCACCGGGTTCTTGGGCTTTCCGGGTACAGCCGCGCCGATTTCATTGTTCCGGACAGTGAAGAGCCGGTGTTGCTGGAAGTCAACACACTGCCGGGCATGACTTCAACTAGTCTCCTGCCAAAGGAGGCGGCGGCGATCGGCTTGTCTTTCGCTCAGCTTGTCGAGCGCCTCATCGATCTTGGTCTGGCCAGACGGCGCGGGGAAAAGAGGCTTTGCCCGCGCCGTTATTCGGATTCCGGATAAAATGTCCCATTTTATCCGGAGAGCGCAGCCCTGTTGACGGCGGTTTGGCCTCATGCGCCGCCGTGCCTGATATATGTGGGAAAATTGAGAAAAATTCCACTGGTATAGGTGAGCAGCTTGTCCATAATCCAGGGGAAGCTGACGAGCAGGGCCAGAAACATGGCGACGATCTTGGGTATGAAGGAAAGGGTGGCCTCCTGGAGTTGCGTCGCCGCCTGAATGATGCTGACGATCAACCCCACCCCCAGACCCACTCCGAGCAGGGGCAGAGATATGAGCAGGGCGAGCTCAATGGACTGTCTTGCGAAACCTACCACAAATTCCGGGGTCACGGCGCGCCTCACAAAAGAAAACTGTTGACCAGCGAACCTACAAGCAGAGACCACCCGTCCACCATGACGAAGAGCAGGAGCTTGAAGGGCATGGAAACCATCATGGGCGGCAGCATCATCATGCCCATGGCCAGAAGGATGCTGGACACCACCATGTCCAGGATCAGAAAGGGTATGTATATCATGAAACCGATGGTGAACCCGGTCTTCAGTTCGCTGATCACAAAGGCCGCAATCAGGGACATGGTCGGCACGTCTTCGCGCGTTGCCGGGCGCTCCATGCGCGTTATGCTGTAGAATATGGACAAGTCTTTTTCCCTGGTATGTCTGAACATAAACTCGCGCAAGGGTTTTTCCGCATTTTGCAGGGCTTCGGCGAAGTCCATGCGTTCTTCAAGATAGGGTTGGAGGGCCGTGTCGTTGATTGTCTTGCCGACCGGGGTCATAATGGCCACGGTCATGAAAATGGCCAGACTGACCAGTATCTGGTTCGGGGGAAGCTGTTGCACCCCAAGGGCCTGGCGCACGAAATGAAAGACCAGTATGATGCGTGTGAAGCTGGTGACAGTGAGCACTATGGCCGGGGCGAGGGACAGAACAGTCAGAAGGAAGAGGATTTCCAGCGCCAGTTCGATGCCTCTCGGTTCGCTTTGTCCGGCGGAGAGAGTGAGCTGAAGGTTGGGAAAGGCGAGCGTGGAGGCGGCCTGGGCGACTTGCGCAAACAAAATCAAAAGGCAGACGGCCAGAATTGCTGGCGCCGCCGCCGGCAAGGCGCGCCGCAAGCTAGTTTCAGGGCTGCGGGTGAGCCGGCAAAGAGTGGAATGCTGGGTTTTTCCCCGTTCCCGGTGTGCGGGGCTCATGTTTTCTCTTCCGGTTTCAGTGTCAGGGTGATTTTTTCCGCTGCCCGCTTCGCGCTGAAAATCCGGTTTTCCGCTTCGCCGGGCCGGTTTTCCTCCGCTTCTTCACAAAATAATTCTGTGAGCAGGGAGATATTCCGCTCCGTAACCCCGACGATCAGATGCCTGTCCAGGCAGCGGATTGCCAGGATCCATTTTTTGGGGCCGAGGGAGAGGCGGTTCTCCACGCGCAGCATGTCGCCTTGGGAGGCGAACAGCCCCGGAGCTATGCCGCGCTTGCGGATAAGCCAGAGCAGCCCCCAGAGCAGGGCGACGAGCAGGCAAAGCATGGCCAGAGCCCCAAAATATCCGCGCCAGGACGGACTCAGATCCGGTATCTGCCCTGCCCGGGGTATGGGGAAAGTATCCGTGGCGTTTTGCGCGGCAGCCGCGAAACAGGCGCACGCGAAGAAGGGCAGACAGAGGATTTGGGCAAACAAAAAATGCATGCCCCGTCGCTTCGGGATTCTCCGGATAAGTGCCGGAATTGCGGTGAACAAGGCGCGGGAAAAGCGCATGGCTAGCCCAGTTGTTTTACCCGTTCTATGGGGCTTATGATGTCCGTGAGGCGGATGCCGAATTTTTCGTTTATGACCACTGCCTCTCCGCGCGCGACCATTTTGCCGTTCACGTAGACCTCCAGGGGTTCTCCGGCCAGCTTGTTCAGTTCCACCACCGAACCCTGGCCGAGCTGGAGCAGCTCGTTGATCAGCAGGCGGGTGCGGCCCAGTTCGGCGGAAACGTCCAGGGGGATATCCAGGATAAAATCCAGTTCGCGTCTGCCGGAATCCTGACGCGGCGCCTTGGCCTCGTCGGTCAGGTCCTTGAAATCCATCACCTTTGCCTGGGCGGCGAGGGTGGCCTGTTCTTTGTCCTTTTTGACGTTGGCCTGCTCGTCGGCGGCCAGAGCTGCGGCCCATTCCGCAGCCAGGGCTTCATCGTCGTTTTTCGCATCGTCCGCGTTCTTTCCGCCCGCAGGGGCGGGCGGCTGCTCCTCATCCTCCAACGACGCCGCCCATTCCGCGGCCAGGGCGTCCTGATCCACATCGTCAGCCATAAAGATTCCTTGCGTTTATGATGAATGGCGCGGCACACGCGCGCCGTCAAAGCATTGTCATTGTATGAACAAATCCGTTATGAACACTTGGCTGACCTTTCCCCGTCCCAGGATGGCGTTCAGCCTGTCCGTGATCTCGCTCTTCAGCAAAATTTTTTTCTCCGGCGTGGACAGGTCGGCATAGGTTTTACTCGCAAGCAGAAGCAGGATGGCATCGCGGATGCGGGCGTTATTCCTGGTCACCTCGTTTTTTACCCTGGTGTCGGCGGTTTCTATTTCGATATGCAAGCGGATGAGGCGCTGCCCCAAAGGGTCCGCCAGATTGGTGACGAAGGCGGGCAGGGCGACGGTGAGGCTTGGAAGCTGAGGTGCCTGCTCTTCTGCCGCCGCCGGTTCCTTGCCGGTAAAACTCTGGATCATGGGCATGAGTCTCTCGCCGAGGAAAAAGAACCATGCGGCCGCGCCGCCTCCGCCCATAACGGCCAGGATGATGATTATTACCAGCAGCAGCCTGAGCTTGCTTTTCTTGCGGGGTGTCGCCGCTTCGTCCGCCATGGTTTCGCTCTTTCACAACTATATGTATGAGGCAGTTCTGGACACGGTTTTCAGCAGGAGCTCAACGCGCCGGTTTTTCCGTCGTCCTTCAGCGCTTCCATCGGAATAGGCGGCCTTGTCCGGCCCGAACCCGCTGAGGGAAAAGCGGTCCGCCGGCACTTTGGCATGCAGAAAGTGTTCCAAAACCGCAGCGGCCTTGAGGTAGGACCTTTCATACAGGCTTTGCCGGGTACTTGCGGGCTGGTCGTCAGTGTGCCCGCTTATGTTCACATCGGCGTTGAGGGCCAGAATAACAGGAGTGAGCAAGTCAAGCAACTTTTTGCCATTTTCTTTGAGTTCGGCGTGGTCCTCCGAAAAAAGCAGGTTGTCAGTCAAAACAATGACGACGCCTTCGGGATGTGAGAGAAGTTCGACAAGTTCACTGAGTTTTTTTTGGGAAGTTTCCGGGTCGGGGGGGGCAAAGGCAAAGAGCAGATCCAGCGCCTTTTGCGCGACGCCGGGAAGTTCCCTGGGGTTTTTCAGATACTTGGCAATCAGCTGGACGTCTTTTTCCCTTGTCTCCAGGGCGGGAGGTTCTTTTTGCGTCTGGCCCCGTATCTGCGCCCCGATTCTGGAAACGAGGGTCTTGTCCATGCCGGACATGCAGAAGAGCAGGATGAAAAAGGCCAGGAGCAGAGTCATCAGGTCGGAGAAGGTGACGAGCCAGGGTAAGCCGGCCCCGGCTGGTTTCGTCTTTTTGCGCGCAGGGTTCATGGCGCGCCCGGAGCGGTTTTGGGCAGGGAAAAATCAAATTTGAAGCCCCTGTAGTACATCTCCCGCCGGACCTCCTCCCTGTCTTTCAATCCTTCCAGTTTTTTCAGCCATTCCTGGTTGCGCTTGTCAATGACGAGGTCCACACGCCGGTTTTTGCGCCGGCCCTCGGGGGTGTTCTCGGAAAAGCGGGGATGCAGGCTGCCGAAGGCCTCCATGGAGAGCCTGCCTGGTTCCAGGCCGTGATTGGAGAGGTAGAGATAAACCGTCAGGGCGCGCTGGAAAGACAGGCGCCAAGTGCTGTCCATGCCTTGGTTTTCCAGATCCACGACATAGTTTTTGCCTTCCTCTTCCCGGCGTGTCGCCGCGTGCCCCGCCACCAGCAGCGGGTATTCCAGACGCCGCAGATAGGGGAGCAGCCGGTCCAGCAGATTCGCTCCCTGCGGGGCGATTTCGCTGCTTCCCGGGGTAAAGAGCACGTCGGCGCCCATGGACAGAATCTGGACGTGCTTGTTTTCCTGGAAGTCCAGGCTGTCTCCGACGGCGTCAAAGAGCAGATTTCGCAGGGGAGACAGGTCGTTCTGATAATCTTTGGCCGGGGGCGGATCTTGGGGGATGCGGGCGGGGGCGCTGCCATCCTCCGTCGTCTCATCAGGCTGAGTCCTGGGCGGGATTTTTCCCGGAAGGGGGGTCGTGCTGCTTGAAAAGCTGGCGGATACGGAGTTTATTGCCGCTACTTTGGCTTTTTCGTCAATGACGGAGCCGGCGGTCAAAAACACAAAAAAAGTAAAAAGCAGGGTGACGAGGTCCGTGTAGGTCAGCAGCCATGCCGGGCGGTCGGGTTTTGGAGGTGTGGCGCGGCGTCTGCTCAACTCCTGTCTCCGCGCTCTTTCGGCGATTGGAAGCAGGACAGCTTTTCCATGATGATGCGCGGGTTTTCCCCTCTGGATATGGCCAGAATCCCTTCCATCTGCAGTTCCATGAGCTTGATTTCTTCTCTGGACTTGTGCCGGAGTTTGCCCACCATGGGCAGAAAGATGAAATTGGCGAGCAGCGAGCCGTAGAAAGTCGTGATCAGGGCCAAAGCCAGGCCGGGGCCGATTGCGCTCGGCTCGTCCATGTTTTTCAGCATCTTGACGAGACCGATTACCGTGCCCAGCATGCCTATGGCCGGGGCGTAGGATGCAAGGGCGCCGGCCATTTCAATGCCTGTCTCGTGCCGGGCCTCGGTATTGGCGATTTCCGTTTCCATGATGTTCTGGATGATTTCCGGTTCAAGCCCGTCCACAGCCAGATTAAGGCCCTTGCGCAGATAGGGATCTTCAATGTCCCGCACATTTTCTTCCAGGGACAGGATGCCGTCCCGCCGGGCCTTCTGGGCGTAATCCATGAAAGTATCTATGATCCTGCTTGCGGTGAGGCTTTCATCCTTGAGCACCTTGCTTGCAAGCGCGCTTATGGTGCGCACCGTGCCGAACGGATACTGGGTGAGGACGGCGCCTATGGTCCCGCCGAGAACGAGCAGAAAGGAGCGCAGGTCGATGAAGAGCATGAAGTCGCCGCCCTCCACCGCAATCGCCACGGCGATCATGCCGAAGGAGATAAGCGCTCCGATGATCGTAGTTTGATCCATGCCGGCAACTCCGTAGCGCCTGCCGCTCAGATACGGCCGCGCGTCCCGAAAATATCCGTTCCGATGCGCAACAGGGTTGCGCCTTCTTCCACCGCTGTTTCAAAATCGCCCGACATGCCCATGGAGAGATGGGGCAGGGGCAGGGCACAGAGTTTTTCCATCTTGTCCCGCAACGTCCTGAGCATAATGAAATAGGGTCTGGAGTCCTCGCCCGTCCCGGCAAGTGGCGGCAGGCACATGAGTCCTCGCACGCGGATGCCGGGCAGCGCGCGCGTGGCGTTTAGCAAATCCTCCAGCCCCTCCGGCGCGACGCCGTGTTTCTGCGGCTCGCGTCCTACGTTCACCTGGACGAGCACATCCTGAGGCGGCAAGGGCGGCGCGTTTTCGGCGGGATCCTCCGTCTTTTTTTTCTCCCGGGCCTTTTGCAGAGCTTCAGCAAGGCGCATGGAATCCAGAGAATGGATCAGCTCGAAGGGGCCGATTACTTCTCTGCTTTTTCTGCTCTGCACATGTCCGATGAAGTGCCAGACGGGAGGGCGCGTTTGGGGCATGGAAGTCAGGAGCCGTTCCACCTGGAGGATTTTTTCTCCGGCCTCCCCGGCGTAGCTTTCCCCGAAAAGTGCGCGGCCCTTTCCCGTGGTTTGCCAGTAAGCGCACAGTTCGACCACGCTTGCGGCACTGTGCGTTTTGGAGACGGCCACCATCTCCAGGTTTTTCCTGTCTCTGCCGGAGCGGGAGAGGGCCTTTTCCAGGCGTTCGCACACCGCGTTGAAACGTTCGGTTAAAGCGCTCAATGCTTTCTCCTGCCGCAGGCGGCGCCGGAGCGCATTCGGGAAAGGATTCGCCGGCGCGCGCCGCGCGGTTTTCGGCTGACTTGCGCCGCTTCGCGGCGACAGCGGCCGCCGGGCCGCTGTTCAGATTTCCATGCGGAAATTTGTATTTGGAATCCGAATGAGAGGGAAAAACTCTCAGCCTGCCTTTACCAGCCGGGCATTCCCGTGGCCGGTTCAAGGCTGTGCAGGAAGGCATGGTCGTCGGCCCAGTTTTCCTTGATCTTGACCCAAAGCTGCAAATGCGCTTTACGCCCGAGCAGTTCCATGATTTCCTTGCGCGCCGACTGACCGACCTGCTTGATATTGCGGCCGGCATGGCCGATTACCATTGCCTTGTGCGTGCTTTTCGCAACATAAATGACCGCGTGGATCGTCACATGGCCGCTTTTCGCATCCTCTTCCCAGGCCTCGATGTCCACGGCCGTGGAGTAGGGCAGTTCCTGGCGCAGGAAGAGAAAGAGTTTCTCGCGTATTATTTCCGCGGCCATGAAACGCAGGGGGAGGGTGGAGAGCATATCTTCCGGGAAAAGGGGGGGCGATTCCGGCAGGGCATTTTTGATGGCCGCAAGCAGTTGCGGCAGGCCTTCCCCGCTTGCGGACGAAACCGGGAATATCTCCGCGCCCGGCCAGGTCGAATCTGCGGCTTCGAGCAGGGGAAGAAGACGGGATTTGTCGCCGAGCAGGTCCACCTTGTTGGCTATGATGAAGACCGGTCTTGTTGCGTCGGTTGTGGCGCCGTGCAGGGAGGCGGTGTCATTCGCGAAAAAATCCGGATGCCTGGCGTAGAGGTCAGCATCAATGATTATCCCCACAACATCGGCGGATTCCAGAGACTGCCAGGCGGAGTGGACCATCGCGCGGTTCATTTTGCCGCGCGGTTTGTGAATGCCGGGCGTATCAACAAAAATCACCTGGGCGTCTTTTTCGGACAGGATGCCGGTGATCCGGTTGCGCGTGGTTTGCGGCAGAGGCGACACGATTGCCACTTTCCGCCCCAGGCATTTGTTCAGAAAGGTCGACTTTCCGGCGTTGGGAGGTCCGATCAGGGCTACAAGCCCGCATTTGAAGGGAGGCAGGGTCGTGGACATTCCGGCGATCCTCCGCAGGGAAAAGTTTACTTTTCAATGCGGGTATCAATATTTGGAGAGCCGCAGGCGGGCAAAGCCCACCTGCTCCTTGCAAAATCTGCGGTTTTGGCGACTGTCCGGGCAGGCGCAATTCCATTCCGATGAAATTGAAGCAATTTATCCGGAAAGGAATGAGGCGGCTTCCGTCACCGCCCGGGCGATGCGGAAACCTGATCTTCCGGCGTTATGCTCATGTTAACAGCTTGATTATGAAACGGTTTATAGTCGCTTGCCCTCGCCTTGTCAACCGTGTTACGCTAGGACGCCGTAACATTTAAAAATGCGTATCAAACAGCGTACTATCCGCCAGGCAAGGAGCGTGAAAAGTGACCTCAAGGAGGCGTGTATGGGAAAAATCTGTTTTTATGACAGTCCGGTGGGGCGGCTTTGCCTTGTCGAGGAGGACGAAGCGCTGACCGGGTTGTCTTTTGTGCGGGAGGATCCGGCGGAGATGTTGCGGGCGGCGCCGGAACCCGTTTCGCCGGAGAGCCGGCTTCTGGCCGCGGCTTGCGTTCAGCTTGGCGAATATTTCGCCGGACGGCGCGGAGTTTTTGATCTGCCCCTTGACCCGCGCGGCACGGACTTTCAGCGTGAGGTCTGGGAGGCGTTGCGCGCTATACCTTTCGGAGAAACGCGCAGCTACGCGCAGGTTGCCGCGGCCGTGGGCCGTCCGCGCGCCTTTCGGGCGGTTGGCTCGGCCAACAATAAAAACCCTGTCGGCATTATCATACCCTGTCACCGGGTAATCGGCTCGGACGGTTCCCTTGTCGGCTATGCCGCGGGACTTGAACGTAAACGTTTTCTGCTGGACCTTGAGGCCGCATCTCCAATTCCCAACCAGGAAGTGGGTTGTTAGTATGAAGGGAATATGTTTTTTTTGAATCGCGAAAAAGTCCAACATATCGCCAAGGAGGGCCAATGCCGAATTCAGACAGACACGGAAGAGGAGGCTCTGTGATCCTGGCGTTTATTGCCGGGGCGGCTGTGCTGCTGTGCGCGTCCTACAGCGTAAAAGCGACGGACGGGCCGGAATTTTGCGCAAGCTGCCACGCCATGGGCGAGCAGGCATGGATGCACGCGCAGAGCGTGCACGGGCAATTTGACTGTAACGAGTGTCATACCCCGGCAGCTTTGGGCGCAAAGCTTCCCCTCAAGGCCAAGGTGGGCATTAAAGACATTCTTGCCAACGTAACCGGCGTTCCGGATGCCATTCACAGCAGCAAGGAAATGAAGGACATAATCCAGGCCAACTGTCGGCGCTGCCATCTGGGCAGCACAATGGGAGTGGCCATGGACGTGAAGCCCTATTGCACTAGCTGCCACCGCACTGTGCCGCACAACCGGATGATCCCAATTGACAAAAGGAAGGCCGCCGATGCTTAAACGCACGATTTTACCATTCTGTCTCTTGACTGCCCTGTTCCTGGCCGGATGCTCGGCCGAGCCCCAGGCTCCTTTGGTGCCCAAATACAAAACGGGCCTGGATAAAAAGGAGATCAAAAACTCGGCTTTCGGCAAGCAGTTTCCGCAACAGTGGCAGACCTACCAGCGCAACACCCAGGCCAATGAGGCCGAAATGCGGAAGACCGAGACAAAGTACAAAGCTTCTTTCCCCTTCCGCAAGAATGACGACACTAGCCCCCCCATGGTCGGAAAACCCGGCGCGGGCCAGCCCTACCTCAAGAACCTCTGGCTTGGCTATCCTTTCAGCTTCGAATACAACGAAGGGCGTGGACACACTTACGCGGTTGAGGACATCCTGAACATTGACCGCATCAACCGCTATTCCGAGGCGGCCGGTCTGCCCGCCACCTGCTGGAACTGCAAAACGCCCAAGATACCATCCTGGGTCGAAGAATTCGGAGACGACAAGTTCTGGAGCATGAACTTCAATCTCTTCCGTTCAAAGGAGAGGATCGACGTCAACGAGCACACCATAGGCTGCGCCAACTGTCACAACGCCGAAACCATGGAGCTTTCCCTCTACAGCGTCCCGCTCAAGGAATACCTGGGGCGCAAAAATATCGACTACAACAAGCTTTCACGCAATGAAAAGCGCGCTTTGGCCTGTGCCCAATGTCATGTGGAATACTACTTCAACGAGCCGGATCACGGCCCGGCCCGCAAGCCCATACTCCCCTGGGACAAGGGCCTGGAGCCGGAAGATATGTACGTTTACTACAGTGACAAGGGAAAAGCCAAACAGGGCGGGGGCTTTGACCGGTTCGCGGACTGGATACACCCGGTTTCCAAAACGCCGATGATCAAAGCTCAGCATCCGGAATACGAGTTCTGGTACAACGGCACGCACGGGGCGGCCGGCGTGTCCTGCGCCGACTGCCATATGCCGTATACCCGCGTGGATGGGAAAAAGAAGATCTCCAGCCATCAGTGGATATCACCCTTGCGCAACGACGAGATGATCGACAATTCCTGCCGGCAGTGCCACACTGACAAGACGGCGGAATTTTTGCGCGAGCGCGTGCACTTCACCCAGGATCGCGTTTACCGCCAACTGCTGACCGCTCAGGATCTGTCGGTGCTGGCCCACGAAGCCGTGCGCCGCGCTTCGGAATGGCAGGGCGAGAAGGGGGCGGATTTTAACGCCGCTCTGGCCCAAGCCAGGGAGATGGTCCGCAAAGGGCAGTTTTTCTGGGATATGGTGTCGGCGGAGAACAGCGTCGGCTTCCACAACCCGTCCAAAGCTCTTGAAACATTGACTCTTTCACAGCAATACAGCCGTAAGGCCGTGGAACTGGCAAGTTCCGCGACTAAATATGAAATCGCCAAGGACCTGGAAGGCGACGTGCGTACGCTTGTCCCGCCCATTATGGAATGGTCGCGCAAGCTGATGATGGATCAGGCCAACCTGGACAAGCACGTCTGGACGCGTTACCTGAAGCCTCTGCCCAAGTCGGAACTGGTCTGGGACGGGCAGGAGCGCAAAACGCCCATGAAGACCGGCGCGACGAAGCAGGGCATCGGTCCCGTTTCCGTGCTGCAGGACAAATAATGGTACCCGCATTGAAAAGTAAACTTTTCAATGCGGAGGATCGTCAGCCGAAAACGCGGTTTTCGGCTGAGTTGCGCCGCTTCGCGGCGACAGCGTCCGCCAGACCGCTGTACGGATTTCCTGGCGGAAATCCGTAATTCGCCAGTTCCGGATAAAGCGCTTCAATTTTATCTGGAATTGGAATTACGCCTGCTCCTTGCAAAGCTGCGGATTTTGCAAGGAGCAGGCTGGCTTTGTCCGCCGTAAGCGAACTGTTTCAAGCGTTTGTTGCCGTGCGGTTTTATCGCTGCACTATATCTTTTGCGTATATACTCCCCTGGGATATGAGCCGAGCAGGCGCAGGCGCAGGCAGCAGGCGCGCAGTTCTTCTACGAGAAGGATGTGTTTTGCGGCTCGCAAATCGCAGTCCAGGTCGGCGAAAAATACGTATTTCCAGGATTCGCCCCGCATGGGGCGGGATTCCAGCTTGCTCAGATTGATGCCCGCGCGGAAGAAGATTTGCAGGACGCTCGCCAGGCTTCCCGGCCGGTCCGCCAGGAGAAATAGAATGGAGGACCTCATCTGGGCGGCCTTGTCTTCTTTTTCCCCGGCCTCGTCCGGCCCTATTATGAAAAAGCGCGTCATGTTGTCCGGCACGTCTTCGATGCCGGAAGCCAGGATGTTCAGGCCGAGGTTTTCCGCCATTGAGGGGTGGCAGATGGCGGCGGCGCCTTTTTCCTTGGCCGCGCGCCGCGCCGCGAGGGCGCTGCTTTCCAGGGAAATCCGCGCCGCGTTCGGCATTTTGTCCCGCAGCCAGTTCGCGCACTGACCAAGGGCCTGGGCGTGCGAATAGACGCTGTCGACCGCGTCCGGCGAGGACTCGGCGCTGACAAGGCACAGGCGGATGCGGCTGAAATGTTCCGCCTGCACATAAACTTCCTGGGTGGCGAAAAGGTCCATGCTTTGCACCACCGTGCCGTTCACTGAGTTTTCCACGGGCACGATGCCGAGGTCGCATTCGCGTTTGCGCACGGCAACGAAGACGTGTTCCAGACTCGGCATGGGCGCGGCGTTTACGCCGGCGCCGAAGTATTCCAGGCAGGCCATGTGGGAAAAAGTGCCTTCCGGCCCGAGAAAAGCGACCAGCAAAGAACGTTGCAGGGCGCGGGAAGATGAGAGTATTTCCCGGTAGACGGACAGCAGATGCTCATTGGGCAGGGGGCCGGTGTTTGCCGCGCGCAGCCTGTCAAGGACTTCTTCCTCGCGGCCGGGCCGGAATACGGGGGAGTTGTCCCGCGCCTTGATCCGCCCCGCTTCGATGCTTAAGGCGGCCCGGCGGTTAAGCAGCTCAAGGAGCAAATCGTCGGTTTCGTTGATCCCGGCGCGAATGCGTTTCAGGTTTTCGTCCAAAGCGGCGTTGTTTGTTTGCATCTTAACTTCACCAGAAATTCCTTTATGGTCTGCTGCCAAGTTGCATTCAAACGAGGTTGAATGCAAGACGCCAAAGTTTTTAAAAACAGGCGAAGCCTGATTTTTCAAAAAGTTGCGGGCGGCGGCTTCGCCTGCGCCATACCAATTCGCTTTCTATCGAGAGCAAGTTGGTGTGAAGTCTCTCCCCTATAGCATTTACGCTTGAGATGCTAAGTTAACGGCGGGCGTCCGCTCTCGCGGCCGCCAGAGCAATTTCAAAGTGAAATTGCTCTAAAGCGGCTCATTGCCAAGTCGGGGAACAAAATTTTTTTTGCGCGGCCATGCCGGGCGGGCTATTCCTCCCGAATGCTCTCCTTTATGCGCATCCCGAAATGACGTCCGGCCTCGTCCAACCGGCAGAGCACGGAGTCCCCGGGGGTCAGTTCCACTACGCTTGTTGCTTCGCCGCCAGGTCTGACCAGACGTATGGTTTCGGCGTTTTGCAGGAAAATTCCCCCTTCCCGGTCCCCGGCTCTGGCCCGCACCAGGAGCATGGGACGCCTTTCCACCTTTACCCGTCCCACCACGGCCTTGCAAAAACCGCCCCGGTAGTCCGCTATAAGGACTTCCGACCCGGCGCGCAGCTCCTGCAGATAGGCGCTGGCGTCATTGGGGAGCATGGCGTAGGCGTGCACCGCCCCGGCGTTGATGCGAAAAGGCCGTGCGGCCACGTATTCGTTGTGTTCGGTCTCCGCGTTGACCAGAAAGGTAAAGGCGGCGGAGTTGCCGGTCAGCATGCCCTGTCCGGTTTGAAATATGGAGAGCGTATCCACGCAGACGCGCTCGCCCATACCCGCGCCGGAAATTTCGGTGATCACCGCTTCCGTGAGCTGCAAGACGCCCCGCTCGCCCTTGACCGAGGCCAGGATATCCTTGAGATCGTCAAGGCCCTCGCGCGGCACGGCTATAGTTTCCACGCCCTTTTCCAGGATGCCGGCGGCGAGTTTCGCTTCTTCGGCAGAGCGCGCCTCCAGAATGATCAGTCCGTTTTTTCCGCGCGTCTGTTCATGGGCCAGAAGGTTTTCCACGGGGATGATTTCCCATCCCCTGTTCAGGAGGATGGTTTGTCCAAGGTCCAGGCAGGATGCGGCCAGGGCCGCGTCGGCGCCTGAGGACAGCGTAACTTCCTGAATTCCGCTAAGGATGAGCGTCTCGCAACGGGCCAGGGCGGATGCGCCGCGCAGGTTTTCGTCGGGCACGATCAGTCCGTCCGCCCCGGCCTCAAGCGCCCTGGTGACCTCTGCCTTTACGAAGGGAACGGCCCGGAAAAATACTTTCTTCATGTCTTCGCTCTCAGGCCGCAGCTTCGCCCAATACAGCGGCGGCGTGGTCCACGGCCATGCCGGCGTGCACTATGCAGGTCAGGGCGGTCATGAGCCTGCGCGGGGTGGGGTGCTGGAAGACGTTGCGGCCGACAGAGAGACCGGAGGCCCCGGCGCGCATGGCGTCATGGGCCATCTGCAAAAATTCCAGGGTAGTCGCCGTCTTCGGCCCTCCGGCGATGAGTACCGGCACACAGCAGGATTCCACGACAAAGTTGAAACTGTCCATGTCTCCCGTATAGGGCACCTTTACCGCATCCGCTCCCAGCTCGGCCCCGACCCGGGCGCAATGGGCAATGATGTCTGGGTCCAGGCCGTTTTTGATTTTCGGGCCGCGTCCGTACACCATGGCGAGCAGCGGCATTCCCCAGCGTTCCGCTTCCCTGGCTACGCGTCCGAAGTCGGACAGCATTTGCGATTCATGGTCGTCGCCCAAGTTGACATGGATGGAAACCCCATCCGCGCCGTGGCAGATGGCGTCTTCCACCGAAGCGGTGAGGGTTTTGTGGTTGGGCGCGGCGGAAAGAACCGTGCTGGACGAGAGGTGCAGGATCAGACCTACGTCCCGCCCGCTTTTGCGGTGTCCGCAACGGACGAGTCCCTTATGCATGAGTACCGCGTTCGCCCCGCCTTCGGCGACGTCTGCCACGGCCTGGGTCATTTTTTCCAGGCCCTTGAGAGGGCCAACGGAAACGCCGTGATCCATGGGCACGACAATGCTTTTGCCCGTGTCGCGGTTGAAAATCCTCTCCATTCTGATGGTTTTGCCGATTTGCATGGTCTTGTCCTTTCCCTGGTACAGAATTTTGACGCATGACCCCGGCGGCGCGCGAATTGTTCGCGCAACGGCGGGTTGAACCTCCGCCCGCAGCCGTCACCGTTTTTTGCAAGAAAAAAAGGCCGCAAGCTTTTCGCCTGCGGCCCCGGTTATGACGTCTGCTTAATCCGTACTTAAGCGCGCCTCCCCCTGCCGCAGGAGCCGGTAAAAAAGTAAAAGCCCCAAAAGCCGGCTTCGACTTTTGCCGCTGTGCTGCTGCCGAGTTGGAGGTTGTCAGAATGCATGCGCTTGTCCAGATTTGAATTTTCTGTTTCTATAAACAGGGCTTCGGACTTTGTCAAGTTAATTTGCTATCGACAGTTAATTTGCTATCGACAGTTAATTTGCTGTCGACAGTTAATTTGCTGTCGATAAAACTTATTCGTCCGGCCTGTCCGTCCCGTACCGAAGCCGAACGTACCGCCGCGGTCGGGCACGAGAAACCGCATGGACGCAGTTTTGTGCAAATTCGAATCAGTAGCGCCTTTTCGGCGTGGAGGTATTTCCGTGATTATTGGCGGGAGGAATTGCGGGACGATGCGCGGTTGATATTGTTCGAAGCGGGCGGTTTCGGACGGACCCACCTGTCTTCGCCGGAGGCGGGCGCGGTTGCGTCCGCCTCCGGCGAGGCATATTGAGAGAACCCCACCCCAGGGTCTCGGTCTAGCCCATAAGAGACAGAGCAAGCTGCGGCAGGGAGTTTGCCTGTGAAAGCATGGCTACCGCCGCTTGGGTGAGAATTTGGTTGCGCACGAATTCCGTCATTTCCAGGGATACGTCCACGTCCGAGATACGGGATTCCGCGGCTTGCAGGTTTTCGGCCTGAACCTGGAGGTTGCTGATCGTGTTTTCCAGGCGGTTTTGCATGGCGCCCAGGTTGGCCCGGATCTTGTCCTTGGAGGTTATGGCGTCCTTGAGGCCTTCCAGAGCGGCCTGGGCTCGCGACTGTGTGGAAACGGTGTAGGCTTTGTTCGTGATCGTGCCCTGCATGCCCACACCCAGAGCGGAGGCCGTGGCGTTGCCGATCTGGATATAGTAGTAGTCTTCGGAGCTATCGTTTTCCGGTCCGAAGTGTACCTTCAGCCTGCCCGTGGAAACCAGCCCTGTTCCGTTGTGCGTGATACCCGAGAGGTTGCCGTTCAAAAGATGCACGCCGTTGAAATCCGTGGAGTTGGCGATACGGGTGATTTCCGAGGCCATGGCCTGATACTCGGATTCGATCATCAGACGCTGGTCGGAGTTGTAGGTGCCGGTAGCGGCCTGTTCGGCCAGCTCCTTCATCCGGATCAGCTTTTCGTCTATGACGCTCAGCGCTCCGTCCGCGGTCTGGATCAGGGAAATGGCGTCGTTGGCGTTGCGCACTCCCTGGTTCATGGCTGCGATTTCCGCGCGCATGAGCTCTCGGATGGCGAGACCGGCGGCATCGTCCGCCGCGGAGTTGATGCGCAGCCCCGAAGACAGTCGGTTTATCGAGGTGGTGAGGTTGCTGTAGGCAGTTCCGAGGTTTCTGGCGGCGTTCATCGCCATTATGTTGTGGTTGATAATGAGGCTCATAATATTCCTCCTTGAATATTACGCGGTACAAGCGGGTGATTCTCGCCGCTTCCATGCGGCTTTTCCGCTCACGCTCCACACTGTTTTTACGACGGCCCGGGGAAGCCGAAATTTTTTCCGCGCCGGGCCGCCATGCCCATGCCCCTGAGAGCGCACAGATTATTTCTCAAGGGGTTTCCCACACCGGGAACCGCAAACGGACAGGAGCCGTATTCCATGCCGTTGCCATCCTGCTTATCGGTTTTTGGCGCCAAGCCTTTAGGCCGGGGGAAGCTTTTTTTCCGGCAAAATCTTCCCCTCATTCCAGCCTTGCAAAATATATTCACAAATCTTGTCCGTCTCTTCCGGGCGGAAAAAGACGATTTCCCGATCCGCCCTGAACCAGGTGATTTGGCGTTTGGCGTAGGCCCGGGAATTTTTCAGCCACAGGGCGCGGCATTCGGCAAGGTTTAACTCCCCGCGCAGAAAAAGAAAAATTTCCGCGCAGCCGATCCCGGACCAGCCAGGCGCTTTAGGGTCCGGACAAAGTTTCAGGGCGGCCTCGGCTTCCTCCAATGCGCCTTTTTCCAGCATCCATTCGATGCGGAGCGCAAGTCGCCTTTCCAGTTCCGGCATGGGCAGAGAAAGGCCAATCTTCAGAACCCGGTAGGGTTTTGGGAGGCGCGGTTTGGCGTGCCACCAGGAAAAGGTCCGCCCCGTGGCCTCGAAAACTTCAAGCGCCCTGCACACGCGCTGCCGGTCTTTCGGGTGGATCTTCGCGGCGTATTCAGGATCGATTTCGGCAAGCCGCGCATGAAATGGTTCGCTTCCCTCAAGTCGGCAGCGTTCACGCAAGCGCCTGGAGATTTCCTCCGGAACTTCCGGTATCGGGGCCAGACCTTCAATCAGAGATCGGAAATAAAGCCCGGTGCCGCCCACGACCGTCGGCAGTCTGCCCCCTGCCTCCTCCCGCGCCATGGCGGTTCGCGCCAGCCTGGAATATTCCCCGGCCCCGAGTTTTTTCTCCGTGGGCAGGAAACCGTAAAGCAGATGGGGGCAGACATCCTTTTCCGCTTCCGTGGGTTGGGCGGTGATAATGGGAAAATCCCGGTAGACCTGACGGGAATCTGCGTTCACCAGGCTTAGTGGGAACATTCGGGCCAGGGTCAGTGCGGCGGCGCTTTTGCCGCAGCCGGTCGGACCGAGCAGGCAGGGCAGAAAAACAGGGAGATCACTCACCATGTTGCCTTGGGCGTGAATTTTTCTTTGGGGATCAGGGCGTAGTCATGGATGAGTTCCAGAGCGGCTTGCCTTTGACGGTCCACAAAACGCTCCAGGTCTTCGTTTTCATCAGGCAGGACCAGGCCAAAGGCGGCGAATTTCCGGCGCAGGGCGGGGTTTTTCAGAACCTTCTCAGCCTCCGCGCGGCTTTTTTCCCGGATCGCCTCCGGAGTTGAGGCCGGCAGGGCCAGACAGAGCCAGACGAGGTTTTGCACGGAGTGGCCGGCTTCAAGAAAGGTCGGGACATTGGGCAGTGTCGGGCTGCGTTTGGCCGCGGCGACCGCCAGGGGCCGCAGACCCTGCATCTCCTGCAAGGGGAAGGCTGGAGCCCAGCAGGCGGCTGCCGGCCCGCTTTTTGCCGCTTCGGCGGATTCTTTCGCGCCCAGAAGAGGCAGATAGCCGATTCTGAGGCCGGTAGCCCGTCCGAGTTGCAGGTTCGCCAAGTGTTGATCCGTGAAGCGCCCCGTTCCTGCCACGTCAAAGCGCTTGCCCTTGAGAATCGTTTCCCGTCTGGCCCAGGCCAGAAAATCCTCAAGAGTCCTCAAGGGGCTTCGCTCGTCCACCCAAAGGACGTTGGGGATCGCTCCGATGACGGCAAAGGGGTAAATTGCTCCGGCGTCGTAAAGGCGATCCCAGCCTGCCGACATCAGGAAAAAGGCCGGCAGGGAGACGGCCGCCATGGAGCAGCTGTCGCCTTTACTGTCCTGCAGGGCGCTTATGGCGTAGCTTCCGCCGCGTCCAAGACGCTCGACCGGCTTTATGCGCAGGAAGATCTCTTCTTTGAAGGCGGCGTCAAGCAGGCTGTATATCCTGTACAGAGGACTCTCCGCCCGTTCCGGCACAAAAAGCGTCACCTCCCCGGCCGGGCAGGCCGCGCCGGCCGGGCAGGCCGCCCTGCCAAGGAAAAACGCGGACAAAAACAGACAGAGGAGCAGACGGGGGAGGATGCTTTTTTCAGCCCCCGCCCCTCCCGGCAAGAGTGAAAAGTTCGGCGGCATTTTTTATCTCCACGACGCGCCACACCCCGTTTCTGCGTTCAAGTTCCAGAAGCAGAGGCAAAGCGCCGGCTTGCGGGTCAAGGAAGCGCGCCGTGACCACGGCGCTGTCCTTGGCCTCGGACACGATTTTTCCGGGGATGATTTCCCTGCGTCCGCGCGGGATTTTTTTCAGATAGGAGGCAAAGCCCCCGCCGCCGCCCGGAGCGTGCTTCTCCTGTCCGGAGAACCAGCCGCTGTTGATGCCGGCGGCCAGGAAGCTTTTTATCTCCGAATGCAGCAGTTGCCGGATGAGCTTATCCTGGCCGCCGTCGCTCATCGTGCCGGCCAGCGAGACGATCAGGACGGCGGGTCCTTCCAGCCGCCCTTCAGAGGAGGCTTTGCGCAAGGCGTTGAGCAGCGCGGTCGCGGCTTTGTCCGTGATCGCGCCCAAATCCACGGCGCTGTTGAAAAGGCCGGAATCGCAGGTGTCGATGCCTTCCTGAGCCCTGACAAGGGCTGAGAGCGGGTCTGCGGCACTGGCCGGGGTCGCCCCGGAAATGCAAAGGCAGAGCAGGAGAAAGAGATGGATTACAGGTTTCCGCATGGAAATTTGTATCCGGGCCGCAAGTCCGGCGCTCAGCGTTGCTAGAGCAATTGACGCTTGAAACAGCTCGCTTTCGGCGGGCAAAGCCCGCCTGCTCCTGTTTCGCGGCGAGGATTTGCGCTGCAAATCCTTGCAGGGCGGTTCACTCGTTTCATTCGTGAACTGCCCTGGAGCGCATATGGGTAAGCTGTGCCTTAACATAGGTTTTCCTGTCCTTTACCGGCATCAAGGCTGGATGAGGTAATTTTCCCAGCCTTGGCGACATCCAGGCGGATCTGTCGCAAGAGTTCGTCTGCCCCGGGGAATTTGCGTTCCTCGCGCAGGCGTTCGATAAAATGCACGCGCATGAGTGATCCGTAGATATCGGCGTCAAAATCAAGCAGATGCGTTTCAAGACGCAAGGCGTTGCCGCCGAAAGTCGGATTTGTGCCCACATTGGCAACCCCTTTCAGGCCGCCGCGTAACGTCTCCCCCAGCGTTGCCGCGGGGGGATTGATTTCCGCCAGCACCGCGTACACCCCTTTTTTGGGCAGGAGGATATTTTTCTCCAGGCGCAGGTTGGCGGTGGGAAACCCAAGGAGCCTTCCCCCGCGGCGGTCGCCTTTTTCCACCGTGCCTTGCACAAAAAAATGGCGTCCGAGCAGGAAGGTTCCTTCGCGGACCTTGCCGGCGAGCAGCGCTTCTCTGATGAGCGACGAACTGACTATCTTTTTGCCCAGGCGCAGGGCCGGCGTTTCCTCAATCTCGAAGCCGAATTTTTTGCCCATGTCCGCGAGCAGCGCGGCGTTGCCCCGGCGCCCCCTCCCGAAGGCGTAGTCATAGCCTAGTACAAGGAAACGGGCGCGTAGCGATTCACACAGGATGACGCGGACGAAATCCTCCGCTTCCATGGCGGCTGTGGCGGGTGTGAAGGGCAGGGTGAGTGTGAGGTCCAAACCGAGATCGGCCAGATATTCGAGCTTGTTTTGCAGGGTCAGCAATTGGGCTGGGGCGGCGTCTCCCTTGAGCACGCGCACTGGGTGGGGGTCAAAGGTGACGGCTATGGAAGGAGAGCCTTTCTGCCTGGCCAGAGAGACTGTTTTGCGGATAAGCGCCTGATGGCCGGGATGCACTCCGTCGAAATTGCCCAAGGTGAGAGCGGTGCCCCGGATCAAGTCCTGAAGGGAAAGGGGCAGGTCCTTCGGATCCGTTGCGAGAAGCACGGCTACACCTGCCCCCAGATTAAGCGCAGAATGAGGAATGCGGCGGCTCCCACGCAGGCGGAGGCGGGTATGGTGAGCAGCCAGGCGACAAGCAGGTTGCCGGCCAGACCCCAGCGCACGGCCGAGAGGCGCCGGGTGGAGCCGACTCCGAAAATGCAGGCTGTTATCGTGTGCGTGGTGCTGACCGGAGCTCCGACCAGAGAGGCGCAGCCGATCACCGCGGCGGCGGAAAGTTCGGCGGCGCAGCCGTGTACCGGCTCAAGCTTGAAAATTTTTTGCCCCATGGTTTTCACTATTCTCCATCCGCCCATGAAGGTTCCGGCGGACATGGCCATGGCGCAGGCCAGCTTTACCCACAGCGGGACGCGGAAGGCCTCGATTTCACCGAAAATGAGCAGGGCCAGACTGATCACCCCCATGGTCTTCTGGGCGTCATTGAAGCCGTGGCTGAGCGCCATGGCTGCGCAGGAGAGGATCTGGACCCGGCTGAAGACGCGCGCGACAAAGGCCCGATGGATGCGAAAAAATATGAGGCCGATCAGGCTCATCAGGAAAAAGCCCATGCAGAATCCGGCCAGAGGGGAAAGAAAGAGGGGCAGCAGCACTTTGCTGAATATCGACATGAGGTTTATCGCCTGCGTGCCCGCCTGGGCAAGGGCAGAGCCGATCAGTCCGCCGATCAGGGCATGGGAGGAAGAGGATGGGATGCCGAAATACCAAGTGATCGAATTCCACGCTATGGCCCCGGTCAGGGCGCCGAGAACCAGGATGCGGCTTTCGCTTATGATTTCAGGGCGCACTATGCCGTTGCCGAGGGTGTTGGCCACCTCCTCCCCGAGCAGCGCGCCGAGCAGGTTGAGCGAGGCGGCAAGGGCCACGGCCGCGCGCGGCGAAAGAACGCGCGTGGAGACCGCCGGGGCGATGGCGTTCGCGCAGTCGTGCGCTCCGTTGGTAAAATCAAAGATCAGCGCCGCCGCTATAATCAGCGCAAGCAGAAGCGGGATCTCAAACATTTTTCAGAACCGCTTCGTCTATGGTTTCGGCCAGGGCTACGACACGGTTCATGGCCGTCTCCATCCGATCGTAAATCTGGTTCCATTTCATTATGCCGAGAAGGTTTTCCGGAGTTGGTTCAGACAGATCGTGCAGTTCCACAAGGCACATGCTGAGCAGCATTTCACTTTCGTTGCGCAGGGTGCGGAAGGCTCTGGTTTCGTGGGTGTCCCGGTTCTCGGAAAGCCCGGTGAGCATGGAGCGGGTGAACCGGCACATTTCCTTCAAGACGTTTCCCAGTTTGAGCATGGGGAAAGGCATGCTGGAAAATTCAAAAATGTACAGGCGGTTTGCCATGTTGAAAAGCTGATCCGTGACTTCTTCCTGCATTTTGGTGATGCGCAGGATGTCCTCCCGGTCTATGGGCGTGATGAAGGTTCTGGAAAGATAACGGGTTATGCGGGCGTGTACCTTGTCGGCTTCCGCTTCCAGAACGGATATTTCCCGGTACGCCTTTTCCGTCAGCGCCGGTTCGGCGATGATTGTGTTCAGTACCTCGGCGGAGGCGCAGAGTTTTTCGTTTTGCGTAAGCAGGAGTTCAAAAAAGGGCGCCCCCTGCGGCAGAAGAGATTTGAACACTGGGTGTTTTTCTCCCGGTTTTTATTATTGAAACCCGCATTGAAAAATAAACTTTTCCCTGCGGAGGATCGTCAGCCGAAAACGCGGTTTGCGGCGGACTTGCGCCGCTTCGCGGCAACAGCGGCCGCTGGGCAGCTGTACAGATTTCCATGCGGAAAGCTGTACAATATGCATCATAATCAACCTGGGGCCGATTATGAGAAGATGACCCGCCGAAAACCGCGATGTTCACTTTATATGTTAACGCGCTCGGCAAGAATTTGCCACGCAAATCCTTGCCGCGAAACAGGAGCAGGCGGGCTTAGCCCGCCGCCAGGCAAGGGTCATGAGCGTAAATGCCATAGGGTCATAAACGGCTTTGGGCTATTCACTCAAGACCTTTTGCGTGCTTTCGTCGATTTCCCTCATATTGGCGTGAGATTTCGCTATCTCCGAGCCGATGTCTTTCACCATGTCGGCAATGTCCAGAAGGGAGGCTTTGGCGTCGTTCGAGGCCTTGACGATTTTTGCGGTGGCCCCTTGTGTATCCCCGGCGAGGGAGCGTACCGCTTCGGCCACCACTGCGAAGGATTTGCCGTATTCTCCCGCCCGCGCGGCCTCAATGGATGCATTAAGAGAAATCATGTGGATGTTGCGGGCGATGTTGTCTATGTCCTTTCCCAAGGCGTCGTAGACGGCGATCATCTTGTCCACGCTGGAAATATCGGCGACGATTTTTTCCGAAAGGGTTTTTATGCCGGACAGTTCCTGCTGTATCATCTGGATGGCCCTGGCGTTTCCCGCCTGCCATTCAAGCACGGCCTCGTGTTTGCGAACCGTGGCGGCGTGGGCCGTTTGGATGCAGTTGAGCGGGGAATTTATTTTTTTGGCTATTTTCAGAGCCATCCCGCGGCAGGTTTCCGAGCCGCAGGCACCGCAGTTGAAATTGCGCGAGACGGGATCGGTTTTGCCCATGAGCCTGAAAGCCGCCTCGATGTCTTCCTCCGGGACGCGTATGCGGCCTGCCTGCCTCGGGTAGTAATATCTGGTGAAATCCGAAAGGCGCAAGGTCTTGTCGAACTCGCGGAACAGTTCTTCACAATGTTCCTGCCCGCGTTCCGGCAGCGCCTTGAGGCGTTCCCTGTCCAAGGAGGCGTTTATCGAAAACGGGTTGCGCCTGTGCGCGCATCCGGTGCCAAGATTACAGCCGTGCAGGCAGCTTAGCGCGTCAAAGACATCCGGCAGATCGTCCATGTCGGTTTTGGCGTACTCGTTGAGCGCCTTGTAGACTGCGTCCGGGCCTTCGCTTTTGTAGACGCTCGGCTTTTTCCCCGGGAGTAGCCCCATATTTTTCTTGATACCGCCCGGTATGGGGTGGAGGACGCCCGGTTCGAAACCCGGATTGTCAAAGCTTCCTTCTGTCTCCGGCAGAACTATGCCGTGTTTTTTTATATATTCCTCCAGCTTGGCGAAGGTCACGTTGTATGAAACTATGCCGCCGGTTTCGGCGAATTCGCCGGAGGTGGCGATACAGGGCGATATGGCCGCCAGCCTGTCGCTTATGCCCAGGCACTTGCGCATGTAGATGGCGGTGCAGAGCATTGGTGAGTGGAGTGGGGCCAGGCGGGGGAGCATGTCGGTGCGGTGTATGAGGATATAATCGACAACGGCCGGGCAGGCTTGGGCGATTATCGGGCCTGGCCCGCTTTTCTGTATGAAGCGTATGTAAGCCCAGGTACATATGGCGTCACCGAGGGACACGTCATAGATTTTACGGACTTTTTTGCTTCTGAGCCAGGCCAGGGTATTGGGCAGGCGTTCCAGGCCGACGCGCGCGGCCGGGGAGCAGAACGCCGATATGGGTGTTCCGCGTTCCAGGTCTTCGAAAAAGCGTTCAGTATCGTCAACGTATGAGCGGGAGTCATGAGGGCAGGCTACGACACAGGCGCCGCAGCCGATGCATTTGGCGGCCTCTATGCGCACCTTGCCCTTACCGGCCTCAATATAGGCGACGTTCGCTTCTTCAATGGGGCAGCAACTGATGCAGCGGTTGCAGCCCGCGCATTTTTCCGGATTGGTGGTAATCGGTAGTCGCATAAGGAAATTTTTGCAGACGAGGGATTTCAGCGTTCAGCCAGGGCCTTTGCGATTCTGCGCAGGCCGTCGCGTAAGGTCGCGCGCGGACAGGCGACATTGAGGCGCATGAAACCTTCTCCCCCTTTCCCGAAGCTTGCGCCGGAGTTCAGGGCCACTTTAGCTTTCGCAAGGAAAAAATTGACCAGTTCCGCCTGAGTCATCTCCATTTTTTTGCAGTTGAGCCAGAGCAGGAAGGTGCCTTCGGGCATACTGGCTGAAATATGCGTCGTGGCGGAGGAAAAGGAATCCACCGCCAGGCGCATGTTGGCCTCAAGATAGGGCACAAGTTGATCCGCGTAGTCAGCGCAACGCGTGTAGGCGGCAATGACCCCGGCTATGCCCAGGGAGCAGCGTCCGACATTGCAGCGCGCGATTTCTGAGACAAATGACTGGCGCAGGCGCGGGTTGGAGGCGATGATCGCGGCGGAACGCAGATCGGCGAGATTGAAGGTCTTGCTGGCGTTCATTCCGACCATGGTGATGGAAGCCAGTTCAGGGGAAAGGGTGGGAAAGCAGACGTGTTTGCCTTTGAACACTATGTCCGCGTGTATTTCATCGGAGAAAATTATTACGTTGTAGCGCAGGCAGAGTTCACCAATCCGTTCCAACTCCCGCCGCGAGAGCACCCGGCCAGTGGGGTTGTGGGGGTTGCACAAAAGCAGAAGCTTGGTGTCCGGGTGGGCAAGCCTTGCTTCCAGGTCCGCGAAATCTATGGCGTAGCCATGGCCTCTGTCGCGCAGGGCGCTTTGCTCGGGAAGGCGTCCGTTCAGATAGCAGAGATTGATGAAGGGGGGGTAGATCGGGCTTAGCATGGCCACCCGCCCTCCTGGTTTGCTGAAGGCGCGGATGCAGGTCGCAAGCGACGCGCCCAGGGAGGGCGCCCAAAGAACCCAGTCCGGGTCGGCTTCCCAGCCATAGCGCGAGGCTGCCCAGTGCGCGTAAGCGCGTTCAAAGGCTCCGTCCGCGATCGTATAGCCGAAAAGACCTCTGTGTACTGCCCCAATGATGGCCTGCGTGACCGGTTCCGGGCTTTTGAAGTCACCGTCCGCCACCCACATGGGCAGGACGTCGGCCGGATATGTGTCCCATTTTTCACTGCGCGTGCCGCGCCGTTCAATGATCTCGTCAAAGTCGTACCGCAAGCTTGTAGTCCTTTGTTTTCCATTCGTCCGCCGCATGCTTTCCCCCTTTTCCAGGCGGTTTCGCGGGACAGGCGGCCCTTCTTTCTTTTATGGCACCTGAGGCTTTAAAAGCCAAGGAAAATATGTTAATAAAAACCAATGAAATATGTTATGGCTGTCATGTCATCCCCGGAATGCCTTGACAGTGGACGCCAGGCGAAACAGGGCGCGCTGCCGCGGGCGGCGTCTCGTTTTTTGCCGTCCGGTGGCGCAGCGAACCGCCGGGGCCAATGACCTGGGAAAGTATGGACTACTTTCTGTCCCGGTAATAGTGATACCAAGGAAACACTGATTCATTCCAGTGAGGGGGCAAAGCCGCCTCGCACTTCCCCGGCAGGGGAATGATTCCTCTGCACTCCCGGTTGATATTTCAGATAGTTACAACTGAGGGGGTCCGGGGGAAATCATTTCCCCCGGCGGGGTTTGGGGCGGAGCCCCAAGTAATCCGCGTTTCCCTAATTTTCAGGCGGGCTTCAATGTCGGATACGCTTCTTTCCGTACCTGCGCGCGCGCGCGTCATGTTTCGTTGCGAAAGCGGCCGAAAGCGTCTTTACGCAGGCGCGTCCTTTGCAGCGGGATTAGGCTTGCGCGAGGAGTTTTTGTCAAGCAGGGGGTTTTCCGACCCTACAGCGCGTTTTTTGGTAGAACTGGACAGAAAGGTGGACGCCGTTCTTTCCCTTTTACGGCAAAACGCCATGCAAAAGGTTTTTCCCCACGAGGGCCGCGTCTTGCGCCTCGGCGTCAGGGAGTTTTCCCTGTCCTGCGCCCATACCTTGGCCGAAGGTCAGGAACTGGAGATGCTGATCTTTCTCGGGGACGCGCAGGAACGGATTATCTCGGCTCTGGTCAAGGTGGACAAGGAAGTCACGGCCTGTCTCCCGGACGATACCCGGGAGGACGGTGCCCTTCCCACCGGGGAGCGGCAATATGAGCTTTCCTTTCTGGATATGGACGAGGAAGATCGGGAGGGGTTGATACGCAGTGTTTTCGCTGAAGAACGCAGGCGCATCCGCCGCAGCAGGTTCCCGGAAGGCTGAGTTTATCAGAACGGATTACGTTTGATAACAATTTGCTTGGCTTTGTGTTTACTTGCAAAAGTAAACACTACAAAACCCGAAGGGTTTTGCGCGGCCGTAGGCGGCGTAAGTCGGCGGAAAACCACGTTTTTCCGCCGACGATCCTGCAAAAATGACCATAAAAAATATGTTTGTTATTTTTGTAATCAGGCACTAGATGGTGTCGTCATACGATTGATAATAACCTGAATTTATTCGAAAATTTCTGTCTCGCAACACTACACAATATTCAAATATTTTCAGCGTGTTATAGACGTAGTGACGACGCCATCTAGTTGCTTTACTTGTTGAAATATAGCAGATGGTGGTTAGAGGTGAGTATGAAAAAGAAAGATTTTTCAACTCTTCTGACTCAAGTCTGCTCATTGAGTCCAGGACAAAAGGCTCAATTGGCAGTGATCCTCGAAGAATCAGTACCGTGGGGACGAGACGGAGACTGCCTCACCCGAGCTCTTTCGTATGAACACGGTAGTGCGCTTATGATTTTGTTTGTTCTACGATAAAGTGCGTTTTGGGCATCATTTGATGCGCCGTGGCGATAACTGCCGCTTCCCCGCGCTGGTTGGTGCAGGTTCCCTTAAATTCGCCGATATATACCTTTTCTTTTTCTTCCACCTTAATCAATTCTACTTCCGCCGTAATTGTATCGCCGAAAAATACCGGATTTTTGAACTCAACGTATTGATCTAAAAAAATTGTGCCGGAACCGGGAAGCTGCATGCCCATAATTGTTGAGATGAAGCTGGAGGAAATAAGCCCGTGGGCGATTTGCTGCCCGAAGCGAGTCGTTTTCGCAAACTCCTTGTCCATATGAATTCTGCTATAGTCGCCGGTGAGGCCGGCAAACTGGTACACGTCGGATTCGGAAATAGTTTTATGGAAATAGGCCTTGCTGCCGACGGTGAGGATTTTGCGATTTTCCATGTTGCGCTCCTTCTATTTTCCGCGCAGCGGCAGTTGCCGCCGCGGATGGATGTGAACGGGCGGGCGCGACGAAAAATAGCGCCCGACGTTATGTTCGTGTTATCTGTCGTTACTCAAGCCCATGAGCGCGTCCACAAAAAGGCGCTTATCCATGGTCTTCACAGGCATCGTCATCTTGGGAACAAAGTCCATGTATGGCAGTATGTGTTTGTCGATATCGATCCCCGGCGCGATTTCCGTCAGATGCATGCCGTCCTGCTTCAGTTCAAATATCGCCCTCTCGGTCATGTAATAGATTGTCTGTCCTGTTTCACGGGCATAATCGCCGCTGAAGGTGATTTGCTGTACCTTGCTGACAAATTTTTTGACAGTGCCTTCCTTTTTGATTTTCAGGGTGCCATCGCCGGATTCGATTTCAAGCCCCTTGGCGGTAAAAGTGCCCATGAACACGACCGTTTTGGTATTTTGCGTAATATCAATGAAGCCTCCGCAGCCGGGAACGCGTGTGGGCAGTTTGCTGACGTTGATGTTGCCGAACTGATCTGTTTCCGCAAGGCCAAGGAAGGCAATGTCCAGACCTCCGCCATCATAGAAGTCAAACTGCTCGGGTTGTTGGATAATGGCTTCGGGGTTCAATGAAGTGCCGAAGCGTTCGCCGAGTTGTGGAATGCCGCCGATTTGCCCGGATTCCATAGTCAACGTAAAAAATTTGCCTATGCCTTCTTCATTGGCTACCGCCGCTACGGCCTCGGGCACGCCGATGCCCAGATTGACTACGGAATCCGGCTGCAACAGCATGGCACCCCTGCGGCCGATGATTTTTCGCTCGCTGAACTCCATCAGAGACGCGCCGCTTTCAGGTATGCGGATATTTCCAGCAAGGGAGGGAGTTACTGCCACATGCTCGGGCATATGTTCGGCAATCTCCGGCACCGTAACCACGATATCCACGCAGATGCCGGGGATGACCACATCCTTGGGATGAATAGTTCCGGCCTTCACCTTTTGCTCAACCTGCACGATGACTATGCCGCCGGAGTTCTTGGTCGCCTGCGCGATTGAGCGGGTTTCCAGGAGCAAAGGTTCTTTGTCCATGCTGATGTTGCCTTTTTCATCGGCATAGGTGCCGCGCAAAAAGCAGACGTTGATGGGCACCGCCTTGAAGAAAAGTTGTTCCTTGCCTTCAATGGTCATGAAGCTGACCAGATCTTCCGCTTTGGCCTTTTCGTTCAGCTTGCCGCCCTCTATGCGTGGATCGACAAAGGTTTTCAAGCCGACATGGGTAAATACGCCGAGTTTTCCGCCGGCGATTTCCCGCATCATTTGCGCCATAACGCCCTGCGGGAAATTGTATGCAGCTATTTTATTCTCGGCGATGATCTTCATTATTTGGGGCGAAACGTTGTAATGCGCGCCTATGACGCGATGCAGAAACCCGTCATGAGCTAGGCGGTTGCTCTGGCTGGCCCTCCCGTTACCCTGACCGGAAACGTGCATAAGCGTCAGCTTGGCAGGATGTTTTGTTTCCAAAAATCGCTTTTCCAGCGCCTTATACAAAACCTCAGGCTGTCCGTTGCCCATAAAGGCTTCGGTCACCAGCACATCGTCGTCCTTAATGACGGAAACGGCTTCTTCCGCGCTCATAAATTTTGGCATATTCATTCTCCTTTCACTGTGGCGAGCTAAAGTTCGGCGACCTTACCTGTCCTTGAAAACAAGAGGCCGTTTTCCAGAAAGGCATTGCAACCTTCCAGATGATTTTTCGTCGCAAAACACAGCTCGAATAAATCTTTCTCAATATCCATGGAACGGTACAAATCTATATCCGCGCGTCTGTTCACCGCTGTTTTAAGGTAGAGCAGGATTATTTCGGAATAACAGCTGATTTGTTTGGCGGTTTTTATGGTTGCGTCCATCATTAGAAACGCTGCCGGAACGACCGAATCGACAAGACCGATATGTATGGCTTCTTCAGCAGTCACATTTCGCCCAGTGTATAAAAACTCCTTAACTATGCCAAGGCCGACAAGGCGCGGCAACCGTTGTGAACCACCGAAGCCGGGAATGAACTTCAACTTTATTTCCGGTTGGCCGAATACGAAATTTTCAAAAACAATGCGGAATCAGTGAGTTCAAAAGCCATTGTAAGCTCCTTGCCGTGCAGGGGCATTGCGTCACAGGTCGAAAGTACGATAGCTGAATTTTCGGCCTGCTTGAGGTGGTTAAAATAATGAGACCAGGAAGATGCCGACAAATACCGTTGTAAAGGGAATGACAACCGTGCACATACCCATATCTTTGTACGACTGCCTGTGATTCAGGCCGCAAATGGCCAACACAGTGATTACTGCTCCGTTGTGTGGCAACGTGTCAAGCCCGCCCGCAGCCATGGTGGCGATGCGGTGTAGCAGTTCAGGCGAAACATTGGTACGTTGTGCCCACTCCAGATATTGCTGTCCCATTGCCTCCAGCGCGATGACCATACCGCCCGAAGCGGAACCGGTAATACCTGCCAGAACGTTAACTGTAATGGCTTCGGAGAATAGGGGAGAGCCGATATCGATGCTCATCATGAAGTCGGCCACGGTCTTAAAGCCGGGGAGTTTGCTGACAACATTGCCGTAACCCACTTCAGAAGCGGTATTCATGGTGGCCAGCAGTGAACCGATGGCGCCGGCGGTCAGGGAGTTGGAAACAGCAGTGGCAGTGGTAAAGCGCTTCCAACTAAAGGCCATGACCATAAAAATACCGATGATGAGGGCCACAATAAGCGCCCAAGTAGGAGCGACCTGCGAAAGCTTTATGCCGGGGAACTTGTCCAGTATGGCCGGATCCCAGTTTTTGATGGCGTTGGTGAGGAAAAAATTGATGATAAGAACGGCAATTAAAGGGAGAACCGCGAGTACCGGAGGCATTTCATGCTCATCTTTGGCCAGATCATCTGCGGTGGGCTCATTTTTGTGCCCTTCGCCATAGCCTTCGCCGGCGGCAAAGGCTGCTTTTCTACGCGATTCCAACCACAGCATTCCCAAGACAAAAATAACCGCTCCGAAGACGATGCCGAACCACGCTCCGGCAAAGGCGTCGGTACCGAAATAGCGGGTGGGGATAATGTTTTGTACTTGCGGTAGGCCAGGCAATGCATAAACAAAGGTAAATGAGCCGTGCACCATGGTGCCGGGCAAGAGACGTTTGGGTATGTTCGCTTCGCGAAAAATCGCCGCGCCCAAAGGGTAAATAGTAAACGCCACAACAAATACACTGATGCCGCCGTAGGCGAGCACTGCCGTAGCGAGCACGACGGCCAGCATGGCGTGTTTATATCCCAGACGGCCTATGATGCCGCGTGAAATCGCCTTGGCTGCGCCAGAATCTTCCATCGCTTTTCCGAACACCGCGCCGAGCAGGAACACCGGGAACATGTTTTTGATAAAGGCCACCGCGTTGCCCATGAACATTTCCGTATAGGTAGGCAAAAGGGCGTATCCGGCCGTTGATGCCGCGAGCAGCGCGCATATTGGGGCGAAAATGATCACCGGGAACCCCCTGTACGCGATAAACATGAGCAGCAACAGTGAGAGAATAATTGTTATAACCATCTACTATCTCCTCTCTGGATAAAGATTTGCTGAAAGC
>JAISZH010000151.1 GCA_031269345.1 Desulfovibrio sp. | reverse complement strand
TCCAGGTAAGTCCCAGCCGGTAGTACTTACGCAACTGAACAAGCATATCGCCCTCGTATGGGCGAAGGGCGGCGATTTTCACTTGCAGATCATTGATACGGGCTATGCGGTCACTTTGGCCTGAATCATTCATTCGGATTCCTTTTTGCTTGGCGATGAAAATGACTGAAATCTTTTATCGGCGGTGTGAGCATGGCAAAAAAACGCGTTTATTGCCGTGCGATCTTATCGCTTAAAACGAAGCGTACGCGTAGTTTTAAGCGATACATGGCACTAGTCGTCCACATTGTACACCAGGGGGAAAAGGACCATGGCCGCGGCGGTGAAGATGGCGTCAAAGGCCAGTGATATGCCGAGCCAGTTCGCATAATCTCCGTCCGCGCCAGGGCTTAATACAGCCGTTCCGATGCGTATGCCGCCGAGGAGGAGCGGGGTCAGCAGCGGAAAAATAATTACGCTGAACAGGGCTTCCCTGGCGGACTGGCCGCGCGCGAGCGATCCTAGTAGCGCCCCCAGCGCGGCTATCCCGACGTCGCTGACTATTATCGAGGCAAGGCCGACCGGCCAGAGCGCCCCCGCCTCCTGCCTCAGAAACACGAACACCGCCGGAAGAAAGACAAGCTGGGCCAGAAAGAGCAGACAGGCGCCGGCCAGGGCCTTTCCGAGCCAGATGGACTGGGGGGGGATGGGGGAGAGGAGCAGACCCAGCATCTGCCCGTTTTCCTCTTCATGCGAATGGAGCGTGTTGAAAACAAGCACCTGGCAGAAGGCCGAAGACATCCAGAAGACGGTCGCCGCTCCCTGGGGGCTCATGACCTGCCCCGGCGCCAAAGACAGGCTGAACATGAAAATGAGCAAAAGCCCAAGAAGCAGAGCCTGGAGCAGTCCTCCACGGCATCCCGCGATAAGGCGCAGGTCTTTGCGGGCTATGATCAAGGCGGGTCTGATCATTTCGCTTCTCAGTTGCCGGTGATTCCAATTACAGATAAAATCGTTCAGAGCAGTTCACGAATGAAACGAGTGAACTAAGGGACCGCCGGATAAACCCGCAACGCGCCTTTATCCAGCAGGGCGATTTCGTCGGCGCGGCCTTTGTCCTGATCCGGGCTGTGCGTGATCCAGACTATGCAGGTTCCATCTTCCCCGGCTTTTTTTATTTCGGCGCGCAGCAGCGCAAGCGAAGCTTGGTCCAGTCCGTTTGAGGGCTCATCCAGAAGCATCAGGTCCGGGCGCTGCATGAAGACCCGCGCCAGATTCAGGCGCTGGGCCATCCCCCGTGAAAACAGGCCGGCCGGTTCTCCGGCGAAATCCGACAGGTCCATACGTTCCAGAACGGGGAAAAGATCCTCGTCGGCGCTTGGAGCACCCCGCAAATCCGCCCAGAAACGCAGATTATCCAGAGCCGAGAGAGTGGGGTAAATGAAGGTCCGGTGATCGAGATAGCCGACGTTCGGGGCTTCACCGGCCGGAAAGATTACCTCGCCTTCCGAGGGCTTAATCAAACCGGCGAGTATTTTGAGCAGGGTGGACTTGCCCGCCCCGTTGGGTCCGCAGAGCAGGGTGACGCGGCCGCGGCGCAAATCCAGGGAGACGTTTTTGAAGACCGGCCGATGGTCGTAAAAACGGGAGATGTCGCGCAGGCGCAGCAGCATGGCCTTATTCTGCGGGCGGACGCGCCGTTTGCGCGATGTCGTCCGGCAGCCGGGCGCGGCGTCTTAGCAGAACCAGAGGAAAGATGCACATCAAAGCGCCGCCGAACCAGAGCCAGTTGACCAGGGGATTGACGTTCACGGCCAGCGAGGCGGTTTGGCTTTCCTCGTCTACGCCGAGAAGCACGGCGTAGATTTCCTCGCCCGGACTGAAAATCGTCGCGGCTTCGGCGTAGCTTTGGCGTTCGAACTTGGCGTAGAAGCGACGTTGGGGAGAGAGCTTGCCGACCCTGGCGCCCTTGTCCGAGGAGATCAGGAGCTCCGCTTCCAGAAAGCGGTAACCGGGACGCCCGTCCGCTCCGATTCGGGATTCTCCCTCGTAGAGTTCATTGACCGTGACGCGGTAGCGGCCCGCCGCCCCGACCTGCCCGCGGCCGAGTTCCAGAGTGTATTTTTGCTGGTAGGGACCGGAAAAGGCTACGCCCAGGATTACCATTAACAGGCCAAGATGCGTCACGTGAGCGGCCAGGAAGGATTTTTCCGCAAGCCGTGATGGCTTTGCCGCGAAATGGAGAATGATGCCGAAGATGCCGGCGATGGAGCAGGCAGCCGCCAACAGGGCCACAGGATGGCGGATGCCGGCGGCCCAAAGGCAAATGGCGCCGATTCCGGCAAGGGCCAGCACGGCATAAAGAATGCGCGGATGCAGAAAGGCCACGCGCCCAGGTTTGTCTTTCCAGACGCGACCGGGACAGAAGAGAAGCAACACGGACAACAGGGCCAGCAAAGGCAGACAGGTGCGGTTGTAAAACGAAGCCTCCAGGCCCATGGGCGTCTGGGGAATTTTGGCGCTTAACAGGGCCGGGAGATAAAGGGAAATGCCGCGCAAGCCGTTGAGAATGACCGGCCAGAGGGTGGCGATCAGGATTATCGCCCCAACGGCGAGCAGCAGCCAGGACGCCATCATCAGCAGTCCTTCCCTGCTCGTTACTTCGTCCAGGGTTTCCCCGTTTCGTGCGCACGCCAAAGGGGCCACCGCGGCTATGAAAAGAAAGAGCAGGGCGAAGGCCAGCAGCGGAGCGCCGATCCCGCTGTCGCCGAAGGCGTGCAGAGACTGCACCACGCCGCTACGCACCAGATAGGTGGCGAAAAAGGCGCAGACGGTTATGAGACAGAGAAGGAAAATATTGACGCGGCGCAGTTTGCCGCGTCTGCGCTCTATGACCGAGGTGTGCAGGTAGGCCGTGGCCGCGAACCAGGGCAACAAAGAGGCGTTTTCCACCGGATCCCAGGCCCAGTACCCCCCCCAGCCCAGTTCCATGTAGGCCCACCAGGCGCCGAGGATAATCCCGGTGCTCAGCAAGGACCAGGATACCAGCACAATGGGGCGGATTGCCGCCTGCACCGCTTTGTCCTCGTCTCCGCCCGCCTGGATGCCGGTCCTCGTTCCCAGGTTTTGGGCAAGGGCCAGACAGGCCGGAAGCGCAAATCCTCCATAGCCCAGCAGGAGCAGAGGGGGGTGAAAGATCATGCCCGGATCCTGCAGAAGGGGATTAAGTCCCATCCCGTCCGCAGGGGTGAAATCCAAAAGGACGAAGGGATTGACCCAGACGGAGAGCAGCATGTGGAAAAACGCCATGACGCTGGTGAAAAGAAGGCAAAACCACTGTCTGGTCCGCAAAGACAGGCTCCTGTACGTCTTGCTCATGGCAAAGGCCGCGCCGCCCAACGACACGGCCAAAGCCCAGAAGAGCATCGAACCGGCCTGTCCGGCCCAAAAGGCGGTTATACGATAGAAAAGCGGCAGGGTGAGGTCTGAATACTGGGCCACATATTCCACGACAAAATCACAGGTTACGAAGGCCAACAGCAAAATAGCGGAGGCGGTGGTCAGAACGGCCGCGGAAAACAGGATAACCGCTCTTCCCGCGTCATAGCGCAAAAGTGTGGACAGACGCGCCCCAATCGGGGAAGCGGGACCTTCCCGGCCGGTCTTTTCCAGAAGCAGCAGTTCGGTCAGAATGACGAGGGCCGTGGCGCAGGAGAAGAAAAATCCGCAACGGATCAACGCGGAGGCGAAAGCGTAGATAGTCATATCCTGACCGTCAGCTCCGGTTCTCTTTCCGGTATTTTGAGGGACACTTGGTCATGAGCGTCTGCGCCCTGAACGAGGACTGAGGCTCAAGGCGTCCTTCCACGATGACTTCCGCCCCGGCCTTAAAGGTGTCCGGTACCGGGCCTTCGTATTCTACCCATAAGGTTCTGGACGTATTTTCCTTGTCCTCAAGCTGAAACCTGACACCCGGCCTGTTTTCAAGGCGCGCGATCCCTTCCTCGCCGACCGTGCCGAAAAGTCTGGCCGCCTGCAATTTTTCGGCCGGCAGGGCCAGGGCTTCCGAGACGTTCAGAAAGTAGACCGAGTTTTCGGAAATCCCCGAAATGACAAGATAACCCACTCCGCTGAGAAAAAGGAGGAGGGCCGCCAGATAAAGCCGTTTGCCTGATTTTTTCCGCATGCGCTGTCTACCGGGGTTTTGCAGGTTGTCCGTAGTTTATGGGTGCAAGGTCAGCGCACCAGTACGGAGATTGTTTTAAAGGCCGGGGAATTCGAGGACTCCAGAAGTTCGAAAAGGGTTTGCTCGTAAGTCGTAAGCAGCGCTCCCTCGCTCTCCGCCCTCCTGAGGCCGGCCAGCCGGTCGTGGGGTCTGCGTGAGCCCGTGCAGTCCGTCGCCAGGAACACCTTATATCCGGAGGTTAGCAGATCAAGCGCGGTTTGCAGCACGCAGACATGCGCTTCGACCCCGAACACGACAATGTTTTTCTTTTGCAGCTTTTGCAGGGCGCTCGCAAAGACCTCGCTGCCGCAGCAACTGAAGGTCAATTTGTCGCAGGTGATGGCGTTTGCGGTGACTTCCCTGATTTCCCGCACGGTGTCGCCTATGCCTTTCGGGTATTGGCGGGTGATGAGGACAGGTACATTCAGGGCGTTCAGTCCGGAGAGCAGAATGCGCGAGGAGCGGACCAGCTCATCTCCGTCGTGTACGGCCGGCAGCAGGCGCTCCTGAAAGTCGATAGCCACGGCTGCCGTATCTTCGGCATGAATGCGCATTTGTCTTCTCCTCCGGGTTTCCGGTTTCCTGCGGCGCATTGGCATAAAATACGCTTTTGCGTAAAGTATGGCCGTGATTGGCGGTTTAAGTCAAGCAAAAAGACCGCGAGGCAAATTTGCCTTGACGCGCTATGGGGTTTGTCGGGACATGCGAATTTTTTATCATTTGAGCGAGTACGTCAGCCATCGGGTCAGCGGGTTGGATTTCGCGGACTGTCTGCGTCTGCTGGGGCATGAGGTTTCGCATGTCCCGGAGGATGCGGCCGCGTCCGATCTGGCGGTGCTGCACGACGATCCGTTGAATTACGCGGCCGCATACGAGCGCTGCCCGGCTTTGCGCGCTCTGCCGGTCGCCGCGTTTTGCGTGTGGGAAAGCGATGTTCTTCCGCGCGCTTATGTGGAGGCCCTGCGTCCGGTGCAGGCAGTTTGGACCCCCTCGCATTTTTCCCGCGCCGCTTTTGCCCGTTGGTACCCAAAAACGCGCGTTCTGCCGCATGTGGTCAGGCGCGTAAAAACGTCGCGGGAGGATATGGAGTTCGCGGCCGCGGCCCTGCGCGCGCGGGAAAAGGCCTTCCGTTTTTTTTCCGTAATCGATTCCATCAATCCGCGCAAAAACATCAGCGCCCTGCTCGCGGCCTTCGCCTCGGTGCGCGCTACATCCGCGCGTCCGGTCTTTCTGGCGCTCAAGCAGTACAGGAACAGTTTCGATTTAAGCCGCGTTCCCGGGGTGATCAGCATTGACGGCGAGTTGAGCGCCGGGCGCATGGCGGCTTTGCATATTCTGTGCGACGCCTATGTGAGCGCGCATCATTCCGAAGGGTGGGGGTTGGGCCTTTCCGAGGCCATGGCCTTCGGCAAGCCCGTCCTGGCCACGGGCTGGTCCGGGAACATGGAGTTCATGGACGAGGAGAACAGTTTTCCGGTTCCATACAGGCTTTCCCGCGTATCCGCCGAGATGTGCGGGCGTATTCCCCTGTTTACCCCGGAGATGACCTGGGCGGATATTGACCTTGACGCCCTGGTCAATATAATGAAGCGGGTGCTGGAGGGCAGGACGCCCCCGCGTCTGTCCGAAAAGGCGGCCGCAATCGCCGTCCGCTTCGGACCGAAGAGCGCGGCCAGGCGTCTGTCGGAACTGCTTCGGGAATTTTATTGATTGCCTGGGAAATTTTTGATGAGGCGAGAGGGAAAATATGTGTCTGGCCGTGCCTGTAAAAGTGCTTGAGCTTTCTGGAAACGGGGCGGCTCGCTGCCGTGTGGGGGAGGGCGACACCTTTGTCACCGCCTCCCTGGCTCTTCTGGAGGAAGACCCGAAACCGGGCGAATACCTGATCGTCCATGCCGGTTTTGCCTTGCGTAAACTTGACCCGGAAGACGCCGAAGAAACCATCCGCCTCTTGCGCGCCATGATCGAGGCCTGAGGACGGTCGCCTTCGAGCGGTCAGGCAAATATCGCGCTCGTCTTGTCGGCATAAACGGAAAAATCCGGATCAAGCTCCTCATCCTCCAACAGGATGCGTCGCGCCCCTTCCCGGTTCAGCCAGTCAAAGACCCCGTTTCCGGAAAAGATGTCGGCAAAGAAAAAGGCCTCGTTCCAATCGCGTTCGCGGGCTAACCGCCCCTCTTTTTTCGGCTCGACGCCTTTTTTCGGGGGCAGAACCTCAAGTCGCAGCAGATCGCTTTTTAAAAGGCGCAGGAGCAGGGGGAAGGGAGCCAGACGCTTTTCCGTCTCCCGCATGAAATCCTCTCCGGCCAGGGCCGGAATGCGGCCGTGCGCGCCCAGCATGCCGCATATTTTCAGAGCCATATAGGATACGTAGAGCAGTTCGAAATAGACCAGGGCGGGGTCTCCTATTCTGCCGATCAGGGCCGTGCGCTCCAACATGGGATTGACAATATGGGCGACGAACTGTTCCGGCAGGGAATGGTCCTCGGAGTATTTGCGCAAGGGGATATCCCCCATCCAGATAAAAAGCCTGCGGCAATGCGCGTGGCGCGTCAGGCGGCGCACCTGGCGCAAAGGTACGCTTTTGTCGACAAACAGCTGATAGCCGCGCTCCTTCAGCGCGTTGCACAAGGCCCAGTCCTCCCCGATGCGCGAAGGTCCGTCCCCGAACCCGTTGATTTCGTTCCAGAGCTCGCGGCGTATGGCAAAGGCCAGACCGCAGATGAATTCCACCGGTCCGCTTTTTTCCACTCGCGCACTGTTAAATATGGAGTTGTAGCGGGAGAGCAGATCCGTACCCGAAGCGTCAGAGTATTCCCCGGAAACCAGGCCGATTTCCTTGCGTTCAAGCAGGTTCATGCAGACCCGGGCAAAATCCGGGTGCATTCTGGCGTCGCAATCCGCAGCCAGGATGATATCGCCGGACGCGGCGTTGATGCAGGTTGACTTTGCAGCGATAAAACCGCGGTTTTCCGGAAAGCGGATCAGGCGCGGGATCGGAAGCGGGCGCTGGTCCCCGGCGTCAAAAGGGACGCGCGAGCCGTCATCCACGATAATTATTTCATCCGGCCGCCTGCTCCAGTTTGCGGCGTCCTCAAGCAGACCCCGCAAGAGGCGGCCGTCATTGTAGGTGTAGCTGCAAAGGCTCAGGGAGGGCATGTCCTTCAGGATGTACGCAATGCGTCTTCCAAAGCTTGCGCGAAATTTTCCAGGTCTTCCCTTTCTATGGTCAGCGGAGGCAACAGGCGCAGCACTTTTTCCTGCGTGAGGTTGAGGATGAAACCCTTGCGCAGGAGCTTCTCCCATACTTCTTTGCCGGATTGCCTGAGTTCGATGCCGATCATAAGGCCCATGCCCCGCACCTCTCCGATTTTCCCCGGACATGCTTCGCCCGCGGAGCGAAAACGTCTGATGGCCCAGTCGCCCAGTTCGGCGGCGCGTCCGGGCAGATTGTCTCTTTTCATGATTTCCAGCACCTTGGAGGCTACGGCGGAAACCAGTGCCCCTGCCCCGAAGGTTGTGGCGTGGCTGCCGGCGACAAAGGCGGCCGAAACCTCATCGGTTCCCAGCATCGCGCCCATGGGCAGCCCGTTGGCCAGGGCCTTTGCGGTGGTCATAATGTCCGGGAGGACGCCGAAATGTTGAAACGCCCAGTATTTTCCGGTGCGCCCCATGCCGCACTGGACCTCGTCCACCATGAACAGCACCCCGCGTTTCCTGCAAATTTCGGCAACTTTCCGGATGAAATCCCCGCTGACCGGCCTGATGCCGCCCTCGCCCTGAACCGGCTCAAGCAAAACGGCGGCCGTCTTGTCGCTTATGGCTGCCTCCAGGGCTTCGGAACTGCCCCATTCGATTTGCCTGAACCCCTCGGGCATAGGCATAAAACCGTCCTGAAAACGTTCCTGGCCCGTGGCGGCCACGGTTGCCAGCGTGCGACCGTGGAAACAGCCCTCAAAGGTGACCACTTCATAGGCGTATTTGTTCTTTACGCGCTGCTGGTAGCGGCGGGCCAGCTTGATCGCGGCCTCGTTGGCCTCGGCCCCGGAGTTGCAAAAGAAAACCTTGCTGAAATGGGCAGTGTCCAGCAGACGCTTTGCCAACTCCAGTTGTTCCTCCTGATAGAAAAGGTTGCTCACGTGGACCAGCTTGCGCGCCTGAGCGGCCATAACTTCGGCGAGCTCTTCGCGGCAGTGCCCGAGGTTGACCACGGCTATCCCGGCCAGCAGATCGACGTATTCCCTGCCGTCCACATCCCAGAGCCTGTTTCCGCTTCCCTTGGCTATGCCCAGAGGGTAGCGGCCGTAAGTTCTGAACAGGAGTTTTTCCTCACTGTCGCGGATTTTTTCCAGCGTGCCGCCCATAGCAGCCTCCTTTGCGTTCATGTGGAGCCGGTGTGGCCAAAGCCTCCGGCGCCCCGGCCGGTTTTGCCAAGTTCTGCGACAATTTGCACGACAGGCCGTAGTATCGGATGAAATACCATTTGCGCGACGCGTTCGCCCTTGCGCACAGTATATGCTTCGTGCCCGGTATTCAAGAGAAAAACGACAATCTCACCCCGGTAATCCGGATCAATGACCCCGACGCCTTGGGCGACGACAACCCCCCTGACCGCGCCCAGACCGCTCCTGGAGTAAACAAAGGCGGCAACGTCGCCGTCGGCCGGTTCGATGGCGATTCCTGAGGGGACCACGCGCCGTTCTCCTGGAGGAAGCTCCAGGCTGTCGCTTTCGGGAAGGCAGGCGCGCAGATCGATTCCGGCTGCATCCGGCGTTGCCGGCGCCAGACCGGTTTCTCCATATATTTGCGCGGCATCCCGAAAAAAACATACATTAATTCGCGTATCGGACAGAGAAAGACTTGTCACAACGGCTCTCCTGTGAAAGAATGTTATGTGTCCAATGCGCCGTAAAAGGGCGCATTGCGGCTTATAAGCAAGCGCCTCAGGCCTTGACGACAGAACAATGCTTTACCCCAGGAGGGCGCCGCCGGCAAGCCTCAGGCGGATGCGCCTCTTTTGTTGAGCATACCCAGTGACCGGAGAGGAGACCATATGAGACCCCTGCATATTATTTCCATTATCCCGAAACTGCCGCCTTCCCTTGAGCCGTTGTGGGTTTTGGCGAACAACTACTGGTTTGCCTGGAACAACGACATTGAAAGCCTTTTCAGGGATATAGACACGCAGCTTTGGGAACTAAGCTACAAAAATCCGGTCTGGATGCTGAACCACGTCTCACAGGAGCGGTACAACGCCTTGTCCGAGGACATGTATTACACCAGCCGCCTGGCGATGCAGGTGGAATCTTTGCAGCGCTATCTGCAGGCCCCCTCGACCTTCAAGTTTGAGGATGTTCCCCCGGGTTCTCCCGCCATAGCCTATTTCAGCCTGGAGTTCGGAGTAAGCTTGTGCCTGCCCATTTATTCCGGGGGCCTTGGCATCCTGGCCGGGGATCACCTCAAATCGGCGAGCGACTTGAATGTGCCCCTGGCCGGCATCGGACTTGCCTATTCCCAGGGATACTTCCGGCAGTACATGACGCCTGACGGCTGGCAGCAGGAGCGCTACCCGGACTACGATTTCGAGCAGATGCCCATGCAGGTGGCCCGCACTCCTTCCGGAGAGCCGGCGATCGTGCGCCTGAGCATAATGGACAGACCTTTGGCGGCCAAAGTGTGGGAGGCTAAGGTCGGCCGGATCAGCCTTTACCTGCTGGACACGAATATAGCGGAAAACCCGGCCGAGTTCAGGCAGATCACCGCGAGGCTTTACGGCGGCGGCGTGGAGATGCGTCTCTGGCAGGAAATACTTTTGGGCATCGGCGGGGTGAAAGCCATGCATGCGTTGGGCCTCCACCCCCAGGTCGTGCACATGAACGAAGGGCATTCGGCTTTTGCCGGGCTTGAGCGGGTGCGTCTGCTGATGAAGGAAAACAATCTGCCTTTTGAGGTGGCTGTCGAACTTTCCGCCTCCGGCAGTATTTTTACCACACACACGCCTGTTCCGGCCGGAAACGACCGTTTTCCTCCGGCATTGATGCAGCAGTATTTTGAAAGTTACGCCCAGGATCTTGGCTTGGCCTTCAAGGTGTTTCTGGGGCTTGGGCGCGAGGATCCGTATAACGACCAGGAAGAGTTCTGCATGACCGTGCTGGCTCTCAAGCTTTCGCGTTTCAACAACGGCGTGTCCAGGCTGCACGGCAAAGTTTCGCGCAAGATGTGGCACCGCATCTGGGGACAATTCCCGGTGGACGACGTGCCGATCGGGTCCATTACCAACGGCACGCATGCGCCCACCTGGGTGGCCCCGGAAATGGGCAGTCTTTATGATCGCTATCTGGGCGGCAACTGGCGCGAGGAACTGGACGGCGGCCGCGTGTGGCGCATGGCCGCCAACATTCCGGATATGGAAATCTGGCGCACGCATGAACGTTTGCGCGGGCGTCTGGTGGATTTCGCGCGTCGGCGCATCTTTGCGCAGCTTCAGGCCCAGGGCGCGCGCAACAAGGAATTGCGCGTGGTGGAAGACATTCTGAACCCGGAAGTGCTGACCATCGGGTTTGCCAGGCGTTTCGCCACCTACAAGCGCGCCCGGCTGATCCTGGAGGATCTGGACAGCTTGCGCCGCGTGGTCGCCAACAGGGACCGGGCCGTACAATTCGTGTTCGCGGGCAAAGCCCATCCCCAGGATAACGGCGGCAAGCAGCTGATGAAGGAAATAATCAACCAGTGCCGCGCTCCGGAATTCAGGATGAGCATGGTTTTTCTGGAAGACTACGATATGGATATCGCCGCGCACCTTATTTCCGGCTGCGACATCTGGCTCAACAACCCGCGCCGGCCTTTGGAGGCTTGCGGCACAAGCGGCATGAAGGCCATGTTCAACGGGGTGCTTCAGTTCAGCACCCTGGACGGATGGTGGGATGAGGCGTGGAAGCCGGACAACAGCCTGGGCTGGGCGATCGGCAAGGGTGAGGATTACGACGACCCCGATTACCAGGACCAGGTGGAATTACAGACCCTGTACAAAATCCTGGAGTCGGAGATCATTGCGGATTTCTATGAGCGGGATCGGAGCAATCTCCCGGTTTCCTGGGTACGGCGCATGAAGGCGGCCCTGGTGGAATTCGGTCCGCGCTTCCATTCGCACCGCATGGTTCAAGAATACGTGGACACCGCCTATATGCCCGCCTGCCGCAGCCATCAGAGCCTGTACCGGAACAATTTCTCGCCGGCCAGGGAACTGAGCGCGTGGCGCATGAACATCATGACCAAATGGGGTCTGCTCAAGGTCAGCAATGTGGAAACGGGTGTGGAGGAGACGCTTTTCGTCGGCCAGTCCGTGAGCGTGTCAGCCAGTGTTTTCCTTGCGGATATCCCGCCGGAGCACGTGCGACTTGAGATTTATGTGGGGCCGCTCGGCCAGGACAATTCTTTTGTGAGCAGAAAGCTTATCCCCATGACCCCGACTGGTCCGGCTACGGACGGAACGCAGAAATACAGCGGGGTGCTCAGCGCGTATGAGGCCGGCCGTTTCGGCTTTACGGTGCGGGCGGTTCCCGTGCATCCGCTTCTGCCCACGGCCTATTCGCTGGGCCTGGTGCGCTGGGCGGAGTAGTGTCCTGTCATTGCAGAGCGTGTTAACGCGCTAAAGTTAACGCGCTAAAGTTGACACGCTCTAGACTTCGAAAAGCATCTCAAGATCCTCGCGGGAAAGTGATTTCCACGCTTCCGCGCCGGGGATGACCGACGCCGCCACATTCTTTTTGGATTCCTGGAGCTTGAGGATTTTTTCTTCCACGGTGTTGCGGCAGATAAGCTTGTAAGAGAAGACCTGGCGCGTCTGACCGATGCGGTGCGTGCGGTCTGTGGCCTGGTTTTCCACGGCCGGGTTCCACCAGGGATCATAGTGGATGACGTAGTCCGCCCCGGTCAGATTGAGGCCGGTGCCGCCCGCTTTGAGAGAGATCAGGAAAATCGGGATCTCCGCTTCATTGTTGAATCTCTCCACCTGCTCGAAGCGGTCCTTGCTCGCTCCATCCAGATAACAGAAAGGAGTGCCGATCAGTTGCAGCCAGGAGCGGATGATGTGCAGCATCTGCACGAATTGGGAAAAGACCAGTACCCTGTGGCCTTCCTCCATTATGTCCGTGACCATGTCCTTGAACACGTCAAATTTGCCTGATCCCAGGCTGGAAATGGACACGTCCGGCAGATCGAGCCTGAGCAGACGGGGGTGGCAACAGATCTGGCGCAGTTTGAGGAGGGCGTCCAGTATGGACATCTGGCTCTTGGCCATGCCGTTGGCGTCCACTGTGTTCAGCACCTGTTCCCTGAGTTTTCTGGCCAGCATGGCGTAAAGCTCCGCCTGATCTTCGGCCAGACCGCAGAAATAGGTGTTCTCGATCTTGGGCGGCAAATCCTTGGCCACTTCGGCCTTGGTGCGGCGCAGGATGAAGGGGCGCACCCGAAGGCGCAGACCGGACAGGACCGCATCGTCCCCTTCCTTGATAGGCCGCACGACGTTGCGCCGGAAATAGTGCTGCGCGCCCAGAAAACCCGGCATGAGAAACTCGAACAGGGACCAGAGTTCGAAAAGATTGTTCTCTATGGGCGTGCCGGAGAGGCACAGGCGCATGTCGGCCCTGATGTGCCGCACGGACCTCGCGGTTATCGTGTTGGGGTTCTTTATATTCTGGGCCTCGTCCAGAATGATGGCGCCGAACTCGTATTTTTCCAATTCCTCAAGGTCGCGCCGGAGCAGGGCGTAGGTGGTGAGCACCAGGTCCGCCTGCCGGATGCGCTGAAACATCCCTTCGCGTTTGGCGCCGTATATGGTGAGCAGGCTGAGGCCGGGCACGAATTTTTCCGCCTCTTTCTCCCAGTTCGGCAAAACAGAGGTCGGCACCACTATCAGATTGGGTTTGCGCGCGCCCCGCTCATAGATATGCTGGATGAAAGACAGCGTCTGCACGGTTTTTCCCAACCCCATCTCATCCGCAAGGATCCCTCCGAAATTGTATTCGCGCAGGAAATTGAGGTAGGCCAGCCCCTGCTTCTGGTATCCGCGCAGTGTGGCGTTGAGGCCGGCCGGCGGGGAGACGGGGGTGATTTCCCTGAACGAGTTGATCTTGTTCCGCAAGGTGTCCCAGAAGGGGTCTGTGGCCGCGCCCGGCAGTTCCTCAAGCAGGCTGTCCAGAACGGGGGCGCCAAACTGTGCGAACTGCCCCTTGGGCGGTTTGGAGGGATCAAGACCCAGGGCCTGGAGTTTGCCGGCTATGCGTTCCAGCCAGACCTCAGGCAGGCTGCTGTAGGAGCCGTCCCTCAACTGCACATAGCGTTTGCCCTGAGTCCAGGCTTTCCAGATTTTTTCCAGGGAAACGCTCTGACCGTCATATTGGACGGTAATGTCCAAATTCAGCAGCTTTTCCTCCTCGTTGCTCTTTACTTCAGCGCTGATCACCGGCTGGCAGAGATGCACCTTGTAGCGGGTCAGGGCGGCTTCCCCGTAAATGCGGTAGGTTTTTACAAGTCGCGGATAGACGTCGAGAAGAAAGGTCACCGCCTCTTCCGGCTCAAGGAACCAGATGCGCGCGTTGCGCGGCTGGAACTGGATTTCCGTAAGCATGTTGGTAAGGGCCGCCTCTTCCTCCTGACGCCTGCGCACAAGATAGGTTTTCCCCTCATAGGCGTAGCTGCCGGTCTGAAAATCCGGATTCGGACCGGGCATGGCGAATTCACCGTGTATGGTCTCATAGATGTTCTGGATTTGCAGGGTGAGCAGGCTGCCTTCCTCGTCCAGAAACAGCTTGGGGTTGTATTTGGCGGGCACGAAAAAAGGTTCCATGAGTTGAAGGAAATCCTCCTGCTCATAGAGGGCCGAGGTGGGCAGACGGCTCCATACCCGATCCAGAAATTCCGAAATATCTTCACGGGGAACGGCAAGCGGCGCTCGCGTCAATTCCTGTACCAAACCTGATTCCAGAGTGGAATAGACCGGGAAGAAGCTGTTCGGTCTGCACACCCACATGGGCGTATGCCCGTGGAAGGTTGTTTCCGTGCCTTCAATGGGCAGGGGAGGCTTGTTTTCGCTGTGCAGGAGCAGGGCAAGGGTCAGCCCTTCGCTTTCGCTGAAGTTCGGCCTGATTTTCAGGTGCAGGTTGCGCCGTTCAATGCGGCAGGGCGAATCCGTGTCCTTCCACAGCAAGTAATATTCGTTGCGCACGGACCAGAGAAACCAGGAGAGCAGTCCGTCCGGTATGCTGACGCGGTGGCCGGAGTATTCCTCATGCCCGGCGATCAGCCGGGCCACCAGGGGAAAGTCGGGCGAGAGATCGCATATTTCCGGGTTGTCCATGATCTGACGCAGAGTGACGGGAGTGTGTACCGAAGACAGGCCGGATTTGTTCTGCCGGCCCCGGAAGAAGGCTACCTGCAAACGTCCAGGTTCCGGGTAGAAGCGCAGTATGAGATAGTGACGGCCCGCTTCCGGTTCCGGTTCGGCGCTGAAAAAAGAACGGAAAATCTGGCGCCAGTCCACGCGCGGGCGCATCGCATCAAGGGAAGAATCCGCGTGCGTCTCAAGCTCTGCGAGAAGTTCCAGGGCGGCGGCGGCCACATGCCGGCAGACCCCGGAAAAGGAATCCTGACAGTTACATTCGTAATTGGTCGTCTGTTCCCGGACGGACAGCGTTAACTTAGGGCTGTAGACTTGCAGATCGTCGCCCTGAATGCTGCCTTCCGCTTCCCAGAAGGCTTCGCCCTTTTTCAGCTTGAGCTTCTGCATGCTGTTTTCGCCGAGAAGCTCGCGCGATGCTTCCACAATATAATCCGGTACGGAGCTTCCCAAGAATTCAGTAAGCATTGTCCGGATGCGGGTGTCGTCCATGGGTCATCAGCCTTGCCGCGGCGGTTAATTCAATAGTGTATCGCGTGTGACGTTCAAAGTTGCTTCAAAGCCGGCGGTCGCAAAGCCGATTTTAGCTTATAGCCCGAGCGTTGATTGTTTTCAATAAGCGGCGTGGATTTGAGACAAAAATGTTTTGCGGCGCGGAGCAAGGGGTTTCTCCTGTAGGGCATGACGGAAGAGGGACGAAAGGGAGGAGCGGAAGCACGGTCGCTTTGGGGCATTTCAGGGGCGCAATGCACCGAGGGCGCGCAATTTTTCCAGGGTATCGCCGTCCGTGAACTCGAATTTCAGGGGCGTGAGCGTTGCCCAGCCGTCGTTTAACAGGCCCCGGTCGGAGCCCGGCAGCACATGCTCTTCCGGTATGGACCCGTCCAACCACCAGTAAGGGCGGCCGCGCGGGTCTTCACGTCTGTAGTGCCAGTCACGCCACACGGCCGTGGTTTGGGGGCAGAGGGCCAGGCCTTTGAATTCGGACACGGGGCGATCCGGCATGTTCAGGTTCATGACGCGACGTTGCGGGATGGTCTCCCAGGGAATGCGCTCCAGCACGTCCACGGCGAAGCGCGCGTGATCGTTTATATCGCCGGGGCGGAAATTGTCATAGGAAACCGCCAGGGCGGAAAATCCGAGACAGGCGGCCTCGGTGGCGGCGGCCACGGTTCCGGAATAGAGAATGTCCGGGCCGACGTTGGCCCCGGCGTTTATACCGGAGACCACGGTGTCCGGAATAAAGCCTTCAAGCAGTTCGGCCAGGCCGAGTTTTACGCAGTCGGTCGGCGTGCCGAACACCCCGAAGCCGGAAAAATCCGGCTCGGTCAGAAGCTTGGCGCGCAGAGGGTTTAATATGGTGATTGAATGTCCGACAGCGGACTGCTCGGTCATGGGCGCGACCACGCGCACCACGTGTCCTCTGTCCCTGAGGGCCTTGTAGATAAGACGCAATCCGGTCGCGTAAATGCCGTCGTCGTTTGTCAGAACCACTTTCATCAAAAATTCCTTTATATTACGTCTCGCTCCAGTACAACTGATAATTTGGCGCTAAGGTCAGCCCTGGTCTTTCATCCGGTAATTTTAATTACCATCAGGCAATAAAAGTTAACGAAACAGTCTTGTGGTTTATTTGAAAAAAATTTCTCCCCGCTTTGAGCCAGAAACCCAACCTTTCCCCCAAGGAGGGAACCTCCATGATGACCGGCAAGCAGTATATCGAAAGCCTGCGGAACAGAAACATCAAAGTCTATTTGAAGGGCAAGCTGCTCGACCCGAAAACGCTGTCCGAACACCCCTATCTGGCCGGACACTTCAACTCCGCCGCCGTCACCTACGATCTGGCCCACGACCCTGCGGCGGAAGACCTGATGACCACCAAATCCCACCTCACCGGAAAAAATCAACCGGTTCACACACATCCACCACAGCGCCGAAGACTTGGTCAAAAAAGTCAAGATGCTGCGCATGATCTCTCTTAAAACAGGCACCTGCTGTCAGCGTTGCGTCGGGTTTGACGCCATGAACGCACTCTACAGCACAACGTTTGAAATGGACAAGGCGCTGGGAACAAAATCTCATGAGAATCCGATGTTCAGATTTCCGTGTGGAAACCTGTAAAGGGAACCTCAAAGAGATTCCTGCTTGACGCCGGGCAAAGCCGGGCATACCATTCTGCTGAATTCCACCTTCAGGGATAGGTAATCCATCTGCGCCACATCCGCCGCACGGAGGCCATCCGGCGGATGTGTCTGGTTGCGGATTGAAACTTAGTAAAAACACAGCGCATCATCAGCACGAGGTATGCATGCCCATGCATCAAAAACACAAAGAATTTGATGCCCTGCGGGAAGGCGCCCGCGAAAGCACGTCGGACACGGTCAGTCCGTTCTCCGGTAGCACAGAACTAGGCTACGATCCGGAAATGCTCTATGTAGAATGCCATTTATGCGGAAAGCCTGTTCTCTGGGAAGTGGGCAGGACCACCGCCCTGTTGCTGGCCGCCGGGGTCGACGCCGGCAAGCTCGACGAGCGCTGCATGATCCTCTCCGAAGGCTGCCCGGCATGCTCCCCGGACGAACAGGACGGCTATACCCTGGCTGTGGTGCGCATCGCCGGGCTTACCCCGGAGGAGGCAGCCTATATGTCGCTTCCGGGCGGGAACGCTTAGCAGTTCACTCGTTTCATTCGTGAACTGCTCTAATCAGCGTATTTCCTTAATTCGAATTTGCACAAGAAACCGCGCCCATGCGTTTGTTGCGCCCGGCTACAGGCGTGACATCCCACCAAGCAGGACGCGGTTTTTGTCCGGCAATGGAACAGGTCAGGGCAGCGCTCGCGGAATTGGCAAAGACACGCTGCCCAGAGGCATGTATACCCATGCGGCATGCGAGCCGTGCCTGAGGGCGGCGGCGTTGACGGCTTCCTGGACTGTGGCCGTTTTTTTTGCGTACAACAGTTCCGTATCCTCACGGCTTAGCGTGGAAATAAGATAATATTCTTTTTCGGCGGCGACTTTGGCAAAGCCGTAAGCCTTGTGTCCGCCCATGACGAAGTTTTTTTTCACTTCCTCCATGACCCGGACCGGAGGCCATCTGCGGCTCATCCATTCCTGAAAGACTTTTTCTCCATAGCCTGCGGAACATTCGGCGGCCAGTATGATGGTGCCTCCGGGCCGGGTGATGCGGTCGGCATGATCCAGCGCCTTCTGGGTCTGATAGGCGTTGATGTCGCGTGGATGACCGCAGGCGCAGGTCACGCAGACATCGGCCTGCCGTTCGAACGGCACCTCGAACATGGCGGCGGACACGTCCACAGCCTTGCGCCAGGCCTTCTCCAGGTCTCCGGCGACAACCGTGACCACATCCTGTTTGTCGTTCACCACCACGTTCAGGATAAAATCAACTCCCACCTGGCGCGCGGCTTCGATCATCTCCAGGCTGACAGGGTTTTCGTCTATGGGGGGCAGATTATCCATCAGTTCCACCATGCGGGCGTGGTTTTTTTCCACGGTGTCCTTGCCCGCCAGACCCGGCAGAATGGATTTGCGTCCTCCGGAATACCCGGCAAAATAGTGGGGCATGACCACTCCGAGCGTCAGCAGGAAATCGGCGTCAACCGCAAGTTTGTTGACGTAGAAGTCATAACCGGATTTGAATTTGCCAAGATGGACGTGGGTGTCCGCGGCAAAGGCGTCATGGTTGACCACAGAAAAGCGATTTACGAGTTCGGCGCCGTAAATGGCGCGTTTTTCCTCCTCCGTATGCCCGTCATGGATGCCTGTGGCCACGAGAAAGGTGACCTGTTCGTCCCTGACGCCGGCCTTCGCGAAGCTTTCCAGCAGGGGAGGCAGCATGACGGTATAGGGGGTGGGGCGGGTTATATCGTTCAGGACCACCACAATCCGTCCGTTTTTCCGTTCACGCAGCATTTCTTCCAGAGGCGGCGTTCCTAAGGGCTTTTGCAAGGCGTCACGCGTGGCGGCCAGAGGGTCGGGCAATCCGGGTTTTTCATCGGGCAAAATTACCGTCGGCGTGACGCCGACTGGCAGAGTGAAGCTTAAAGAGGTTTTTCCGTATGCGAGTTCGTAAGCCATTACCCATCTCCTTGTTATGAGGTCAGACGATTCTCAGGAAAAGCTGTGTCTGGAGTCATCCGCCGTTGCCGAATTCCGCCTCAAGCAAGGGTTTTATGTCTCCGCCTCCAGAATGCGTGTAGCGTATTCAGGTTTCTACCACGTGCATTGTTTTCTCCTGTAGATCAGGCGATCAGAGCTTTCATATCTTTTTTTTGCGCCTTCCTGTCAAGGGCGGTCGGCAGGGCGGTTCGGCAGGCTTGACCCATAGTCTGGTGATGGGTATTCTGGATGTGCCGGCAGTTACGATGATCTGGCGCGCACTCCGGAATGGCTGGTGCCGGCGCGTATCTGCCACCCCGCTCTATACTGGAAAGATAACGCAATGGACGATAAAAAAATTTGAAGACGGAATTACAGATTTCCGCATGGAAATCTGAACAGCGGCCTGGACGATATGGAGAATTTCGTGCACCCCCTGAGGCGGATAGTCCGCAACGGCATATTTTGATAAAAGTATGCACGGCGGTATGCACAGGCTTGACCACCGCGTCAGGAAAAAATGAAACCGTCAAGCTGCAATCTCGTAACTTGACGGTTTCATTGTAATTTATGGCGGAGAGGCAGGGATTTGAACCCTGGATGCCTTTAGGGCATACACGATTTCCAGTCGTGCTCCTTCGGCCAGCTCGGACACCTCTCCGCACGCTGGCCGTTTCTAGCAAATAGCCAGGGCCAAGGCAAGCTTTTTGAAAATTTCGCTTTTCCAACAAAGATGAGCAATTACGGATACCACACAGGGAGAGACCGCCATGCGCGGAAATGAGCATAGGGCAGGGCTTACCAAACTCGGCACCCGCGCGCCTTTTCGGTTCGACAACCCGGACGCGTCCATGCTGGAAACTTTTCCCAACAGGCATGAGGGCCGGGATTATGTGGTAGTTTTCGACTACCCCGAGTTCACCAGCCTCTGCCCGGTAACCGGCCAGCCCGACTTCGGGACAATCCGCATAAGTTATGTACCTGCCGCCTCTTGCGTGGAATCCAAGTCCTTCAAGCTCTACATGGGCGCTTTTCGCAACTGCGGCGCCTTTATGGAAGAACTCGTCAACAGGGTGGCGGACGATCTGGCCGCTGTTCTCAAGCCGCGACGCATGACCGTGGAAGGGCGTTTCAATGTCAGGGGTGGAACATATATTTCCGTGCGCGTGGAATATATGGATTACCTTCTCTCCGAAGCAAGACAGGCCGTTCTGGCCCGGCTCTGGTGATAGTTTTTTATTGACGCTTGCGCCGGATTGGAGTAGGGAAGCCATCTGAAAAATAGGGAACCGGACCGTTCAACCACCCGTAGCCAATATGATCGGAACACTTAAAATACTCACCGGCACCGCCAACCCCGTTCTGGCCACCGATATCTGCAATCACCTGGGCTGCATTCTCACCCGGGTTCTGTGCGAGACCTTCAGCGATGGAGAGATACGTATAGAGATTGGAGACAATGTGCGCGGGGACGATGTTTTTGTCATTCAGCCCACCTGTACGCCGGTGAATTTCAACATCATGCAGCTCTGCCTGATGCTGGACGCGCTGAAACGCGCAAGCGCCGGCCGCGTCACCGCCGTTGTCCCCTATTACGGTTATTCGCGTCAGGACCGCAAGGTCACTCCCCGTGCCCCGATCAGCGCAAAAATGGTGGCCGATTTCCTTGAAGCGGTCGGGATAAACCGGCTGGTGACGGTCGATCTGCATGCGGGGCAGATACAGGGTTACTTCGACAAGCCGGTGGACAACCTTTTCGCCCAGCCGGTCCTTCTTGAATACATGAAAAAACAGGCTACAGACGCGGTGATCGTTTCCCCCGACGCCGGTGGCGTGGAAAGGGCCCGTTCTTACGCCAAACGCCTGGGAGTCGGTCTGGCGATTATCGACAAGAGGCGCGACAAGCCCAATCAGGCCAGCGCCATGCACGTCATCGGGGAGGTTGAGGGCAAAACTGCCATCGTCATAGACGATATGATCGACACCGCCGGCACCCTTGTCGCCGCAGGCGAAGTCCTTCTCAAGAACGGGGCGCGCGACATTATGGCCTGCGCTACGCATGCCGTGCTTTCCGGCCCGGCCATAGAACGGATCAACGCCTCCGAATTCAGTCAGGTCATTGTTACCGACACCATACCAATAGGTGACAAGTCCAAGCGCTGTTCCAAACTCAAGGTGATTTCCGTGGCCGGGCTTCTGGCCAAATCCATACACAACATCCATACAGAATCCTCCGTCAGCGTACTCTTTATCTAGGCGTAATCCCTGGCGCCCCAAAGAGCCTTCCGTCAGCAACGGCAAAAGTCATGGCTGAGGTTCAAGGAGAAGAAAATGGCAGATCGACTCACACTTAAAGCTCAACTGCGCGAAAAGACAGGTAAAAATGCCAATCGCCGCTTACGGGCACAAGGCGTCATCCCGGCCGTCTTTTATGATCCCACGGGAAAATCTCTGCCCCTGCAGGTCAACGAGGCAGAATTGAACAAGGTATACGCCAGGGCGGGCCGGACAAAGATCTTTGACCTGGAAATAAGTGGCGGCGATAAAAAAACCTGTCCCTGCCTTATCTGGGACGCAGAGTACTACCCCACCAAAAACCGTTTTCAGCATGTCGATTTTTATGGCGTGGACGACGACAGGGAACTGAAGGTGCGCGTTCCGCTTGAATTCACGGGCACTGCCAAGGGGACCAAGTTGGGCGGGAAACTGGAAGTTTATCGCGAACAGATTTTTATTCTGAGCAAACCCGCGTCCTTGCCGCAAAAAATTGTCATCGACGTTAGCGGTCTTGATGTGGGGCAGGGCCTGCGCGTAGCTGATCTGGCGATGCCGGACGGGGTTCGCGCTTATTATGACGCCAATTTTGCCATCCTTGCTGTTAATATGCCCGGAGCCGAAAAGGGAGGCGACGAGGATGCCCAAACAACCTGATGCCTGTTTTTCAGATTTCCGGACAAGAGGGCGAATCTTCCGGAATTGGCGCGGCTTGGCGGCCTTTCGCAATTTATGGCTTTTGGCGGATTGATTGCCGGTCTTGGCAATCCGGGGGCGCAATACCGGTATACCCGCCACAATTTCGGGTTCATGGCCGTAGAGCGCCTGCTTCTTGAGGCCGACGCGACAAAGGGGCGGCCTTTGGCGAAACTTTCCGGGAACCTGGATAATTTCGAACTTTGGAAGGCGGACTTCGCAGCGGGGCACGGCGTTGAATGGCTGTTGCTCAAGCCTTTGACTTTCATGAACTGTAGCGGCGAAGCCGTTTTGGCTGTTTCTTCCTATTACCGCATAGAATCCTGGCGTATTCTGGTCGTACATGACGAACTTGATCTGCCTCCGGGGCGGATGAAGATGAAAAAAGGCGGAAGCCACGCCGGGCACAAAGGCGTACAATCCATTGAACAGAGGCTGGGGACTGCGGATTTCTTCCGCTTGCGCCTTGGCATAGGAAAGCCGGAACAAGGACGCGCCTCGTCCTATGTTCTGGAACCGTTTCGCGCGGCCGAAACGGAAACTGTGGAAAAATGTCTTTCCGCCGCCCTGCATTCCATGTTGCTCTTCATTCGCGCCGGGGCGGCCGCGGCGCAGCAGTTTTGCAATTCGTTCTCCCTGTGAATTTAAACCGCGGCGCAAGGTCAGCGCTGAAATATTTTTCTATGACCGGGGACAAAAGCAAACCTAAAATAATTAACGCTTCGGATGCTCCTTACGGCGAGCAAAGTTCGCCTGATGGGAGGGAAGGATATGCAGGCAAATCCTTGCAGAGCCGTTCAAGTGTGAAATCCTCCAGCGAGCGGGCGGGCAGAGGCCCGGAAGGGGCTGCGGAGGCCATCATCAAACTCGACCGGGAACTGATGAAGCTTCTGGCGCGCCGGGCGGGTCTGCTTTCACGCCTGCGGGAGGGCAAGGATCAGGCAACCGGTCCCGCGGCGATCCGCGCGGAGAAATCGGTCCGGGTCGCCTGGGAGGCTGAGGCCGTCAATTTCAGCAAAGACCCGCTGTTTTCCCGCCAACTTTTCAATCTCCTCCAGGAGATCAAGGTATTACGCCAGGAAGAGGCGCAAAACGCCCCTGTTTTCAATCTTAACCCTCCGCACAGGCCGATATCCGGAAGACTGGCCGGGCCAACAGACGTTCTTCAAGCCAGGATGCGCTTGATGCTGGCGGCCTGCCTGGGACAGGAACTTGAATTGAAAAATGTGCTGTTGACTGTGGAGATGCTGGAGGCGGTAAAAATCTGCTCACGGGCAGGGGCGGACTGCGCACATAGCGGAAGGGGCACGGGCAATGTCGGGGTCAGGGCCGGAAAACCGCTGGAACTTGGCGGCCGGACTTTTTTTGTCGGGGACGATTTCTTCGTATTTTGCCTGATTATGTTTATGGCTCTGGCAAAGCCCGGCGTTTTGCGCTTTAATGGCGGCTCCCGTCTCAAATTTTCCGATCTCAGGGTGTTGCGGGGATTTTTGCCTGTGCTGGGGGCAAGGTTCTACCATATCGTTCCGCGCTCTCTCGGCCTTCCGGCGGGACTGGAATGTTCGGGCGAAATACCGGATAAGGTAACGCCCCCGGCGGAACTACCCTTTGAAGCCGTTTGCGCCCTGTTGGCCGTGCCTGTTTTCTGGCAAAGGCCATTTCGGGCGGATCTCGCCTTGCTGCCGGCAAAAACACGCGATGCGGCCCTGACAAACGCGCGTGCCCTGTACAAGGAAACAGGCGCGGAATTTAAAATAACAGGGTCGCTGTGCGACTGTTTCCCCGGCGCGCTTGTCCTGCCCCGAAATCCGGTTCTGCCGCTCGATTCCGTTCTTTCGGCATTTATCCTGGCTTTCCCGGCCTTTGCCGGAGGTTCCATTACCATTTTGGGGAAGTGGCCCGCGCAAACACCGGAGGCGGCCATGGCCGAAGGGCTGTTGAAATTCGCTGGAATCAGCCTTGAATACGGGGAAAACGAAATTACGGCACAAGCGGTGGACAATTCCACCTGCCTGCCGTTAACTCTTCCTGACCTGAAAGCGGAGTTCGGCCCCTTGTTTTTGGCTCTTTGCGCAAGATACTTCATCTCGTCTGTTGAGCAGAATTTTACGAACGATTCCGCATTGTTTCCACGCACGGAAGAAGAGATTACCCTTGCCGGCGAATTTTTTTCCCGTCTCGATCTGGACTTTCAGTCGGATTTTGCACGCCAGGGGGGAGAGGGCGGGACGATTTCCGGAACTGGGCGGTTCTGGGAACTTCGCAAGCGCGATAGTCCTCGTCGGGACAAGGGAGACAGTGTGACGCGAGGTCTTCGCCGCAGTGCTGGGTCTGCGGCCTGGACGTGCCCGGACGCCTATTGGGGCATGGCATTTGCCTTGGCCGCCTTTGCGCGTCCCGGACTGGTTCTGGCCAATCCGGGCGCTGTTACAGAAAAAAATCCTTTTTTTTGGGATATTTACAACAGTCTCCCCGATCCGCGCATACGTGTGCCCGCATGGGAAGAACCGCAGGAAAAAAGCGGCGGTCCAAATCCGCGCAGGCGCCTTAAAGCTGATTGAATTTGCGGGATTGCTCGTGTATGGAAGAAAAAAAAGTTCATTATACGGAATATGCCCCGGCCGACGATGCAACGGAAGCTGGATTCGATTGTCCGCCGGAGGCTGGCGCATCCTTTGCCGGCTATCGCAATGTCTCCCTGTTCACTTTTCTGGATGAGGCGGCCGAAACTCATCCTCGCATCGCCGCCTGCCGTTTCCATAGGACGAAGCTCACATACGAGGCTTTGCGGCGCAAAGCCGAAATCTGCGCGGCGAATTTGCGCGCGCAAGGGGTGCAGACGGGTGACCGGGTGGGTATAATGCTACCCAACCTCCCGCAGACCTTGATCGCCTTTTGGGGGGTGCTGAAAGCAGGCGCCGTTGTTACGATGATCAATCCTCTATATATGGAAAAAGAACTCTTGCATCTCATAAATGATGCAGGCATACGTCATTTTATAACTATTGATTTATGCTGGCCAAAAATTGATAAATTACGTGATCGCCTGGGTATAGAAAAATATTTTGTTACAACTAGTGCTGACGCATTAATTTTTCCCTTTAATTTTATATACAAATTAGTTAATTTAAGTAAAAAAAATTCTATAGATATTGTATATAACAGAACAACAATTATTAAATTCTCCATATTACTTAAAGGGAATACACGTATAAGCTGTAATATTACGGATCCAAAACATACTATGGCTCTTTTGCAGTATACAGGCGGTACTACCGGTCTTGCCAAAGGCGTTATGCTGACGCATTTCAATGTGGCCGCCAATATGCAACAGATTCAGCGCGTCCTGCCTTTTGACAAGAACACCCGCCATGTGTTTATGGCCGTTCTGCCTTTTTTTCACGTTTACGGCTTGAATACCTGTCTGGTGTTGCCGACCATGCTGAGCGCCACTGTTGTTCCAGTAGCGCGCTTTGTTCCCGGGGAACTGCCCGGGGCCATCGAAAAATATCGGGTCAGCGTCTTGCCCGGCGCCCCTGCCGTGTATATGACCATGTTGCAGCACAGGAACAAGAAACGACATTCACTGCAAAGCCTTGAGCTTTGCATATCCGGTTCGGCGCCCATCCCGGCGGAAACCGTGCGTCGCTTTGCTGAGGTCTACGGGGTGAAAATCGTTGAAGGCTATGGATTATCCGAGGCATCGCCCATAACGCACCTTTCGCCTTTGACGGGAAAACATAAAGACGGCAGTATAGGGGTGCCGCTTCCGGACACACTGGCCCGCATAGTAGATATGGAGCTTGGCGCCCTGGTGCTTGCGCCGGGCAAGATAGGCGAACTTGTCGTGCGCGGGCCGCAGGTCATGCAAGGTTACTGGAAGAACCCCGACGAGACGGCGAATGTTTTGCGCAATGGCTGGCTGTACACAGGTGATATCGCCTATATGGACGAGGAGGGATTTTTTTATCTTGTGGATCGAAAAAAAGACATGATAATAATTGCCGGGTATAATGTTTATCCGCGCGAGATAGACGAGGTGCTGCTCGAACATCCCAAGGTGAAAGACGCGGTGAGCATCGGCGTTTCCCATCCCTACAAGGGAGAGAGGATAAAAGCCTATCTGGTCCTGAAAGAAGGCGCGGTCTGTGGGCGTTCGGAGATAGTTTCTTTTTGTCGCGCGCGTCTGGCCTCCTATAAAGTGCCGAGACTTGTAGAGTTCAGAGATGAGCTTCCGAAAAGCATCGTCGGCAAAGTTCTTCGCCGGGTGCTCAAAGCGGAAGAAGAAAGCAAGCTGAAACTGGGTTCGGGCGCAGACGTTGTGGATGCGTCCGGGGAAAGCCAACGGCAGGATGACCTTGATGGATAAGGAAATTGGCGCGAGCGTTCTTGAAGGACTGGCGGATCTGTTCACCATTCCCATCGGAGAGGCCAACTCCGGCAGCCCCTACGCCTGCCGGGACTTTTCCGCTTTCAGTGGCGAGCGTCATACCGTCTTCGGGCGTTTTCACGGACGCATCAGTCTTTCAAACGACACGGAATTCCGCATGGCCTTGTACGATCTTGTCAGCGGCGGCGTTGAGAAGGTCATTTTGGATCTCAAAGACGCCTGTCTGACCCGAAGCACCATAGGCACGCTGGTAGTCTTTTCAGCTTCCATGCACGGGCGCAACATACGGCTCTACCTGTACCGTCCCGCCCTCCAGATAAAAGCGGCTCTTGCGGAATTAAACCTCATCTCCTTTTTTCATTTTCTGGAAACCGAAGATGACATCATAACGGCTTTGGTGATATGACGCTTTACCGATTTCCGCAGAAATCGGTAAACATCGGCCGCTGGGCCGCTGTTCAGATTCCCGTGCGGCAATCTGTAAACGAATGATGAAGATTTTCTTACGGAATTTGTGAATCTCGTCGATACTGAGTTCGCCATGTATTATCTGCGCCATTATTTTGATCCGGATTTCCGGCATACGCAGCTGTCTCCGGCACATGAGCCTGATGGAGCCGTCAGTCTCCGCTACCTGGGTTATGTTCAGAATGTCGTTGCCGGACAAGTGCTCGCCGAGCTTGTCGATCTGGATGTTCACCCGGATGCCGCACGCGATTCGCGTTTCATGTACCAGGAAAGACATCTGCCCATCGGACCCAACTGCGCCCCGCACAGCAAAAATCCCGATAAAATAGTTTCTCTGGTCAACGGCTATGTTTTCTATAACGAGGGGCTGATTTCCGTGAAAAGATTGCTCAACGTGCGGAGCAATCTCGGCTTTCACACGGGAAACATCTTTTTTGTGGGCGATGTAGCCGTGCATGGCGATGTGCAGACCGGTTTCGCCCTGCAGGCGGCGAATATTCTTGTCAAAGGGCACATAGAAAGCTCCAAAGTCAAGGGTTCCGGAGACATTGTTTGTCTACAGGGCATAAGAGGTAGTGACGAAAGCGGTTTTTCCGACAACCCGGAAAAAAATCCGGATATCGATATGCCCCTGCCTACTACCTTGGTTGAGGCCGGCGGCAATTTGCGTCTGCCGTTTTGCGAGCGGGTACAGCTTCGGGCGCGCGGCAACATCATAATTGACGGTTCCTGCCTGCACAGCACGATTTATGTGGGCGGCAACCTGGTAATCAAAGGACGGCTTCAGGGCGGAACTGTGGTAGCAAATGGTCTGGTCTATGTAGAAGAGCGCATGGGCGGCGAATACGGCGACCCGACGCGCATCATGATGGGATATGACCCTTTTCATTTCCTGAAAGTGCAAAAGATTGAAAGCCAGATTGCCTACTTCAGGGAACGTAAAAGTTTTTTCGAAAGCATGAGCGCGCGCAATCAGGTCATGGAACAAGAGTATGCCTACAGGCTTAATCTCGTGACCCGCAAGCTTGATGTCGCCTTGAGAAAACACAGGTCATTATGGGCGCGTTTCGTGCTGGACGAAAAATTTTCCACAAAATGCCGTATTGTGGCAAACGATGCGGTTATGCCCGGTTGCGAGATCTATATAGGCCGAGCTTTTTACAGAACCGTCAATATGGACTTTGACTTGACGTTTTTTCTGGAGGACGATGAAATCAGGACCCATCGCAACACGAAAAGATAATGCCGGTCCCGCGCCGCGGCGGGGCGAAGAGGATGCTTTTGCCGCCCGAAGCCCCCATGTTGAAGGAGGACCCGCTTTCTCCAGTGTTGCGGGAGAAAACCTGTCCGCAATCGTGGTGCGTCGCGCCGGCAAAAAAATAGAGTTGCCTGGCCCTGGCGGCACAGGACGGGAATTGTCCTTCCTGCCTCCGGAAAGCGAATTTCCCGGTCCTGTTGAGAACTCTGTCCCTGTGCTTATCGGCTCCGGGGTAGGCGCGGCCCTTGGGGAAATTGTACGCAGGCTTCACGCCGCGTTTGGTTTGAGCTTTTCTCTGGCTGTTGTGGACAAGGAACAGGACGTTACGCAGCAGACCCACCTTCAAGAAAAGTTTGCCTTTTACCCGGGAATCGTTTGGATTTGCCGGAAAGACCCTGAAGATGCCCTGCGTGAACTGACGTTTTTACAGTCCAGGCTTGGCGGCCTTCCCTTCCTGCCTTTGCTGAATCCCCTGTATTTGCGTCTGGATCGCGGCTATTACAGACAGATTGAGGCGGCCTGCGCCGCAAGCGCGCGCGTCGATATATGGGGCCGGATGCGCTATACGAAGTTCTCGGGTACCGATGCGCGCGTCCTTTTGCTAACGAGCAGATATTTTCTCATAGGAGAAATACAGGCGGCCTGCGAACGCATGGGGGTTGCGCATCGCCTTCTGCAGTTGCCGGACGGTGCGCTGGAACAGGATGAATTTATTAAACGCTTTGTTTCTCTGGTTCTGGAGTTCCGGCCGGATTTTGTCTTTACCATCAATCACCTGGGCATGGACCGCGAAGGTGTGCTGACGGATCTGCTGGAGAAGATCTCCCTGCCTCTGGCTTCGTGGTTTGTGGACAACCCTCATCTTATTCTCTACCAGTATCCGCGTCTTAAAAGTCCGTGGATAGCTCTTTTCACCTGGGACGCCGACAACGTAACCTCGTTGCGAGCCCAAGGTTTTGAACATGTGCGCTATCTGCCGCTCGGCACGGATCCGACGCGTTTTCATCCCCAAAGGGGAAATTTGTCCGGCCTGCCTCCGGCCTGGGACCGCGGGATCGCCTTTGTCGGCAATTCAATGGTGTACAAGGTTTTGAATCGCAAGGAACGCAGCAGCCTTTCCCGGCCTTTGAGCGACACCTATCAACAGACGGCGCTGGGTTTTGCGCAAAGTAAAGAGCGTTTGGTGCGCGATTTCATTGAAAAAGATCATCCGGATCTTTTTGCCCATTTTGAAGCCCTTCCGGATATGGAAACACGGCTTCATTACGAAACCACGGTCACCTGGGAGGCGACGCGCGTCTACCGTCTTTCCTGCGTAAAAGCCATATTGCCGTTTGCTCCCCTCATAGTCGGAGATGACGGCTGGTTTGCTCTGCTGCCGGATACAGGCCAATGGCATTATCATCACGAACTTAACTATTATACGGAACTGCCGCTTTTTTACCCTTGCGCGGCCGTAAACTTCAATTGTACCAGCATGCAGATGAAAGGGGCGGTCAACCAGCGGGTGTTCGACGTTCCGGCCGCCGGGGCCTTTTTGCTGACCGATTATCGCAAGCAGATAGAGGAGCTCTTTGAACCGGGCAAAGAGATAATCTGTTACCATTCACTGGAGGAAGCGGCTTCGCTTGCCAAAGAGTATCTCTCACGTCCTGCCGTTCGTCGGGCTGTTAGTGACGCGGCGCGGCGACGCATTCTGCTTGAACACGGCTACGAGCACCGGATGGAGTTTGTGATCAGGCAAATGCGGGACAGGTACAAGTGAACCGAAGGTCTCCGGTATGAAGCATCATCCTGTCCTGGTGCTGCAAATGCAGCGTATGGGCGATCTGGTGCTTTCCTTTCCCCTGCTTGCCGATCTGGGACGAGGTTTTCCCGGACACGAAATATGGGTCGTTGGTGAAGCGGATTTTTTCAAGCCTCTAATGCCTCTGTCTCCGCCCGCGGTATATTTCAGCTATGCCGAATCCGGGCGTCTTGAGCGCGAAAAATTTCATCTGGTCATAAACATCAGCCACCGGCCGGAGGCCGCGGCTCTGGCCGGCAAATTGAAGAGCGATCGCAGCCTTGGACCACGCCTGGACGATTCGGGACGGCTTTTCATAGACGGCGACTGGCAGCTCTACAGGGCCTCCCTGACCCATAACAACCGCTACAATTTATATCACTGGGCCGATTTGAACCGTCTCGATCTTTTTTCCGGCGGGCTTGGGGTGCGCAGGATACAAGAAGGGTCATCACGCATTCGGCCCGGAGCCAGGGTCGGTCTTTTTGTCGGCGCGAGCGAAGCGGAGAAACGTCCGGACGCGGATTTCTGGGTCGGGCTTTGTGTTTTACTGCTTAGGGGCGGCTACAAACCGGTGTTGCTGGGAGGGGAGGCGGAAAAGGAACTTGGGGTAGCCGTAGCGGCGGCCGTGAATGCCGGCGCGCTCAATCTGACCGGGAGGTTTACACTGAGCGAGCTTGCCAGATTCATGTCCGGGCTGGATTTTTTTATCAGCCCGGACACCGGCCCGATGCATGTTGCCGCCTGGATTGGCCTGCCCCTGCTCAATCTGAGCCTTGGACCGGTGAACCCGTGGGAAACCGGACCCTTTGTCCCGAACCGGTATATCGTCGAAGCCGATTTGGATTGCCGGGGATGCTGGCGTTGCGTTAAAAAGCGGGTGCTGTGCCGCGAGGAGTTAAGCGTGGAAAAAGTTTTCGCGCTCTTGCGCCACATTTTCACCAGACCGGGACAGGCGTCTTTGGCACTTCAGGAAAAAATGCAAGGTCTCAGGCTTTGGCGCAGCGGATATGAGGAAAGCGGACTCTACGACCTGCAACTGTTGTTTCCGAACAAAACGCAGGGGACGGGACGAGTGAATCCTTCATCCAGTTCGTCGGAATTTCCCGGATCCACGGCGGTAAACGCGGAGTTGGCACGCGGCTATCCGGATCCGGCGCGCTATCCCATAGCCCACTTCTGGCGGAAATGGTTCGGAGAAATTTTCGGGCGCGAAAGCCGGGAGACGGTGCGGCAAAGCCACGCTGCCTTACGCCGGGCTTCTCCGGAGGCGGCCGTAGCGCTCGCTTCCGCTGCAGCCGCCTTCGCTCTGGAACTGGCCAGAAACTACCGCTCAAACCCGGAGAATATTTTTACGCTTCAAGACTTGTGGCGTAAATTCCCCCCCATATTTCGCCCTTTTTCCGGATATGCGCATATGTATCTGCAAAATTCGCGCGGGGCGCGGGAGGCTTTTTTGCGCGTCCTGCGTCTCACGGAAGAGCTGGCTGAGGAGTAAACATACTTTTATGCCGCAATTGGGTGGTTCCCATAGTTTGGACAGGTTTTAGAACATTTCACACTTGAAATGTTCTGCAAGGGTTTGCCGGTAAATCCTTGCAGAACGTGTTAACACATAAAGTTAACACGTTCTATAAGGCGTACGGCTGACCAGGGCCGCGCTCACGCTGGCCGCTCCGGCGCAAAGCAGGGTTTGCGCCGCCTCGCGCATGGTTGCCCCGGTGGTCATGGTGTCGTCGACGAGGAGAATATGAAGCCCTTGAACCTTTTCAGCGCAGACAAAAACCCCCTTGAGGTTTTTTTCGCGTACGGTTCTGTCAAGCTGGGTTTGGGGAATTGTTTCCCTGCCGCGTGCGAGCAAGTCCGGCAGCAGAGGGAGATTTAAGGCCGCTGCCAGGGGACGCGCCAGTTCCAGAGCCTGGTTGTACCCCCTCTGACGCAGGCGGCGTGGATGCAAAGGCAGGGGGGCGACCAAATCCGCCGTAACCCCGGAAAGACCCGGATGCGCGGCCAGCAGTTTCCCGAGGGAAACGGCAAGATGGACCTGCTCCCGGAACTTTAGGTCAAGCAGCAGCTTACGCAGGAGATCCTCATGCGCTCCGTAAAAAATAAGCCTTTGCCAGGGGGGAGGTTCGCGCAAGCAACGCGCACAGGGCGCAGGCGGAAGATGTTCCCATGGGTAAAGTTCCCCGCACAGGGGGCAGAACCCACTCTTGCGGCGCGGCAGTGAGGAAGCGCAGACGGGACAGAAATACCGGCCGGGTCCTTCAGACTTTTCAGGATAAAAAACTTGGGCGCAGTTGAAACAGCGCCGTTCACCCCCCGCCGTTCGCCTGAGATGACGGATAATCGTCGCCCCCAGAGCGGGCAGGGCGATGGAAGGGAGCAGGCGTTCAAACATCGGATCATCCCTCAATTTTCCTGAAGCGCGCGCAATTCCGCTCCCGCCTCTCGCCCATAGGCCCGTATCAATTCCATGAGTTCCGGGGAACGCGAGAGGTCGTCCGGGGCGTCCAGGGCGCGCAAGAGCAAGGGTTCAGGCAGTCTGGCGTCTATTCCCGACAAGGAGTATTTCAGGCTTAACAAAGCGCCGGCGAACAATTTCCTCCCCTGTTTTTGTCCGGCGACAAGTATGACACGGCAGGTTTTTCCTTGAAGCGCGAAGAGTCGTTTTCCGCTGCCGGGAAAAAGCGTTTTGAGGCGCCAGAAGGTCTGCATACGGTCCAGCAAGGCTTTGCACATGGCCGGCAGATGATAAAAATATACCGGAGATACCAGGCAGATGGAGCTCGCCTCGACAAAGGCGCGCAACAGGAGGGCGCTGGCGTCGGATTGGGTGAGCGGGCAGTGAAAGGCAGGGTGCGCAAAGGCGTTGCGCGCTCCTGTCCGTTCAAGGTCGTTGCCGGCAAATTCCCGCAATGTGAGCTGATGGTTTGCGTTTTTCAACAATAGAGCGATTTTGCCGCAGGTATCGCAGGCGATGCAGGGTTCGACGGCAAAATCGCGCAGAAAAAATACCGGAGGAGATTTTTCCTGTCCCTCCCCGTCTTTTTCCTCCCTCCCGCCGCGCAGGCCTTGAGCGCAACCTTCGGAGAACAGGCGTGCGGCCGTGTCGCTGTTGCCTCCCGCGCGCGGACTGCACGAGAGAACAAGACAGTTCGCCTGATTAGAAAGACTGGCTGCTTGAGGCGACATAGGGGTGTTATTGGCTGAAGTCTCCTACAAAAGGATTTTTGCGTTTTTCGTCGCTTATAACTGTCGCCGGACCGTGTCCCGAATACACAGCGGTAGATCCGGGCAAGCGGAAAAGAACGTCGCGGATGGAAGCGCGAAGGATATTGAAATCCCCGCCGGGGAAATCGGAACGCCCGATCGATCTGAAAAATAGGGTGTCGCCGGAGAACACGGCCCCGAGCGTCGGGAAATAAAAGGACAACCCGCCGGGGGTATGGCCGGGGGTGGCGATGACCTTGCAGGCGACGCCAAGCAGAGTAATCTCGCCTGGACTAAGCGCCTGGAAATCGAACTTTTCCACTCTCGGCAACCCCCACACTCCGCCGCCGCCCATTTCGTTTTCCAGCATGTAGCGATCTTCTTCTGAAGCTAGGATTACCGCTCCAGTTTTTGCGGTGAGCCTGGCAACGCCGAAGGTATGATCAAAATGCAGATGCGTGAGCAGAATGTGCGTAAGTTTGAGCCCGCGCGCGTCCAGATAGCGCAGGACGGACTCCGGGGGGCCGCCAGGGTCTACAGCCACGGCCTCGCTGTCGTTGTGAACGACAAAACAGTTGGTTTCCAGAGGTCCCAGCGGGAAAGAGGCTATCTGCATAAAAACTCCTGATCGGTTATTGCGAAAGACGTAATCTGTGGAAAGCTTCAGAATAATTTTGCCGCTTCAGGCAATTTTGCGCTTGAACAGTTTTTCCAGGTCAGCAAGCGTGAACTCCAATACAGCGGGCCGGCCGTGCGGACAAAATTCCGATTCCGCGGTGTTTACCCATAAACGCAGAAGCCCTGCAGCCTCATCAGCGCTCAGGGTCTGTCCCGCTTTGACCGCAGCGTGGCAGGCCATGAGATGCAGGACATCGTCCATTCCGTCCGTCCGATCCGCCAGGGTGTCGCGCAGCAGATCCAAAGCTGCGCTGAATTCCAGGATAGCAGGCGTTGCCTTGACATACAGGACATCCCCCTTTGTCTCAAGATCGTATCCGAAACTCGCCAGTTGTTCTGCATAGGCGTCAAAACGCTCCCGCTCGGAGGGGTGCAGCAGGATTTTTTCTTCAAGCATGATGGGGCGGCTTTTATATCCTTGGGCGTCCTCGCGCAGGGAGTTGATCAGCACGCGCTCGTGGGCGGCGTGCTGATCAACAAGCAGAAGGCTGTCTTGGCGCATTATGATGAGGTAGGTATTGGCGAGCTGTCCCAGGCAGACCATATCCCCCACTTCCACCGGATAGCCGGCACGGCCTGGTTCCGGGTCTTTTACGCTCTTTGCCGATCGCAGTTCGGAAAAGCCCTGTGGATGGCCGGATGGGCTTGGTTCCAGGTCCCGGCTGCGCTCTGCCGGTCGCGGCTCAGAAAATTCCGTATCTTTTCGATCCAGGGTTGGTTCCGGCGGCATGAACGAAGGTTTGGCTTTGCCCTTGTCCATAACTTGAAAATTATCAATACTGCCCCAAAAGCCTTGCGGGCGTTCCGGTCTGGAAGGACCTGCGCCAAATCCGGAGTCAGGTTCATGGGGAAAAACGCTTCGCGCGTTTGCAGGCGCCAGGCTTTGCGCCTTGGGTGCACATGCATCATGACCGTCCTTGGTGTAAGAAGCTCCACCACCTTCGGACGGGTCAAAGGCGTTCCGGCCATAACTTTCTCCGGCATTTCCACTGTCCCACTCATCGGGCACGGTGATTCTCGCGCCTTGGCTAATGGCGGAAGACGCTTTGAGAATCTTGAGGACATTGTTGAAGATCAACCGCTCTTCGCGGAACCGGACTTCGGTTTTTGCCGGATGGACGTTGACGTCCACATCTTGCGGATTAATTTCCAGAAAAAGGAGAACCTGCGGGTATTCTCTGGAAGTAAGCCGCCCCTTGTAAGCCTCGCGCACCGCCTGAAACAGGATGCGGTTGGAAACCGGGCGATCATTGACATAGAGCAGGATGCGGTCACCTTTCTGCTGGGTTTCGCGCGGCAGGGACATCAGACCGTGTACCCGCAATTCCCCGTGTGCACCGGAAAAGGGGACCATGTTTTCCACAAGCTGCACGGTCCAGATAAGGGAAAGGCGTTCTTCGAGGGAAAGACCGGCGGGAAGACGCAACAGTTCATTGCCGCGTCCGGCGGTCCCGGATACTTTCAGGGTAAAGCCGACGTTCGGGCGGATAAGAGCGGAGCGGATCAGATTTTCCCGGCAACGTTTCAGTTCCGTTGGGGCGCTTTTAAGAAATTTGAGACGCGCGGGGATGTTGGCGAAAAGATCCCGCACCTCAATGTTGGTACCCCGGTCTATGGCCGCAGGCGAGACTGGGGAAATTTCGCCATGACGCACGCGGATGCGCGCTCCGTGTACAGCGTCCGTCCGTTCATCCATTCCCACGGGTTCGGCGGAAAGAAAATCAGGACGGAAAACGCTTTCCACAAGCACGTCGGCGACGGAGCCGATGCTGGCCAATGCCTCGCCGCGGAAACCGTAACTTGTCACATTGAGCAGTTCGGAAAAGCTGGCTACCTTGCTGGTGGCATAGCGGGTGACAGCGAGGGCCAACTCGTCGGCAGGGATGCCGGTACCGTTATCTCTGACCGCAACCAGGGACAAACCGCCTTCTTCCAAGGTTACGCCTATTTCCGTAGCCCCGGCGTCAAGGCTGTTTTCCACAAGCTCTTTCAGTACTCCGGCTGGCCGGTCCACAACCTCGCCGGCCGCAATCTGATTTTGCAGCACTGTGGGAAGAAGACGGATAGGGCGACGTTCAAGGTTTGTCTCCATGCCGGGATTATAGAGTAAAAGCTGAAAAATAACGACAAAAATTTATGCCTCTTTTTTTATCTGTTTGCCTTGTTCAGGTCAGGCGCATCCAAAATTTTATAATTTTAATTCAATATATTATAATTTTTTACTTTAGATGGCGTCGTCACTACGTCTATAACACGCTGAAAATATTTGAATATTGTGTAGTGTTGCGAGACAGAAATTTTCAAATAATTTCACGGTATTATCAATCGTATGACGACACCATCTAAGTCACCCGCGTCTTCAGAGTTCGCGGTACAGCTTGCGGCTGTCGAGCACCAACCAGATGACAAGGCAGGCAAACCCGACCAGACCGGCCATGCAGGCTACAGGCAGGACAGGATTGGCAAAACCCAGGGAACAGATAATCATGGAGACGCCGCCGCAAAGCAGTCCGCAGCTTCCGATCAGGGCCGCCACCGTGCCATTGTCCGCGTCAAGCTGCGTCATCATAAGCATGGTCCCCAAAGGGCGGCTCGATGAGGCGAAGAGGGTGAGCGGCAGGTAAAAGACGATAAAATAAAAGGGGCCGCGGTCTCCGAAAAAGAAAAGAAAGACGCCGCTCACCGCCATGACCAGATAAACCAGGCAGAGGAAGAAACGCCGCCCGAAGTTTCTGAACAGGCGCACGTAAAGCAGTGGTCCCAGCATGGCCACGCCCGCATTGGCGGCGAAAAAGAGACTGAAGCTCTCCTCGGAAAGCCCGTAGAATTTTATATAGATGAAGGCCGAAGAAGTCAGGTAGGCCATGAAGGGCATGACGGAAATGGAAAAAAGGAACAAAAGCCTGCGCAGACCCGGATTGCCCAATACCGTAGCTATGCGTTTCAGGATTGCCCTGCCGGAGGCGGGTTCACGCAGGGTTTCCCGCAGGAAAAAAAGCGGCGTAAGCCCCAGTAGCGCGCAGAGAAACAGGATCACGAAAAGTCCGCGCCAGGAGGTAAAGCGCAGGAGCAGAGCGCCGAGCGTGGGCGCGAACATGGGCGCGAGCATGGTCATGACCTGAATCAGCACCAGGGTCTTCTCCATGTCTTTTCCCTTGAAGACGTCCTTGACCACGGCCATGGAAACGGAGCAGACCGCGCCGCTGCCCGCCGCCTGCAAAACGCGCCCGGCTATGAGCAGGTAAATGTCAAAGGCGGCCGCGCACAAAAGAGAAGCCGCGGCGTAAAGCCCAAGGCCGGCCAGAAGAATGGGCTTGCGTCCGCGCCGGTCACTGGAGGCCCCCCAGAAAAGCATGGTCAGGGCGAAGGAGAGCATGAAGGCGCTCAAGGTGAGGTCGGCCAAGGCGCGGGAGCAGTGGAAAACTTCCATCATCCGCGGCAGGGCGGGCAGATAGAGGTCTGTGGAAATAGGGACGAAGGCGTTCAGAAAGGCCAGATAAACCATAAAAGGGCGGCGGCCGAAAAGAAAAACCCGGCGTTTGAAGTCCATGTCGGCAGTCTGCGTTTTAATTTCGGATTTCTGGTTCATGTCTGTGTTTGGCGTTCCCGTCCGCGATGGAGCGGGTTGACGTTCCGCATTCAACCTCGTTTGAACGAAACATGTATAAAGGGGCGGGTCCGCCCCATCATACCATACGGCCGCCCGCGACAAAAACTCAAAAACCCTTGACTCGCGGGGCGGGTATATGCATGCTCCGTAAGGAGCTGCCGGCATCAAAAACGGGAGCGTTCGTTGCCGCAACGGCGGGTCGGGGGAGGGAACCATGGCGGTCATCAGGTATGCGGGGCGGGAAGACGCCGCCGGCATTATTGAGATATACGCCCCTTACGTCCGTGATACGGCCGTCAGTTTCGAGGAAGATGTCCCTTCCCAGGATGAGTACGGCCGGCGCATCAATAAAATCGGCGTTTCCCATCCCTTTCTGGTCTGCGAATCCGGGGGGCGTATAGCCGCCTATGCCTACGCCTCGTCTTTCCGCGTCAGGGCCGCCTACCGCTTCAGCGCGGAGCTTTCGATCTATGTGGCCGCGGCAAGGCAGGGCGCTGGCCTTGGCAAAATTCTTTATTCCTGTCTGTTGGATCTGCTGCGCAAGCAAGGTTTTTACACCGCTTTCGGGGTTATCACACTGCCCAACCCGGCAAGCATTGCCCTGCACGAGAGCTTGGGGTTCGTCAGCGCCGGCGTCTGGCGCAAAGCCGGGCACAAGCTGAACGCGTGGCATGATCTGGCGCTTGTGCAAAAAGAACTCCTGAAGCCTGACGATCTGTCTTCGCCGGTCGAACCGTTGCCCGCCGCCGAAGTCCGTTCCCGCTTCGACGCGGATTTCTTCGCCCCTTACGCCGCCCGCCTGAACGCGATCCGGTCCCCGACGTGACGCGCCTTGTCTCCGCAAAAGGATTTTTAAGGAAGCGCTGCCACCGATATGTGGGGGGAGGCCAACATCATATTTAATTTAGCAATTTCACTTTGAAATTGCTCTGGCGGCCGCGAGAGCGGAGGCCCGCCGCGAAGGCGTAAGCGCAATTTATATGCGCTGTTAAACCTTGGAGTGGGTATAGGGTGGAGCGGGTATAGGGTGGAGAGGGTATAGGCTGGAGCGGGCAGGTGCATCAACTCAAAGGTAAAATGCTATAGCGAAGCAATTTCAGAGTGAAATCGCTTTTTCAAACGGACGGGGTGGCAAGCTTCAGCCAATTTTCGGCCATACGGGCGCAGGCCAGCGCGGAATCCCCGCTTAACGCGGGGAGGTCTCTCAACCAGGCATCCAGCTGGCGTTCATCGAAGCGCCCGTTCGATTTCGCGCGGATATAGGAGCGCCCCTTGCGCATCTCCCGCATCCATTCCGCTATCGTGCCCGCCTCCGCCTCCAGATGGAACTGAAATCCATAGGAACGCGCGCCTACCCTGAACATCTGGTTCGCGCACGTTTCGCCCCGTACCAGAAGCACGCCGCCCGGAGGCAGGGTAAAGGCGTCCTGGTGGTATTCCATGAACAGGGGCAGGGACGCGTCGATGCCGAGCACAGGGTCGTCGCGTCCTTCCGGGGTAACGGTCAGACGGGTAAAGCCGAATTCCGGAAATTCCATGGGGGCAACCGTGCCGCCGTGCGCTCTGGCCAGCAGTTGCGCTCCCAGGCAAATCCCTGCCACAGGCTTTCCGGCGGCGGCGAACGCGCGCATCAGGGCCATTTCCGCCGGCAAAAACGGCGAAGCCGCGTCGTCATAAGCGTCCTGCGGTCCGCCCAAGGCGACCATGGCGGCGTAGCCCGCGGAATCCGCGGGCAAGGCGTCGTGTCGGGGACGCAGCATATCCAGCAGGGCGCCTTTGCGATCAAGCGTCTTGCAGAAGACCCCGCCAGAGACTTCTTCGTGATTTTCCAGAACGAGCACACGCACGGAAGCGGTTTCCTCCCTCAAAGGCGCATGGCGTCATGTTATTTGCGGAATGCCGCGAGGCTGTGTCGCGTCAAGCGACAATAGAGCAGTTCGCTCACGGCGGGCAAAGACCGCGATTTTTGCGACTCACGCCGGAAAGGCGGTTTCCAGCCATTCCTCCAGCACCAGGCTGGATTTCAGGCGCAGGCCCGCGCCGAAACGGGCGCTGTCGGCCCTGAGCGCGTTCGGATCAAAGCCGCCCTGAGCCAGTTCGCAGGTGTGCCCGATAAGCCAGCGCTCAACAGCCGTCGCGTCCAGTTCCGGATGGAACTGAAGGGCCAGGGCCTTTGCTCCCCACATGAATGCCTGATGCGGGGTCAGCGGAGTGGAGGCCAGCAGGCGCGCGCCTTCCGGGAGATCGAAGGTGTCCCCGTGCCAGTGCAATACCGGCGTATCCAGCAGATGCCTGAGGGGCGAGCGCAG
>JAISZH010000142.1 GCA_031269345.1 Desulfovibrio sp. | reverse complement strand
ATGGTGTCGTCATATGATTGATAATACTGTGAAATTATTTGAAAATTTCTGTCCCGCAACACTATAAAATATTCAAATATTTTCAGCGTGTTATAGACGTAGTGACGACGCCATCTAACAGAAGAGGTTTCCATGCCCATTTTCGCTGTTTTTCTGCTGTTTTTACTTTTCCTGCCTACGCCTGCCGATGCGCAAGGATTGCGGCGGTCCAATCAGACGCTAAGCCCGGACAAGGCATGGAATCCCTTGCCGGAAAATGAAGATTTGGCGTTGCCAATGCCCTGCGGCGGAGAGATGGTCTTTCGGGCCGTGGCTGTGCCGGCAAAAGGAATTTTGTATGACAAGAAGGTGATTATGGGGGTGCGCTCGGATAATGCCCCTGAACGCGAAATATATGAACACGTCTATGATGCGCACATAAGCGGACCTTTCGCCTGGCGGGATTTGTCGGCAGGATGGCGACAGGGGCTGAAAGCCAGGGAAAAAGACAGTTTCATGTATTATTTTTTGGGCAAATATGAAGTCAGCCTCTGGCAGTGGAAAGCGATTATGGACGGAGTCTGCCCGAACACACCGATAGAGGAAGACCTGGCCCGGCCGGTCGCGTCTTTAACCTGGTTGCAAATGCAGGAGTTCATGCACAAATATATGGAGTGGCTGCTGGAAAACCACAAGGCCGCGTTGCCGTGCTACGCCGACAATGACAAGGATATCGCCTTTCTGCGTCTGCCGACGGAAGAAGAATGGGAATTCGCGGCCAGGGGGGGACTCAATGTCCCGGAAGAACACAGAAATCAGGAAGACTTTCATCCTTTGGGCGATAAAATTGGCAAGGCAGACTTCGGTGTATTTCGTACAGCGGAAAAAAAATACGACAGACCTCTGCCCATCGGCTCAAGGAATCCCAACCCTTTGCAGCTTTACGACATGGCAGGCAATGTCAAAGAATTGGTGCAGTCCGTTTTTCAATTCAGCATTCCCGAACTACGCGAAGGCGTAGCCTTGCGTCGTCTGCACGGCTCGTCCGGAGGACTTGTCGTGAAAGGCGGCAGCTACGCCAGTGTCGAAAGTGAAATCCTGCCCGGAAAACGTGAGGAAATGGCCTTGTTCAATGAAGGCGGGCCGGTGAAAACGCGGGATTTGGGCTTTCGCCTCGCCCTGAGCGGCATAAATACCCCGGCCTCTGCAAGCCGCATCCGGGAACTGGAAAAGGAAAGCGCGATTTTTGTTCCGGAGAAAACTGGCACTGGCGGCACTGCCCGACCTAAAGCAGAGGATGCGCCGTCTACAGACAAAGCCGTGAAAATTAATTCTTCAGGCGGACTGGCAAATGAACTGGAAAAAATCATCCAAGCCGCCGGTTCCTCTGTGGTGAGAAACAATCTCGAACAGTACCGGCGCATGGTGCTTGATTATGAAAAGGCTCTGGAACGAGAACACGACGAGGCGCTGCTGAACAGGTTGCGCTCCGTTTTGTATCAGATCGAAGGGCTGCGCAGCTTTGCCGTGCGTTTCGCGTTTTTGGACCGGGCGATACAGGACGTGAATGACCAGCAGTACAAGCGGAAATACTTGGACACCATGACTGAATACAAGTTGTTGCTCTCTAACAACACAAATAATTACAAAGACGAACTCGCCGCACTCGCCAAGGCGGCGCGGGCCGATATCGAGCGGCATTGCGCATCCTTGCGTAACGAATACAAGGGAAACGACCTGCACAGTCAGCATATGCGGGAAAATCTGGACAATTTTCTGAAACACCTGGAGCGGGCGCGAAGCAAGGGCACAGGAGGTCTTGCCAAGGAAAGCATCTGGAAGGATGTCATCTATGAAGGGACATTGAAATTGATTATGGGGCGCAAATAGAGCTTGTTAACTTTAAGTGTCAACAAGCTCTGCAAGGATTTGCAGCGCAAATCCTTGCCGCGAGACGCTTACAGGCGGGTTTTGCCCGCCGTTAAGTAAACATCTCAAGCGTAAATGCTATAGCCGCGGCGCAAGGCGCGAGTTCCGGCCCATTTGGTATCAGTCCTGCTTCCAGGTATTGCGTATGCGTTTTGAATGAGTGAAATACATATACCAGATAAATGCGATGAGGCATTGCATAGCGAAGTGGAGCGGCTGAAAGTTGGAATAAAACCGCGTTGCGCCTTCAAGGTTGAGAAAATCCGCATCCGCCAATGTCAGTTGCAGGGCGCAAAGCAGGAATGCCGGTGAAAGCAGTGTTACGAGCGGATCCAGCACCAGGAGAATTTTGGCCGTTTTGACGGCTTTTTTACGCGTGCGCAGCAAGAGATACAGGCAGGCGAGCCACAGCAGGGATAATATGAGAAACGGTATTTCCGCCAGGTAAATACCTGCGTGTATATACTGAACTTGCTCAAGCATTCTGGATAATTCAAGCAGTTCACGCAATACGCTGAGGCACAGGGTAATCAGACGCGTTATCAGAAAAAAAAGCAACCAACCGCCGATTCCCTTTATTTCAGGATTTGCCGAACCCCTTCTGCAAAAAGCCGTGACGCCTCCCGCGCACAAGGCAAGCAGCCAGAGAAGGGCGTAGTAGGACATTATCGTTTGGAGCGTGTTCATTGACAAAATGCTCTATGGAGGCAGGTCTGGCAGCTGTCTCCGACGAGCTTTTTGCGGCCCATTCTCGGCCGCTGCCAGACCTGCACCGAAAAACGACAGAATGGGGCACGATGACTTGACAGGGAGCCACATAAGAAAGCTGGAGGTTTTAACCCTCCCAAAGGCGGACAATAAAAAATAGGTAAACCCCAGGCTTTGCCTGTGTCAAGCCCCCAAATCCTGTACCAGATCAAATGAGAGTTTCTGTGGATCAGTTTATGGGAGGCAGACCACTTCATCGCGATATCTAAACATATTTTCTCCCAACTAAAAAGCCTTTTTTGAAGATTTTTCAAAATTAGAATTGCCGGACACCGTGACTGCCGCTCCTCAAGGCGGAGAGGCGGCGGGGGGGTGGCGTTTGCGCAAAAAGTGCGCTATTAATTTTTCTGAAGGGCCGACTTTATGGATAAGTTTCAGATCAGTCGGGATCGCATGGTACGCAAGATAAGAGAGCACGGTGTCAGGGACACTCTTGTTCTTGACGCCATGCGCAAGGTGCCGCGCCATCTTTTCGTGGAAGAAGCCCTGCAGCCCCAAGCCTACGAAGACAGGGCACTGCCTATAGCCTACGGACAGACAATTTCCCAGCCGTATATAGTGGCGCTGATGTCCTCGCTTTTGGAAGCCGCGCCAGGGATGTGCGTTCTGGAAATCGGCACGGGTTCAGGATACCAGGCCGCTGTGCTGAGCGCCATGGGCCTTAAAGTTTATTCTGTTGAACGCCTGCCCCAATTGTACACAAACACCAACAACCTGCTGATAAATTTGCGCTATCACAACATACGCATGAAATTGGCGGACGGTACCGAGGGCTGGCCGGAATCCGGACCTTACGACCGCATCATCGTTACAGCCGGAGGACCTGAAGTCCCCACGCCCCTGGTTGAACAACTTTCCGACCCTGGATTGCTGGTTATTCCGGTAGGTGGCAGATACGGAAACCAGCGTCTGACCGTTATACGCAAAAATAGGGGCGTGACGCGGCGCGAAGAGAATGAATATGTCTCATTTGTAGATCTTGTAGGTAATCACGCTTGGAAATAGCGCGTGTCAACTCCCCCGGAAATCCATAAATTTTCCGCATTGCGGGAGACTTGGCTAAAGATTATAAGGGGTCTACGCGCGGACAATATCCGGCGGGGATGCTTACGGCGATGATAAATTTCAACCTGCCCAACAGACTTACTCTAAGTCGCATTGCCATTGTTCCGGTTATCGTCGGGCTGCTCATGTTCCCCGGCAGATGGAGCTGTCTTGTCGCCGGAGTGCTGTTTGTCGTGGGCGGAGTTACGGATCTTATGGATGGGCGTCTGGCAAGGCAGAACAACCAGATTACCAATCTGGGGAAATTCCTTGACCCGCTCGCAGACAAGATTCTCGTCAATTCCGCTTTGATCATGCTGGTTGGCAACGGTTGGGTTCCGGGATGGGCGGCCATAATAATAATTTGCCGCGACATCATGGTGATGGGGCTCAGGGCGATAGCGGCGGACGAAGGCATGGTCATAGCCGCCGATGCGTATGGCAAACTGAAAACCGTCCTGCAGATAGTCGCCCTGGTGCCCCTGATCATTCATTACGATCTGCTCGGTATTCCGGCGCACAGCCTGGGCATGATCGTGCTTTATATTTCTCTGGCGCTTACGGTATTTTCCGGTTACAATTATTTCGCAACCTTTTACCGCACCTGGCGCGGGAGGTCCCCGGAATAATGGCGGAACAAAGCGACAGCACAAAAACCGACATTTTGGGCAGCCGTTTGCGCAATTGTCTTGTCACCATCCTGGAGCTTCAGGACGAGATTGAGCGTACGCATCTGGGTCTTGCCTTGCAGTCGGAATTCACCATTCTGCGGGAAGCTGTCAAGCAGATTGAATATGTATGCGTTGAAGAGCAGGATGTATGCCGCATAGAGGCGGCGACAGGGAGGTTTCTCGCCGAGCTTAAAGAAAATTTCAACAGGGCGGCGGTTAACTCCGATTCATCCGCAAGGCTGCTGCAGTAGAATGGTTGCGCGCCGTATCGTTCTTATGCTTTCCATTATGTTGAGCCTCGTGCTCATATATAACCTCATCTGGGGAAAGAGCGGCGCCATAGCCTACACGGAACTGAAGGAGCGCAGCAAGGCTTTGGAGGAACGCATCGCCCGTATAGGAGAACAAAATATCGAACTCAGCCGCGAGATACGACTTTTGCAGTCCGATGCGAAATACATTGAGAAAATGATCCGCAACCGCCTGAACTTTGTCCGGAACGATGAAGTATTATATGTATTCCCTGGGGAAGGGGCAGGCGACACCTCTGGAGACCCGGCAAGATGAAACAAAAAATTGACTGGTACAGAGAGGTTTTGGAGCTTGAACCCGGCTCAAGGGTGTTTTTTCCGCTGGCCAAGCTGCTCGCGGCGGATGGACAGGCTGCCGAAGCAGTTCTCGCTCTCAAACAGGGTTTACTGCGCCACCCCGACAATGTGGAGGCGCGTCTTTTGCTGGTGGAGCTTTTGCATCTGCAACAGGCGGATGCCGAAGTCGCCGCCGAAATCGAGCGTCTGGGTAAAATTCTCGCTTCCTATCCGGGCTTCTGGTCAGCTTGGTGCGACAACATTGCGGGAAACCCGCTCATGCGTGACGCGTCTTTGGCCATGCGTTTTTTTAGCGCCGCCTTGCAAGGGAAAAACATAAGCTGGGGCGATATCATCAGCAGTGGTCTGGGCGCCGTTTTAAGCGCCGGCGAAATGACAGCCGCGTCCGGCAAAACTTATGCCGGCACACTGCCGCCCATTGATGAAAAACGGGCCGCCGATGCAGATGCTAAAACCCGCCAGACGGAGGCGTCTGCGGCTTTGCAGTCTTCAACCGCCGCGCAAACTGCGGATGAAGCAGGGGATGAACCCGGTGTTGCGGACGAGGAGGAGGAAACTGATGAACCTTTCTCCCTGCGCACCCGTTCTATGGCCGATGTACTTGCGGAACAGGGAGATATTCAGGGGGCTCTGGATATCTACCAGGAATTGCTTCAGTCTGCGGCGGAGGAAGAAAAGCTTCCCCTTGCCCAGCGCATTGACGAGCTTTCAAAGCGTTTGAGCAGCGCCGGCGCGGAACCGGAAGTTTCCGAAGAGAAAACTTTTCTCCCCGGCTCTGAAAGTCTCAAGATCGTCAACCTCATGGAGTCTTTGGCGGAACGGCTGGAAGCCAGAGCCAGGTAATTACACACAGCTATTGCGGAGTCCTGCGGTGCGGTACATTCTTTTGTCGTTTTTTGTATGCGGTTGCCTTGCCGCAAGTGCTTGCCAATCCCATCAGACGCTCAAAGATTCCTGGAAATTCACCAAGCGTCAGTATACACACTATTTGAACACCCCGGCCACGGTAGACCTCTCCGATACCGGCAATCGCGCAGATTACGAGATAGCCCTCGGCGAGGCCGTGCTTAACATTGACAATGAACTGGCCAGATTGATCCGGGCGATGGAAAATACCGACCACAATCCAAGCCCTGAGTGGGCCTTGTCCATGGTGCAGAAGTTCCCCTGGATTTCAGGGGTTGCGCTGGTCGGAAGCGATGGGGTTGTAAACTCCCGCTACCCTGAATATTTCGCCAAGGAATTTGATGCATCTCCTCTGCTGGAACGAGACCCGAAACAGAGGCCGGGAATGTTGAGGGGTTACGTTCGGACAGGCGATTCAAGCCCGGAAATTTACTTGGGCAATCCTGTTTATTTCGGCGAAGATTTGCTTGGAATCATAGTGGCCCATTTCGATCCGGCGACACTGGCCACTTTGAGCCCGGATCCGGATAGTTTCGTCATGTTTACTCCTACCGGAATCGTATGGCAGGGACGGTTCGGGGGAGGCCTCAGCGCGGGCACTGATGAATGGAAAAATATTCTTGAAAACAAGTCCTCAGGCACCATAGGCAGCGGGGATTCGGCCTTTTTCTGGTTAACTCGCTATATTGGAAATCTCCCTTTGGTGTACGCCATTCCGATTACCTCCGGGAAAAACAGTTCTGCGGAAAAGCCCGCCGCTACACCCGTGGAGCAGCCCCCGGCAAGCGACAGCGAAGGGAAAAAACAGGAAGAAGCCAGGATTATCGCCCCTGCGCAACCCACAGCGGGATCCACCACAAATGGACTTGAGGCCGTTGAACGGCAGGCTGCCGCAGACGTTCCCGGTAAACAGCCTTAACCTCCGGAGATGTGCCATGGCTCAGCAGCAAAGACAAATCACGGTAACCGAACATCTGCTTCTGCATCAGAAACAATCCCCGACGGCCACGGGGATGTTCACGCAGTTGCTTTATGACCTTATTCTGGCCGCCAAGCTTATTTCCAGAAACGTCACCAAAGCCGGGCTTCTTGATGTTTTGGGCGAAACCGGTGAAATCAACGTGCAAGGGGAGGACGTTCAAAAACTTGACGACTATGCCAACCGGATCATCATACACCGTATGCAGCGAAGCGGGGCGCTGTGCGCCATGGCCTCCGAGGAAAATGCGGATATAATCCCCATTCCGGACAGGTTCACGCACGGCGACTATATTCTGATTTTTGATCCGCTGGACGGCTCCTCAAACATCGACGTCAACATCAATGTTGGCACCATCTTTTCCATATTGCGCCGCATTTCCCCCCCGGAACAGGATGTTACCCAGAACGACGTGCTCCAGCCGGGATATAAACAGATGGCCGCCGGTTATGTCATGTACGGTCCTTCGACCATGCTTGTTTATACGACCGGGCAGGGCGTGCATGCCTTTACCCTGGACCCCAGTGTCGGGGAATTTCTGCTCTCGCAAAACAACATGCAGATCCCCGAAACCGGGAGAACCTACTCGGTAAATGAAGGCAACATAACATTCTGGGATGAAAAGACGGCCAGAGCAGTGCAATCTTTCAAGGGCACGGACAATCCGCGCGGCAAACCATACACGCATCGGTATGTAGGCTCACTGGTGGCGGATTTTCATCGCACGCTGCTCAAGGGCGGAATTTTCATGTATCCCATGGACTACAAGATACCGGACCATCCGCGCGGCAAACTTCGCCTTTTATGTGAGGCTTCGCCGATGGCCATGCTGGCTGAACAGGCTGGAGGCGTGGCCTCGGACGGCCACCGCCGCATTCTGGAGATCGTGCCCGAAACCCTGCATACACGCGTTCCATTGTTTGTAGGTTCAAAAAACGATGTCGAACACGTTATGGAAATATTAAAGTGATACTTACAGATTTCTGCATGGAAATCTGAACAGCGGCCGTTGTCGCCGCGAAAGCGTAAGCGCAATTTATTTGCGCTGTTAAACGCCGGAGCGGGAGTAGACTGGAGAGGGCAGGATACATCATCTCAAAGGTAAAATGCTCCAGTGCGACGTCACGCCTCTACTATCGTACTCCCGATGGTGTTTGGG
>JAISZH010000085.1 GCA_031269345.1 Desulfovibrio sp. | reverse complement strand
AGAGAATCGGCTTTCTCGCCTGCCATCAGCAGTAGAGGGGCATTAATCAGCTCAATGTTGTCCATGGCGTCCCAAGCCATCAACTCCATGAGGCTGCTGGTCGTATACCGGAAGGTGGAGCTGGGGCAACGGTGGGTTTTACCGTAGTACATCATGCCTTCACGGTAGAGGTCAGTGGGAATTTTGCTGATGCTTTCGTCCGTCAGGGCGTCAAAATCGACATTGCCTGAATAAAGGGTTTCCCCGGCGAGTTCCTTAAGGCGAGCATCGGAAGCACCTTTCAGGCGGGCTTGTATAGAATCCAGTTGTGTGTTCATGTAACCGTTTCTTCTCACTTGGCCTGAATTGAACATGCTTAAGGTCGCAATGGCTCTGAATCGCTTGTCGGACTTGGCGGCATTCAACGTATAACCACCGCCGCCACAAATACCGAGTACGCCAAGCCTGTTGCCATCCACACCGGGATAAGCGCCGATAAAGTCGGCCATACCGTGAATGTCTTGCGTGCGAAAATAGGGCTTATCGACATTTCTGGGGGTACCTTCGCTGGCTCCCTGATAGGAGGCGTCAGCAGCGATGGTTATATAGCCGAGTTCCGCCAGACGCTGGGCATACAGACCGGCCACCTGCTCCTTGACGCCGCCATTGGGGTGGGCCACCACCACAGCGGGATATTTTTTGTTGGCGTCATACCCGGCTGGCGTATAGACATTGGCCGCAATCTTGAGGCCGTTCAGCGTATAGGTCACTGGATGTATGTTGACCTTGTTCCTGACGTTTTCCATAATTGCTCCCCTGTAAACAAGGCCAAAAGAATTGCCGGCTGCCGCATGAGCGATACCCGCGAAGGCCAACATCAATATCATAGCCACCAATGCCAAAGCTGTTCTCATCATATCTGTCCCCTATGTTATAGATTTAGCGGATACTTATTATTTTTTTCTGGAATCAACGATCTGTTGCAGTATAGTATGGGCGTTATCTCCGCGTTCCTTGCCGAGGTACATATCCATTACTGTGAACAGGTGCTTCATCTGCTCCTCACTTGTGCCCTGGGTCATGGCGATACCAATATGTGACCGAAGTTGGGCATTTGCGCCCGGAAGGTTGCTGATCGCGCCGACAGTGGCAATTTCGCGGCTCTGGTAATCCAGGATGTTTCGGCTGAAAATGTCTGCGAAGAGGTGTTCTTTCAGAAATACTTCGATTGTTGGAGTGAATGTTTCATATCTTGGCCCGGACACGGAGCGTTTCAGGGAACCGGCAGGGCCGGGCTGAAAGGAAGGATCACGCAATTTCGCAAGAACATCATGGCCATACTCATACTTGCTTTTGTCCGTCACTGCCGGGGTAACTTCCGGGCCATAGACATCTTTGATGCCCTGCTTCTCCCTTTCATCCATAACCGCGATAAAGGCGTTGATTCCGTTCAGGGCGCGTGGAAACCCGGCGTAAGCATAGGTGTGGATGAGGCCTTCCTTGATTTGATTTACCGTAAGACCGGCTTCCAATCCTTCCACCAACACAGGTTTGAGGCGGTCGATATCCCCGCTTGCGGTAAAAGCCGCGATCAAGGCTATTTTTTGCAGTTTGAGCGGCATTTCATTCGGATTCACAGTTCCGTACTCCTCGTCGGTTACTTTGGCTCCCCAAAAAACCGCTTTGCCCTCAACACGCTCGGAAAGCGCGATGTGCGCCATCGCGGTATCAGGAGCAGCGCCGTGCCAATGAACGATATCCGGCGGCGTCCAGGCGATATCCCCCTGCCGTATTTCGTGCAAAGGCCCGCCCTGACTCTGGACGTAGCCGCGCCCGCCGGCGACAATCAAAGTTTGCCCCATCGGATGGCTGTGCCAATCGGTGCGAGAGCAAGGCTCAAACGTGACTATAGCGCCATAGGCGTTGGAGCCGCCTTTTGCGGTAAACAAAGTATCCGTGCGGGCCGGGCCGGTGAAATACGCCGGATTGACTTTACCGGAAGGAAGGGAACCGGCGCGGACAATGGTAAGATGTCTGGAGTCTTTCGTTGACGAAGCGGCTTTGTATTGGTTGTCGCTTACTTTTTCATACCAGTTCACACTGTTGCCGTTAACTGCCTCGGCCATAACCAAAGCGGACAAGCCCATATCAGGTGCGGCTCCGAACCAATGTTTAACTTTGGGCGGAAAAGTGACAACATCACCCGGAAAGGCTTCTTCCAAAGGGCCATTCTCTTCTTGCAACATCATTTTTCCGGATGTAACAAGTATGGCCTGCCCCATTGGGTTAGACTGCCAAGCTGAACGCGCTCCAGGCTCAAAAGATAGCTGTTCACCTGCAAGACGCGCCGGTTTGGTTGTTTTAATGCTCTGTTCTATACGCACTGAACCTGTGTAGTGCTGGGTTTGAGCTTGTATTGAAGGCTGCGAACCGCTTCGTGTAATATTTACCATGTCGCTCTGTTCAGCCGCTGTGGATTTATTTACAAAATATAAAATAAATATTGCAAGCGATGCGCATAATAAACTCGTACTCAATATTCTTTTTGTTTGTTCTTCATATTGTTTCTGATCTGTTTCATGCCGAAATAACCGCATTGTGCATACTTGTTGAATGAATCCTTCATGCATGATATCTCCTTAATAAATAGTTATAATCCAGTTCTTTTTTCCAATTCTTCAGGATAACGCTCCCCTTGCAGAGGGATGGCGGAAGCGCCCTTATCCAGTTTGCTGAATTCTTCCGCATTCAGGAATATGTCTGCCGCGCCCAGGTTTTCTTCCAGCCGCTCCATACTGGTAGTGCCCGGAATGGGCACGATCCAGGATTTTTTAGCCAGAAGCCAGG
>JAISZH010000075.1 GCA_031269345.1 Desulfovibrio sp. | reverse complement strand
TCGACAACTTTACCATCCTGCTTGAACACGATATAATAAATTCGTTCTTCACCGGACTTGCCTTTGCGCTCGGCCACTCGGTAGAAGACGCCTGGGTAGCTAGTCTTCTCTCTTTTCATTGACGGCATTTCCAACCCCCAAAAATTTCCAACCCTATTTCCAACCTTTTTTGTAAAAATAAATGAAAAAAAGGATACCGTCAAATCAATTTGACTGCTATATTTACCTGAAAAGTAACGCTAAATGAAAATTGATGGCAATCGCTGTAACTATAGTCAATCGGCCTCCTAAGCAGTAGGCCGCAAGTTCGATTCTTGCCGGGGACACCATGCTAAAGCCTAAAAAAATCCCGCAATGTATAAAAAAACCTTGCGAAATTTCGATAGTGTGCGGGATATTCAGCAAAAAGAAAGACCATGGCATGTGGATGTTAATCAAGCATTCACAACCCCCGGAAGGAAGCCATGATCAAGTCGAAGTCTATCGTATCGTTGGCAGAGGTAAAATGGCTTTTGGAGCATGACGGCAATTTTCCGCAGTGTCTGTGGTCCAGGAAATTGTTCGGCAAACTCTTGAAGAGGAAATGGAGGCCGCCCTCAGCGCCGGCTAGGGGGAACGCACTGATCCCCGCCTTTTGGCGATTACTTTGCAGCCTCAACGCGCTTGCTGGGCGCTTGCACGAACTGTCGGAAAGGTATGATGCAGGCCCCTGCCGCGAGTGAAGGTTGAGCGTATGGAGAAGTACCTGTTGTTTACCGTCCATGCGGGTATCCCGCTGGTGGTCCGCATAGAACAGGTCAAGAAACGCGATGAACATACCTGCTAATCGCCAAGCCGTTACACATCAGGGCATTCCTGTGGCTGTGGCGGTGCCCTATGAGAAGTACACCGCCGCCTTCGCAGGAACGGCCGGACAAGAGGTAAAAGAGCCGGCCCGTACCGCATGAGGTTGCCGCCCGTGTGCTCAAGGAACAGATTTCCCCCATCCGGGCTTGGTGTGAGCATCTGGATTTGGCCCAAGCCGAAGTGTCCGCTCGCATGGATGTGTCACAATCGGCCTTTGCCCGGGTGGAAGCAGCGGAGGGAAAGCCGCGCATGAGCGCCTTAAAAAAAGTTGCCGCCGCCCTGGAACTTGCGCGGAACAACTCAAATGGTAGCAGCTTCGGCTGCCCTCCCGCAAAAGAGGGTGACCCAGCCTATAGGGCCACGAAAGAAAATGGGGACGACTTTGGGGGCAATACGAAAATGTCTCAATGTATTCTTGATGTTATTTCACGATGATATGAATCTAATTATATAGATGTCGGCCGAGTTTACAGATTACCGCATGGAAATCTGTAAATGAGATGGATTAGTCCGGGTTGACGCCGGCGCGGGAAAATCATAAAAATTCATCCGGCCGCGCGCAAGGACAGGCCAACCGCGCCGGTGAAACAGTCTTTCGGTGGAAACAATTATTCATGATGGAGGGATTTCTTTGGCAAACCACAAATCGGCGCTCAAACGCCATAAACAGAATCTGAAAAGGGCGCAACGCAACCGCGCCAACCGCACCCGCGTTAAAAACGCGGTCAAGGCCGTGCGTCTCGCAGTTCTGGAAAAGGACGCGCAGGCGGCTGATGCCGCTTTCATCCGCGCTACTTCAATTCTGGACAAATCCGCCGGCAAGGGTGCAATCCATCGCCGCACCGCCGCCAGAAAAATTTCCCGGCTGGCCAAGGCCGTGAAAGGTCTTATCCAAGGCTAGAGCAATTTCACTTTGAAATTGCTCTGGCGGCCGCGAGAGCGGACGCCCGCCGCGAAGGCGTAAGCGCAATTTATTTGCGCTGTTACACGCCGGAGCGGGCGTAGGTTGAGAGGGCGGGTGCATCATCTCAAAGGTAGAATGTGCTATAGAACAGTTCACGCATGAAACGAGTGAACTGCTCGGCAAGGATTTGCGGACAAATCCTTGCCGCGAAACAGGAGCAGGCGGGCTTTGCCCGCCGTAAGCGAACTGTTTCAAACGTTAATTGCTCTGGAGCAATTTCACTTTGAAATTGCCCTGGCGGCCGCGAGAGCGGACGCCCGCCGCGACGGCGTATGCGCAATTTATTTGCGTTGTTAACCGCCGAAGCGGGCGTAAGCTGGAGAGGGTCGGGTGGATCATCTCAAAAGTAAAATGCTGTAGTGATCCCATTTCCAGGTACAAATTTCTGATTTATATCAGGAAATGGAACGAACAGTGCGCCGAAAGGCAAACTATTTTGAGCGGCAAGGTAAAACTGAGTTTTTACCGCAGCCGTCAAAGCAAAATTACAGGACGTAATTTTGCTCTGGACGTTAGCATAAAATCAACCCGCGGAATTTCGCATTTCATATTTGCCCGGTCTGGTGATGTTACAGCGTTTCCATTATTTTGTTTTTCGCTCACTCATCGCTTGTATTTGATTGCAGTTACCGCATATTTCGTACAGGCGGCGCAGGCGCCGCCGAGGAGTTATGTCTTATGCACCGATTTCAGAATTTTGAAGAAATTTTCAGCGCCCTCTATGTAGACTTCGATAATATATACACGCGGTTGTCCGAGCAGGATCCTGCCTTGGCCAGAACTTTCGCCACCAACCCGCAACGATGGGTACGCTGGCTGGAAGGCCATGCCCTGCGCATGATGTACGGCGACGGGGTGCGGCGGCGCATCCTGAAACGCTGCTGCTACCTCAACCCGATCCGTTATCACGAATTTCGCCCTTATTTCATACGCTCGGCTTTTCAGGTAGTGGACTGCCCTCCTCTGACCAATTACGGAAAAACCAGCGCCGATATACACTTGGTGATGGATTGCATGGACGCCCTCGCACATGTCACACGTTTCGATGAAATAATCATCCTCTCCGGCGACGCCGATTTCACCCCCCTGCTCCTGCGCATACAGGAACACGCGCGGCGCAGCCTGGTGCTGAGCGTCGGCTATACTTCCCCCGCCTATGCCGCCGCCTGTTCCTGGCGCATACGCGAGGACTGGTTTTTGTCCCAGGCCCTTGAGGATCAGAGAGAAGACGCGGAACGCGAAGAGCGTGACGCGGTAAAAACCGAGGTACACCACGAAGAGAGGACCGTCTCGAAAGCCGCGCCCAAGGACGCGGAGACGCCTCATCAGACGGAACGCCCGGAAAAGGTGCCGGGCCTTATCCTTCCCGCCCATAAACGCGTTCGCCTTGTGGAGACAATCCGTCAGATGGTGGCGGAATCCGCCGTGCCGGTCCCTTTGCCGTCAATAGTCCAGGTGCTGCAACGGGAACAGGAAATACCGGCGAACTGGTTCGGCGCGGGGACGCTGCGCGATCTGCTGAAATCCCTTGACTTGGGAACCATGGCTTTTGTTCAGGCTGGCCCGGGCTTTGTCATGGACCCGGAACGCCATGAACGGCCGGACGTGGACAAGTTCCGCGACGAATTCCGTCAGAAACACCCGCAGCTTTACGAGCTGGCTCTCAAGGCGCACCGTCTGACGGACATACCCATGTTGAACCCCGAACAATACGCGGCGCTCTTCACCATGCTGGCCGAGGAAGTGCGGACCAACAAATTTTCCCGCACCGGCACGGTCCGCAATCTCGAGGATCGCTGCGAGGACGAAGGTGTGCCGGTCAATGCCGCGCAAATTGCTTTCATCGTGGAGGCGGTTATCCGCGGTGGCGCCAATCTTGCCGGAACAGGCGCCGGCGGGCAGGAGACTAACCAGGAAAAAATGCGGGCGGCTTACGCCGCGAGTACCATTGAACTGTGCAGGCTCGCGCAGGTGGAAATTGGCGAGAGGGAACGCGAACTGATCGAAAGCTGGTTCCATCCCGCAACGGTCTGAAGCAACTCACATAGTCCGCAAGCAAAACCCGCCTGCGTCCGCTCTATTGTCTCTATTGAGATGTCACGCCTGTTACGACGGTACAGGCGTGACATTTCACTATGAAGGAGCTTGGCTTGAACCCCGGCGATGTTCTCTCCGGAGAGTTGCGCGGCTTTCCGCGTTTGTCCGGAAACCGAAGTCGCCTTTCAGGCTTTCAAGCCCATGAGTACGCGCACCGTGGATTTGGCTATGGCCAGTTCTTCATTGGTCGGAATGACCATCACCCTGACCGCGCTTGTACCGTCGCTTATTACGCGCGCCTGCCCGGAACGGGTCACATTGGCGCGGGGATCGAGGACAATACCCAGCGCTTCCATGTCCGCGCAGACCATTTCCCGCACATCGCTGTCGTTTTCGCCTATCCCGGCCGTAAACACCAGCGCGTCCGTCTTTCCCAGCGCCGCGCAGTATGCGCCTATATACTTCTTTATGCTGTAGCAGAACATCTCCAAGGCCAGGCGGGCTTTCTCGTCGCCTTTGCCGGATGCGGCGTGGATGTCGCGCATGTCGTTGAGTCCGCAAATGCCTTTCAAACCGCTGCGACGGTTCAGGGTATCATCTATTTTTTCAATGCTCATGCCGGTCTGCCTGGCAAGGTAGACCAGGATCGCGGGATCAATATCGCCGCAACGCGAACCCATGATCACCCCGGCCAGCGGGGTCAGACCCATGCTGGTATCAATGCATTTCCCCTGTTTGACGGCGCTGATGGAACAGCCGTTACCCAGATGGCACGTGATTACGTTGACTTCTTCCTCTTTTCTTCCGAGCATCTCAGCCGCTTTAGCCGCCACATAGGCGTGCGAGGTGCCGTGGAATCCGTAACGGCGCACGCGCAGTTTTTCGTAGAACTCCAGAGGCAGGGCATACATAAAGGCCTTGGGCGGCATGGAGGCGTGAAATTCCGTATCGAACACCGCAACAGACGGGCAATGCGGCAGAATTTTCATGATTACGCGTATGCCCTGGATCGAGGGCGGATTATGTAACGGCGCGAGCGGAGACAACCTATGAATTACTTCCAGAACATCTTCAGTTATAAGCGTGGACTGCGTAAACTCCTCCCCTCCCTGCACGGTTCTGTGCCCGCAACCGCTTATCTCTGAGAGGTCCTTGATCGCTCCCAACACCGGGTCCGTCAGCAGGGCCATCACCCTGGTCATGCCCGCCGTATGATCCGGAAAAGGACTTTCTTCGTTTATTTTCCGCTCAATATCCGTGCCTGGATCCTTTTTGTGGGTCAGACTGCCGGTTTTTTCGCCGATGCGCTCCACTAGTCCGGAACACAGGACTTTTTCATAATCCATATCTATGAGCTGGTATTTGAATGACGAACTACCGCAGTTGACAACCAGAATTTTCATAAAAATTCGCCTTTGTTTTCAGTATCGGCCTGTAAAAAAAAGCTGCCCCACCGGAAACCCTGCATATAACAAACGGCTCCGCAAAGATCAACCGGCCGCGCGATCCCAGCCATGAAAAATAACTTTCCCCCGCGCAGGATCGTCGGCCGAAACGCGGTTTTCGGCCGACTTGCGCCGCTTCAGGACGACAGCGGCCACCGGACAGCTGTTCAGATTTCCATGCGGAAATCCGCAAAATAACGAATCGAATGGAAGGTGGATATCAGAAAAAAAATGAAAAAAAATGATATTGACATTCATTCTCATCCTTGCTATTGTTAGCTTGTTTAGCAAAGCGCTGCCATTTTTCGAATGCGGCGCGGAAAGAAAAAGTTTCCCATGGCGGGGATATCCGCAACCATGGAGGACAGGTATGGGTATAAGATTTACCTGGAAGTGCGGGATTGCCGCCGGAGCGGGTGTTGTCGTCGGTTTACTCGGCGCTGTGCTGTTTTCCCGAGGCCGTGCGAATCCAAAGAAATTCTGCGCCGCCATCCCAGGCCAATGCACGAATATCATGGATCGTGCATCCGCCACTGCGGAAACCGCAAAGGAAAACATTGGTGACGTCGCGGCGGGGACCAAGCGTCAACAGGCACGGAGCAAGGAACAGGCGCAAGGGTCATGAGCGGCCGGCTCCGCCTTGAGCGAACCGGAGCGAACGTTGCCGCCACTGACGGCGCCTTCGGCTTGGTGGATCGCTATTTCATCGCCCATAGCATTCCCGGCCGTTTGCGTCTGCGGCTGATTCACGGAGTCCGTTGCCCGCAAGCCGATGAAGAGGCTGTCGTAACTCAGGAGCTTGCCCGCGTCTTTCCAGGCGCGGAGGTTGTCTTTTCGCCCCGCACGGGAAGCGTGCTGATCAGCTCTGGAAATCGCTGCCCGGAAGAGCTTCCGGGTGGAAAGGGGTCTGCGGCGGGACGGAAACTTCTGGCCGCGAAGCCCAGGAAACCGAGTGCCTCCCAGAAGACGCAACGCAACCCGATACCGGGAAAACTGCGCAGTTTTTTTTATCCGCGTTCACTTGTCTTTCTCATCGCAGCCCTGCGCTCCGTGCGCTATCTCTTCCGGGCGATTAAACCCCTCCTGCGAGGCAAACTGGATTTGGACGTGCTGGACGGGTCGGCCTTAGCTGTCTGCTTTCTGCAGCGGGACTTCCGAATGCTCTCTTCCATGGTCTTTTTCTTTGACCTCGGAGAATATCTGACGGATTGGACGCGCAAGAAATCTCGGATGAGCCTTGAAGAAAGTCTGGCCCTGCATATTGACCATGTATGGGTGCGCCGGGAAGGGAAAGAAGAGATGATACCCTTCGCCCAAATATGCGCGGGCGACGAAATTGTTGTGCGTGCCGGATCCGCCCTGCCGGTGGACGGAACGATCATTGCCGGCAAGGGGATGGTCAACCAGGCTTCCCTGACGGGAGAAAGCCTGCCCGTCCCCCGTGGCCCCGGCGCGAGCGTTTACGCGGGCACGGTGCTGGAAATGGGCGAAGTTGTGGTCAAAGCGGTCAGGACGGGAGGCGGCACACGCCTGCATTCCATTCTGCGAGCCATTGAAGGATCGGAAAATCTCAAGTCGGCCTTGCAACACCGCTATGAGGTCATGGCGGATGCCATCGTGCCCTTCAACTTTCTCCTGAGCGCCCTGACCTATGCCGTAACGCGCTGCTTCCGGCGCGCGGGATCGGTGCTGCTGGTGGATTATTCCTGCGCCATCCGCCTTGCCGCGCCTCTGGTCATGTCAACCGCCATGCGGGAAGCCGCCAACAACAGGTTGCTGATCAAAGGCGGCAAATTTGTCGAGGAAATCGCCCACGCGGATACGGTGGTTTTTGACAAGACAGGCACTCTGACCATGGCCCGTCCCGCGGTGGTGGACGTCATAGCCTTCGGCGGA
>JAISZH010000014.1 GCA_031269345.1 Desulfovibrio sp. | reverse complement strand
GGGGACCACCTCCCTTTTAACACGAGATCGTCAGCCGCAAAACGGACGCACATGGAAATAGCGGAACAGGCCAAAGCGCGCAGCGGGATGATCCTGGCGGTCCTGGCCATTGTGGTCATCGGATTCACAGTGCTTGTCTCGACCGCACAGACTTTTTTCCACCAGCGCGAAGCCGAGGAACAGCACCTGTTTTTGACCTCCAGGGCTGTTTTTCTGTCCATTGAGCGTTCCGTGCGCCGCTGGCCGGTACGCGAAGACGAAACCCGTCTCTCTCCTGCTACGGCCGAGTTCTTCCAAGCCCTGGAGCAGGACGGAGACGTGCTTTTTGTCGGCATCGTGGACGAGCAGGGCGAAACATTTCTGACCTCGCCCCTGCACGGCGACGCCCCCGTATCTCTTCCCGACCTCATGCTGGAGACCATGCTGCAGCTCGGCGAATGCCACGGCCGCTATTCCCTGGACGGACGTGAAGTCTATATCTATGGCAAACGCCTTACCGCCCTGCGCGGGATGCCCATGAGCCTGCTCGACGGCACCGGCCAGCCCGGATTTCTGGTGGTGGGCATCGACCTGGACAGACAGTTGACCGCCTACGCCGGCTTTCGCCGCAATCTGGTTTTCCAGAGCATCTACATCCTGATCGTGGCCCTGTTCACCCTGGGTCTCGGCCTTCGGTTCATCTCCCGGCGCGAGCAGGCCCGGAAGGCCGCCGCCCTGGAACTTTTTCAGGCCAGACTGCTAGACAACCTGCCGGACGGGCTGATCACCTTTGGCCCGGACCTTACCGTCCGATCCGCCAACCCGGCCGCCCTGGTCATCATCAACCGCCCGGCCAGGGATTTCCTGGGAAGACCCGCCTCTGAACTGCCGGGGCCGCTTGCGGAACTCGTCGCCGGAGCCTTTGCGCGGGAAGGAAAAACGCCGGGAGAGGGAGAGGCCGTGGCAAGCTGGCGTCAGGCGGACTACGAAGGGGCGCAGCTTGAAACCCTGGCCCTGCCCTTAAATGACGACCGGGAACACGCCGGCATGCTGATCTTGCGGGACAGAACGCAACTGCGCAACCTGGAAAAAAATCTCGCGGACGCGGAAAAACTGGCCGCCGTCGGCGCCCTGGCCGCCGGCGTGGCCCATGAAGTGCGCAACCCCCTGAGCGCCCTGCGCGGCTTTGCCCAGTATTTTGTGAAAAAACTGGCCGGGCGCGAGCCGGAGGAGGAATACGCCAAAACCATGGTGCGCGAAGCCGACCGCTTAAACCGGGTAATCGCGGACCTGCTTTTCCTCGGCAAACCACGGGCACTCCACCCAAAGACGGTTGAACTCGCGTCCCTGATAGAGGAGATTAGCGTCCTTCTGCGCTTTGATCTGGAGCAGAACGGGATAGATATTTCCATGGATCTCGGCGCGAAGGATGTCTTTGCCGATGCCGACGGCCTGAAGCAGATCCTGCTCAATCTGGTGCTGAACAGCCTGGATTCGCTCGCGGGTATGGAAGCCGTCCCCGGTGAGCCGCCCTTGTGCATCGTTTCCGAGCGTCTGCCGAAGGGGGTACGTCTGGAAGTGCGGGACAAAGGAAAGGGAATGAGCTATACTGACAAAAAACGGGCCTTTGAAGCCTTTTTCACCACCAAGAAGCGCGGGACCGGCCTGGGGCTGGCGCTGACGCACCGCATCATGCTTGATCACGGCGGGTCGGCGGACATCGTTTCCGAACCCGGCAAAGGTTGCGCCGTGCGCCTCGTGTTCCCCGACGAACCGCGCGATCGGGCGGCGGAGTGATTTCATGAAATCCGTGTTGGTCATTGACGACGAACCGGGTCTGCGCCTCATGGTGCGGGCGGTCCTGGAAGACGAAGGCTGGACGGTTTTCGAAGCGGCCTCCGGAGAGGAGGGACTCGCCCTTTTTTCCACGGATCGCAATTTTGCCCGTGTGGCCCTTGTGGACATGAACATGCCCGGCATGGACGGCAATTCGACGCTGACCCGGCTGCATGAAATCCGCCCCGGACTGCCCGTCGTCATGCTCACGGCCTACGGCACCATAGGATCAGCCGTAGAGGCCATGAAAGGAGGGGCCTTCGACTATCTCACCAAACCCGCCGACAATGACGAACTTGTCCTGACCCTGAACCGGGCTTTTGAATACAGCCGCTTGCAGGAGGAAAACTCCCTGCTGCGTCTTGAACTCTCCGGGGGCGACCCCCTGAACAACCTGGTAGGGACCGGACCGGCCATGCGCGCCGTTCACGCCTTTATCCGCCAAGCCGGACCCAGCGAGGCCACGGTGTTGATCAGCGGGGAATCCGGCACGGGCAAGGAACTGATCGCCGAGAGTCTGCACGCGTGCAGCAACCGTTCCGCAAAACCCCTGATCAAGGTGAACTGCGCCGCCCTGCCCTCCCAGCTTCTGGAAAGCGAACTTTTCGGATATGTGCGCGGCGCTTTCACCGGAGCCTTCAAGGACAAACCCGGACGTTTCCAACTGGCCTCCGGAGGCACCATTTTTCTGGATGAAATCGGAGAGGTTCCCCTTGACTTGCAGGCCAAGCTGCTGCGCGTCATTCAGGATCGGACGCTTGAACCTCTGGGTTCGGTGCGTCCCGTTCAGGTGGACGTGCGCATAATCGCCGCCACCAACCGAAACCTGCGCCAGGCCGCAACCGAAGGGAAATTCCGCGAAGACCTGTTCTTTCGCCTGAACGTTCTGGAGATTAAAGCCCCCGCGCTGCGCGAACGTCAGGAAGACATTCCCCTGCTGGTCTCAAGGCTTGTGGACAAACTCTCGGTCAAAAACCATAAAAGCGTCCGCGGGGTCACTCCGGGCTTCCTCCGGGCGCTTTGCGTCTATTCCTGGCCGGGGAACGTCCGGGAGCTGGAAAACGTGCTGGAGCGCGCCCTGATCTTGAGCCGCTCCGATATGCCCGACACCGACTCCCTGCCCCCGTATATCGCGGACCCGGAGGCCTTTCGCACGTATAAAGCCGGCGCTGTTCCCCCAGGACAGGCGCCCTCCCCGGACGCGTCAGGGGAAGAGACGGAGCGCGCGGCCCTTATTCAGGCCCTGCGCCTGCACGGGGGACACAGGGAAAAAACGGCCGCCGCCCTCGGCATCAGCAGACGCACACTGCAGTACAAGCTCAGAAAATTGGGCCTGACCGCGCGCGCGGCCGGGTTTGCCCAAGGCGGCCGGCATGACGGATGACCTTTCCTCCCCGGACTTGAGCTTTTACCTGAAAAAAACCCCCGAGGGCGAGCATCTGGTCTTTTCCGGCGAACTCACAGCCCAGCGGCTGGACCGCCTGGAAAAGGAACTGCCGGGTATCTTGCGCAAGTCCTCCGGGCCCCTGGTTTTCGTCCTGGACAGTCTTACCCGCCTGGACACGGCGGGGGCGCTTTTCCTCAACCAGACCGCGGAGAACCTGCGCGCGGAAGGACGGACCTGCACCTGGCAGGGGCTGGGCGCCAATTTTTCCAGGCTCCTTGAACTGGCCAGGCCGCCCGCGCATGATACGGAAAAGGGCAAGTCCTGCCTTGCGCCTTCCGCGGTTGTGGAAAAGCTGGGCGAGACGGTTTGCGGGGCGGGCGCCACGCTTGTTTCCCTGCTCGCCTTTTTCGGAGTATTCTTATGCCGCGCGGCCCGGGTCGCGTGCAATCCGCTCCGCCTGCGCGCGACCTCCCTGGTCTTCCACATGGAACAGGTCGGTCTCAGGGCCGTGCCCATCGTGGCCCTGCTCACCTTCCTGATCGGTCTGGTCGTGGCCTATATGGGAGCGCGGCAGCTCCAGATGTTCGGAGCGCAGATTTTCGCGGTAAACCTGCTGGAGGTGACGGTGCTGCGCGAAATGGCCGTGCTGATAACCTCCATAGTCGTGGCGGGCAGATCCGGTTCCGCCTTTACCGCCCAGATTGGAGCCATGCAGGCTAATGAGGAGATATCCGCCCTGGTTTCCATGGGGCTTGACCCGCACACCCTTCTGGTTCTGCCCAGGGTCCTGGCACTGATCTTCACCCTGCCTTTGCTGGTGTTCCTGGCCGACATAATGGCCCTGGCGGGTGGGGCCATCGCCGTCCGGTACACCCTGGATATTGATATTCACACTTTTATCAGCCAGTTATACAATGTGACCAAGATGAATAATTTTCTAGTGGGGATGCTCAAGACCCCCTTTTTCGCCCTGGCCATCGGACTGATTGGCTGCTTCAACGGCTTCAAGGTCAGCGGCAGCGCGGAATCCGTGGGATTTATGACCACTCGCGCGGTGGTTCAGGCCATATTCAGCGTAATCCTCCTGAATGCCGTGTTCGCCATTTTTTTCACCTCCATCCGCATGTAATGCCGGTTCGCGATAAAAATTATCATAATTTTATCGCGAACCGGCATGGCGCGACAGGATGTAGCGCAGAAACGCGAAGTATTTCAGGAGGCCGCGGCGGAACCGCGCTTCCGCCGCGGCCGGACACAGGAAACCGCATGGACGAGGAGCAAGCGGCCATGGACGATAAAACGCCGATCGTTTCCCTGCGCGGGATCCGCAACCGCTTCGGCGCCCAGACGATACACGAGAATCTGGACCTGGACATCCGGCGCGGGGAGATCATCGGTCTGATCGGCGCTTCGGGCGCGGGCAAATCCGTACTCTTGCGCACGATCATCGGCCTGAACAGGCAAGCCGGCGGCAGCGTGCGCGTAATGGGGCTGGATATGGACAAGGCGAAGGAAAAACAAAGGGAGGCGGTGCGCCGCCGCTGGGGGATGCTTTTTCAGGACGGGGCGCTTTTTTCCTCCTTGAACGTGGGAGAAAACATAGCCTTTCCCCTGCGCGAGTTCACCTCGCTCTCCGCGGCCCTGCGCCGGGACATAGCCATGTTGAAATTGTCCCTTGTGGGCTTGCCGGCTTCGGCTTATGACAAGTTTCCGAGCGAACTATCGGGCGGCATGCGCAAGAGGGCGGGGCTGGCCCGCGCTCTGGTTCTGGATCCGGCGCTTCTCTTTCTTGACGAGCCGACCGCCGGGCTTGACCCCTTGGCCGCCGGCGCTTTGGACCGCCTGATCCTGGAACTCAGAAAAAATCTCGATCTTACGGTGTGCATGGCCACGCATGATCTGGATTCGCTCTATACGGTCTGCGACCGGGTGGCCGTGCTTGCGGAGAAGCGCATTTCCGCCGTGGATACGGTGAACGGCCTTTTGCGCTCCGATTATCCATGGATACGCGAATATTTTCTGGGCGCGCGCGGACGCGCGGCGGCGGAACGAAGCGCGGCGGATGGAAGGACGCAATGATTGACGCCAATTCGCTTTCAGCAGAAAGCGACTGGTGAGATGTCACGCCTGTAATGCCGTAACAGGCGTGAGGATCGCAAAGCAAAAAACACGGTTTTTGCTTTGCTCACGCCGCCTGCGGCGGCGCGCACCCTCTTGCGGGGTTGCGACTATTGTCGCTTGGACACCAGGAATGGCGGAGGCGAAGTCGCCGCCGCAACTTTTTGAAAAATCAGGCTTCGCCCCGCAAAGGACAAATCACTGCTTCCGCGCAGTGGAGAGCATATGGAAATACGCGCGCGTTATCTGCTTGTCGGCATTTTCACCCTGACCGTGGCGGCAGCTATGGCCGGGTTCGTCCTCTGGCTGGCCTCCCGCAGCGATGACGCCTCGTTCAGAGAATACGATATCAGCTTCACGGAAAGTGTAAAAGGTCTTTCCACGTACAGCGACGTGCTTTTTGTCGGCATAAAGGTAGGCACGGTCAAAGACATCACCATCAGCAAGGACAACCCCGGCGAAGTGCGGGTGCGCATCACCATAGACGACGACGCCCCGGTACGCCAGGACTCCGCGGCCCAGTTGGAGCCGCGCGGCATAACCGGCACCACGATCATCAACATCTCCGGAGGCACGGCGGACAGTCCTCTGCTGAACCTTCCCCCGGGCAAGGTCGGGGTTATAAACACCATGCCCTCGCCTTTTTCCTCCGTGATATCCCGGATGCCGGACGTTATTTCCGGAGCCGAACATGTTCTTGTGAAGCTCGACTCCCTGCTGGGGGAAAACAATGTTGCCGCCGTGAGCGGCATCCTGGAATCAGGCAACAGGTTGATCAGGCGCCTGGAACAGGAAGACGGACCCCTGGAAAGCTTTCTGGACAGGTGGACGGCAACCGCGGAAAAGCTGGATCGAACGCTTGATCGCATTGATCGCGGCATATTGCCGCAGGTGGAATCCGGAAGCGTCACCGTGAACCGGGTTATGGCGCGCGCGGAAGCGAGCATCGCGCTTCTTGAGCCGGGCATCAGGCAATTCAGCACCCAGGGTCTTGCGGATTTGCGCGCGTTATTGAGCGAGTTGCGGAACTTGGCACAGGCGCTGGCCCGCACCACGCATAAACTGGAAACCGACCCCAGACGCTTCTTTTTCGGCGAACAACGCAAGGAGTATCATAGCAAATGAAAGGCGCCCGTCTGCTTGTTGCCCTGTGTCTTTGTCTTGCCGGCTGCGGCACACTGCTTGCGCCGGGGCCCGCTCCCACGCGCCTGCAACTGCGTCCGGCCCTGCCCGGGAAACTGGCCGCCGCCCCTGCGGACAAGCAGTTGGTGGCGGCAAGACCGAGCGCCGCCAACGAGATCAACGGCGACGCCATAGCCATGAGCCTGGGCAACCGGGAAATCCGCTATCTGTCCGGAGTGCTCTGGACGGACGACGCGCCTTCCCTGGTGCAGAGGTTTGTGCTGGAGGCCCTGGAGGAGAGCAACATCCTGCGCGGGGTGGGCGACGAGTCCATAGGAATCGCCGCGGATCTGCGTCTGCTGATTGACATAAGAGAGTTCGGCCTGCGTTGCGAAACCGCAGAGTCTATGCCCGCCGGGGTATTTTCGGCCCGCTTCCGGCTTATTGACGAGCGCAACGGAAAGATTTCAGGCACACTCAACGTGCTGGAAACGGCACAGGCTTCTGACAATGACGCCGTTTCCCTTGCCGTTGCCTGCGAGACGGCCCTGAGCAGAGGACTGGCCCGGATTACGCAGTGGATGGCGCGGATGCTGGGGCGCGCATTGTGAGCGTCTGGCGGGCGTCCGCTCTCGCGGCCGCCGGAGCAATTTCAAAGTGAAACTGCTCTGGGGCAATTGGCGCTTGCCCGGTCAGAACCTTGCCGCCGCGTACAGCCTCCCGAGAAGTGGGCGGGAATAGACGAAAACCCGGCTGGTCAGCCAGGCGCCGCCCTTGTCTTTGGCCTTGAAACGGCGCACGGCCAGGGGGCGTTTGGGCGGGTTCACCCCCTCCCTGGTAGTGAAAAAAACCTCAAACCCCGCCTCCCGCGCCAGTTCCATTGCCTCGGGGCAGTATTTCCCCCAAGGCCAGCACAGGCTTGTAACCTTGCGGCCCAGTATGTCCTCAAGATCCGCCCGACCCCCGGTGATCTCCAGGCGCATGCGTTGCGCGCGTTCGGCGTCGCTTTCAAAACGCCCCATTTTTCCCGCGAAAGACCGGTAGATTCCGGCGAGTTCCGCCCGTTCCCTTTGTCCCGCAAAACGGCGCATTTCCGGGAAATCCTGGGGGACCAGGGCCTTCACCGCTTGCACCAGATCCGGATTGGGCAAAAAGGCCCGATGCAGGAGACCGGGGCCGGTTTTGAAGTCCGGCAACCCGAAAACCGGGCCCAGATCAGTATGGAAAAAAGTCCGGGACAGATTTTCCGGCAGAAAGGCGCCGCCGTATTCCGGGCCGGTGAACACGGCATAATGCCCGCGCGCGTGGGAGGCCGGAGTGATGACGCCGTCCGCGTCCATGGCCCGCAACTCTTCCCGGTTAAGGAAGACGTCGCGGCGCAGAAAAGCCCCGTCCGCGTCTTCTCGCGGCATTGAAACCTCAGGGATATCCGGACTTTTTCCTCTTTTGAGGTCTTCCGGGCAAGCTCTGGCCTCACCCGGCCCGATGCGGGAGACAACGGCGAAAAGGGCGGCGCGGTGCCCATATTTGTTCAGAATGGGCAGGGCATGGAGATAGTTGTCGAGAAAACCGTCGTCAAAGGTTATGAGAAAGGATTTTTCCGGCAGGGCCTCCCCGCGGGCCAGGAAAGCCTCGGCTTCGGCCAGCCCTATCCCGCGCCAGCCGCCTTCGGCAAGGGCGCGGCAATGTTCCTCGAAACGCCGGGGAGACACGGTGATGGCCCCGGCCCAGTCGTTCACATAGTGGTACATGAGTACCGGGAGGCTTTTCGTTGCGGTCTGTTTCATGTTTCAATGAAATTATATTTGCTATGTTCACAATTAGACAATAAATATTTTCAGCGTTATTTTCGTTATTATTAAAATCATAAGCGGCGTCGCGGGCGCGGGGCTTTCGGACAAAGTCCTCCGCGCCGGGGCAAGGAGACGGAGATGGGCGTTGAGTACAAGGATTATTACAAGATACTCGGCGTGGACAAAACAGCGACCACGGAAGAGATCGGCAAGGCCTACAAAAAACTGGCCCGCAAATTTCACCCGGACTTGAACCAGGGCGACAAAGGGGCGGAGGAGCGCTTCAAGGATATAAACGAAGCCCATGAAGTGCTTAAGGACAAAGAAAAGCGCAGACTCTACGATCAACTCGGGCCGAACTGGCAGAACGGGCAGAACTTCCAGCGTCCGCCTGGTTTCGAAAACGTCCGCTTTGAGTTCGGAGGCATGGGGGGCGGAGATTCCGGCTTCAGCGACTTTTTCGAAACACTCTTCGGCGGCGGACGGACTTTTTCCGGAAGCTTCGGCGGCGGGGGTTTTGACGAGGCCGGGTTCGGCCCCGGACGCCGCAGACCGCGCAGGGGCCAGGACGTGGAGGCCGCTCTTAGCCTGAGCCTGGAGGAGGCGTTCAACGGCGGAAAAAAAACCATCACACTCACGGCGGCGCCAGGATCGGCGCAACGGTCCCTTGAGGTGAACATCCCCCCAGGGGTGCGGAATGGGGCGCGCATCCGTCTGGCTGGACAGGGAAACCCGGGATCACTGAGCGGACCGGCCGGGGATCTTTTTCTGAAGGTGGGGATCGCCGCTCATCCCCTGTTCAAACTGGACGATGCGGACGTGATCTACGATCTGCACATTCCGCCCTGGGACGCGGCCTTGGGCGCCAGGATCACCATCCCCACACTGTCCGGGCAGGTGTCCCTGAACATCGCCCCCGGCACCGGCAGCGGCAAAAAATTGCGTCTGCGCGGCAAAGGCCTCGGCAGCGGCAAAAACAAAGGCGACCAGCTTGTGCGGATTTTTATTGACGTGCCCGAACCCGACGGGCCGGAAACGCGCAGGCTGTGGGAAGCCCTGCGCGCGGCCCGCGCCGGATGAAACCGGTGGGCGACTTGGGACCAGGAAGCCAGAGCAATTTCACTTTGAAATTGCTCTGGCGGCCGCGAGAGTGGACGCACGCCGCGAAGGCGTAAACGCAATTTATTTGCGCTGTTAAACGCCGGAGCGGGCGTAGGCTGGAAAGGGCCGGGGCATCATCTCAGGGGTAAAATGCCATAGCATGGGCCTTCAGGCCCATGCGTCTTGCGCTTGGGCGGGGTCAGGCTATCCGGCCTGAAGGCCGGGGTCAGGCTATCCGGCCTGAAGGCCGGGGTCTCAAACCGTGAAGGAAGCTCAGATGAGCGGCTTCTGAAAATATTTTTCAAGGCCGGCTTTTCGAAATGGAATAAAAGACGAAAACTGCCCCGAACATCTTGCTCGCGCTCATCAAAAGCACGGAAAAGGGCGAGAGCATGCCGATCATTCCGAGAAAGACCAGACTGTCCACCGGGGTGCTGATCAGGCTGGAGAGCAGGATGCGCCGGGCAAAAGGGAGTCCGGTCAGAGTGTATACGGCCCAGTCCGTGGTTTCGCTGGCGAGAAAGGCCACAGCGGCCGCGAAGGCGATCTCCGGGGTGGAAAAAAGCGCGCTGAGCAGTGCCCCGAAAAGCATGGCCGGCAGGATCAGATGCCCGATTTCCCGCTGGGCATAGTCGCGGATGACGAAAATAAAGCCTACGATCAAGGAGGCTGGAGACCAGACATCGCCGCCGGACAAGGCAAGCCGGGGCAGGATGTCAAAGGCCCAGTTCACGAAAATTACAGACAGGATATACAGGAGCGTGTATTTCATCAAAATTCCCTCTGGCGCGGGATTGCGGCACCATACAACGGCAGGGCCGGTTGGGCAAGGATTTGCTCGCTGCGATACGTGCCGGACGCGTTGACGGAAAATTTTTCTGCGCTTAATGTGCCAGTGTCGACGAGAAAGCCACGGGAGGAGACTATGCCAGGACATTTCATAAAAATAGGGGATCTCGGCCCGGATGCCGGAGCGCTGTTGCGCCGCGCCGCGGAGATGAAGGCCTGCCGCTACCACAGCGACCTCCTGCGGGGCAAGGTTATTCTGCTGATCTTCGAGAAGGCTTCCACCCGCACCAGACTGTCTTTTGAAGTCGGCGTAAGGCGCCTGGGCGGACAGTGCATATTCATGACCCCGACCGAAAGCCAGCTGGGCCGCGCGGAACCGATCGAGGACACGGCCCGCGTGATCTCCAGATACAATGACGGCGTCATTGTGCGCACTTTTTCGGAAAACGTACTGCGCCTGCTCGTTGAATACGGGAATGTCCCGGTGATCAACGCCCTTACGGACGAGAGCCATCCCTGTCAGGCTCTGAGCGATGTCTTCACCATGTACGAGCGGCGCCCGGATTTGCCGTCTCTCAAAATGGCCTGGGTGGGCGACGGAAACAACATGGCCAATTCCCTGATCGAAGCCGCCCGCATCTTCGGCTTCGCCCTTACCCTGGCCTGCCCCGAAGGCTATGAGCCGAACCCTGCCCTGTTGCGGGAAGCGCAAGAGGCCGGGGCAAAGGTCCGGCTTACGCGCGACCCGGCCAACGCGGCGCAAGGCGCGCATTTTGTCTATACCGACGTCTGGTCTTCCATGGGACATGAGGCGGAGCGCCAGACCAGAGAAAAAGTCTTCCGCGGCTATTGCGTGGACGCCGCTCTGATGTCCCTGGCCGCGCCCGGAGCCTGCTTCATGCACTGCCTGCCCGCCCACAAGGGCGAGGAGGTGAGCGCGGAGGTCTTTGAGAGCCCTGCCTCCATCGTCTTTGATCAGGCAGAAAACCGCCTGCATATGCAGATGGCGATCATGGAACGGGTGTTCACAGAAGCCCAATCTTAAAATATCAGGGCATTTCAAGTGTGAAATGCTCGGCAAGGATTTGCCTCGCAAATCCTTGCCGCGAAACAGGAGCAGGCGGGCTTTGCCCGCCGCAAGCGAACTGTTTCAAGCGTAAAATGCTGTAGCGATTTCTGCGGAAATCGGCAAACATCGGCCGCAGGGCCTGTGCGCCGCGGGGACTTACCGGCTTTGCCGCGTTCCGGGCCGCGGCATAACTCAAAAAAGGCGCGCATATGCGGGAAAAAATCAAAAAAGTGGTACTTGCTTACTCCGGCGGTCTGGATACCTCGGTTATCCTGAAATGGCTGAAGGAAGAATACGGCTGCGAGGTAATCACCCTGACCTGTGATCTGGGCCAGGAGGAAGAGTTGACCGGGATAGAGGAAAAAGCCCTGAACACAGGGGCGTCAAAGGCCTATATCGCCGATTTGCGGGAGGAGTTCGCCCGGGATTTCATATTCCCCATGTTCCGGGCCGGGGCGCTCTACGATGGGCGCTATCTGCTCGGCACCTCCATAGCCCGTCCACTGATCGCCAAAAAACTCGTGGAGGTGGCGCTTGAGGAAGGCGCGGACGCCGTGGCCCACGGCGCCACCGGCAAAGGCAACGATCAGGTGCGCTTTGAGCTGGCGGTCATGGCCCTTGCCCCGGAACTCGCCGTCATAGCGCCCTGGCGCGTCTGGAAGCTCAAATCCCGTACCGATCTGAACAATTTCGCGCAAACGCACGGCATTCCCGTTTCCACGGCCTCCAAGCGCTACAGCATGGACCGCAACATGCTGCACCTGTCCTTTGAAAGCGGAGAACTGGAAGACCCCTGGCAAGAAGCGGAGCCGGGGTCCTATATCCTGTCCCTGCCCCCGGAAAAGGCCGGAGATGAGCCGGAATACGTGGAAATAGACTTCGAATCCGGCAATCCCGTGGCCGTTAACGGGACAAGACTTAGCCCGGCCGAACTGATCCTGTCCCTGAACAGGATCGGCGGGCGCAACGGGGTGGGCCGCCTGGATATGGTGGAAAACCGTTTTGTGGGCATGAAGGTACGCGGGGTCTATGAAACCCCCGGCGGGAGCATCCTCTACGCCGCGCACCGGGATTTGGAAGGCATCTGCCTGGACCGGGAGGTTCTGCACCTGCGGGATTCCCTGGTGCCGCGCTATGCGGCGGCGGTTTACAACGGCTTCTGGTATTCTCCGGAGCGGGACTGCCTCCAGGCCTTCATGGACAAAAGCCAGGAACGGGTAAGCGGCACTGTGCGCGTGAAGCTTTACAAAGGCGGCATCTTCCCGGTGGGGCGCAAATCGCCCTGTTCGCTTTTCCGCCGGGATCTGGCCACTTTCGAACGCGACGACGTCTATGAACAGGCCGACGCCTACGGTTTTATCCGTTTGAACGGTCTGCGCATTCAGGGCTACGGGCGTAAACGCTGATTTGAACCGGGCGTGATGCGAAGAGGAACGGGGCGGGGAATGGCGAAGCTCTCAAGCGGACGCGGATTGCAGGGCACGGACCCCCTGGTGGAGGACTACACGCAGTCCGTTTCCTATGATCGCGCCTTATACCGGCAGGATATAGCCGGGTCCGGGGCTCATGCCCGCATGCTGGCAAAGCGGGGCATAATCAGCGAAGAGGAGGGAGAGATACTGGTTCGCGGCCTGGATGAGGTGCTTGCGGAAATAGAGGCCGGGGTCTTTGTCTGGAAGACCGAGCACGAGGACCTGCATATGAACATTGAGAGCCGTCTGACCGAACTGGTCGGCGAGGTCGGCAAAAAGCTGCACACCGGCCGCAGCCGCAACGACCAAGTGGCCCTTGATTTCCGCCTTTTCGTCTCGGATCGCGCGCGGGAGTGGACGGTTTTACTTCAGGAACTCATCGGGACGCTTGCGGACCGCGCCGAAGAACACGCCGCGACGCTTCTGCCCGGTCTGACCCACATGCAGCCCGCCCAGCCCGTAAGCCTCGCCCAGCACCTTCTGGCTTACGCATTCATGTTCCGGCGCGATGCTGAACGCCTGCGCGACGCGGATAAACGCATCCGCATATCGCCCTTGGGGGCGGCCGCCCTGGCCGGGACCTCCTATCCTCTGGACCCGGAATTTGTGGCCGCGGAACTGGGGATGAACGGAATTTTCGACAACAGCATGGACGCCGTGTCCGACCGGGATTTCGCCTTGGAAGCCATGTTCTGCGCCGCCCTGATCATGACGCATCTGTCGCGCCTTTGCGAGGACATCATCATCTGGGCCAACCCCTCTTTCGGCTTCGTGCGTCTGCCCGACGCCTACTCCACCGGCTCCAGCATAATGCCCCAGAAAAAAAATCCCGACGTGGCCGAACTGATGCGCGGCAAGACCGGGCGGGCGTACGGAGCGCTCTTCTCACTCTTTGCCACCTTGAAAGGCCTGCCTATGACCTACAACCGGGATTTGCAGGAGGACAAGGAGCAGTTTCTGGATCTCGACCGGACTGTAAGCCTGTCGTTGCGGATGGCCGCGGGGCTGTTGCGCGAGATCGGCTTTGTGCCGGAGAAGATGCATGCCGCCTTGAGCCGGGGATTTTTGAACGCCACGGATCTGGCCGATTACCTGACGGTCAGGGGCATGCCCTTCCGGAGGGCGCACCGCATGGCCGGCAAAGCCGTGGACGAGGCGGAAAAGCGCGGCTGCGGACTTGAAGACCTGCCGCTGGATTTTTTGCGCGGCCTAAGCCCGCTGTTCGGAGAAGACGTTTACGACGCCCTGGATTTCAGCCGGGCTGCGGCCGCGCGGGAAAGTCCGGGCGGCACCGGCCCGGAATCCATAAAACGCCAGATCGCCCTTCTGCGCGCCTGATCCT
>JAISZH010000197.1 GCA_031269345.1 Desulfovibrio sp. | reverse complement strand
TGATCTGGCTGGTCATGGAGGAACCCCCCGCAAATGGTCAGGACTTATCCCGACTTTTTAATATGGAACAGCGCCAGGATGGTCGCGGCAAGTCCGAGAAAGAAAAAGAAAGTGTTCATTCAAAATTCCTTTATGGTTTGAAATCTCTCCCTTTAGGGAGTTTCCCCGCGCCCCCCCTGGGGTCGCGGCTACGGCATTTCACACTTGAACCGCTCTGCAAGGATTTGCCCCGCAAAGTCTTGCAGCGAAACAGGCGCAGGCGGGCTTTACCCGCCGTAAGAGAACTGTTTCAAGCGTTCATTCCTCCAGAGCAGTTCTCGAATGAAACGGGTGAACCGCTCTGCAAGGATTTGCCCCGCAAATCCTTGCAGTGAAACAGGAGCAGGCGGGCTCTGCCCGCCGTAAGCGAACTGTTTCAAGCGTTCATTTCTTTATTGTCGCTTGAGGCGACAATAGCGTCAAGGTTTTTCGCTCAGGTTTTTCGCTCAGGTTTTTCGCTCAGGTTTTTCACTCAGGTTTTTCACTCAGGCTAGGTCGAGTCTTTTTGTGACAAGATTCTCTATGTCCATGCGCCCCAAGTTGCTTTCATGGGCCAGACGGATGTGTCCGACCTGAGCGGGCCGGATTTTGCGTCCGTACCATTCGTAGGAGGAGACGGCCGTGGCGTCGGCCGCCACCGGGTCAGCCGAGGCAATGACCTCTCCGGGGTTTATCACCTTGCCCGGTCCTCCGGGGCCGCCGGTAGTCAGCACGCGCGTAGCGTCGATAACCGCCAGGGCGGGTTTGATCCTCCGGTTCATGTCCACGATGGAGCCGTCCAGATTGTAGGTGGAATGCATGATGCGCCGGTCGAAGATCAGGCCCATCTGCCCTTTCAGGGAAAGGCTGACGCCCGCTCCGCCGTGGCTTTTCGCTACCGGGCAGGCGATGAGCACATCGGCCGCCACGACCTCGCGCATGAAGGAATTGGAACGCATCTCCGCCGCTCCGGGGATGGAGGACTCCACATATTGGCCGGCGTTCATCAGGTGATGGCAAATGCCTTTTTCCACGCTGTCGCAAGCGGCGCGGATACCGGAAAGTTCCAGGGACTGCTCCGCGTTGTGCAGGGAGTGGTCGAGAATGCGGACTTGGGATGCGCCCGCCTCCTTGCACATGATCAAAAGTTCCTTCACCACTTCCGGGTGGGTGTTGGTGGCGCTGTCCACATCGCGAGCGAAGCTCATGTTGGGTTTTATGACCACCTTGTCGCCCGGCTTCACAAAGCGCCCCATGCCGCCGATCATCTTGACCGCCGCTCTGGTCGCCGCCCCGGGTTTGCCTCTGACTATCGCCACGTCCGGGGAGGCGTCGGCTACGGCCTTATCGGCCAGGGAAAGCAGGGGCGTCCCGGCCGAGAGCCAGAAAAAACCGTGCATCTGCCATTTCAGAAAGGATCGTCTGTCCATTTGTCTTCCATCCCAGGCTGTAAGGTCGCGCAGTGGATGATCCTACCGATATCCGCATTGAACAGTAAGCTTTCCCCTGCGGAATATCGTCAGCCCAAAACACGGTTTTCGGCTGGCTTGCGCCGCTTCGCGGCGCGTCGGTCTTGCGGCCGCTGTTTACCGATTTCTGCGGAAACCAGTACAATCAGCCGGCGGTTGAAGCTGTTCCGCCCGAAACGATTATATTGCTTCACCAAATAAACATTGCCAAACGGGGAATATATCTTTTACGCGAGGTACTCCATTTACATCGTGCAACTGCGGCAAGGGTTAATCGGGGGAGCCATATCCTGAACTGTCAAGTGAAATGCCTTAAACCTTGGCGACTATGGCCAGCACCAGGGGATCCCGGTCCAGGATTTTGCGGAAAAAGCGGCGCAGGGAAAGGCGGATGCCTTCCTGAAGCTTTTCCATGCTGGCGGTTTCCCGCTGTTCCAGCTCCTCTATCACCAGCCTTTTGGCCTCTTCAAGGATATGCTCGTACTGGTTTTCAAAGATGAAACCCCTGGAAAATATGTCCGGGCCGTGCAGTATGGAGCGGGTTTCCTCCTCCAGGACCAGCACCACCACGACCATGCCTTCGCCACCCAGGATATGCCGCTCGCGCAACAGCATCTGCCCCACGTCCCCTACCCCTTTGCCGTCCACCATGATGGATTCCGCGTGGATCCTCTCCTCCATGGTTATCCCTCCGGGCGTCACGGTAAAGGCTTGGCCGTTCTCAATAACCGCGGTGTTCAACTCCTCCACCCCGCAATTCTCGGCCAGACGGGCGTGCTTGACCAGATGGCGGTATTCTCCGTGCAGGGGCACAAAACAGTGCGGCCGCACCGCCCGGATCATCTCCGCCAGTTCTTTTTGCTGGGCGTGCCCGGAGGCGTGGACCGGGTGTTCCTGGTCATAGTAGACTTCCGCCCCCAGGCGGTAAAGGTTGTTGACCAAGGTGTTCACGGCAAGGGTGTTGCCGGGGATCAGGCGCGAGGACATGATCACCATGTCGCCTTCGTGGATTGAAAGATTTTTGTGGCCGCCCACGGCTATGCGCGAAAGGGCCGAGAGAGGCTCGCCCTGTGAGCCGGTGACCAGGAGCGCGACCTTGTTGTCGTCCAGGGCGGGAATGGCATCGGCGTCAAGATGCAGGTTTTTCGGCGGGCGCAGGTGGTTCAGCTCCTGAGCCATGTTGATGTTGTTGACCAGACTGCGTCCGCCGACAATGACGCTGCGTCCGCTCTCGTCCGCGCAGTCGAAGACTTCCTGGATGCGCTGGATATGGCTCGAGAAAAGCGTGACAATGACTCTCCCCCTGGCCTTGGAGAAGAGGCTGCGCAGGTTCGCCAGCACCTGGCGCTCGGACAGGGAGCGTCCTTCATGTTCGATGTTCGTGGAATCCGAGAGAAGCAGCCGCGCCCCTTCTTTTCCGGCAAAGGCGCGCAAGGCTGCGAGGTTCGTGCCAGGCCCGTCCAGCGGGTCCGGGTCGATTTTGAAGTCGCCGGTATGCACGATCCGCCCGGCCGGAGTTTCCGCCCCCAGGGCGAAGCCCTCAATTATGCTGTGACATACCGGGAAAAAGTGAAAGGTCATATCGCCCAGGGCAAGCGGCGCTTCCGGCCCCACCGGAACCAGTTCCACGCCCTCCAAAAGCCCGCGCTCGCGCAGCTTGTGTTCCACCAGCTTCAGAGTGAAGGGGGAAGCGTAAATGGGCGCGGAAAGGCGCGGCACGAGCCAGGGCAGGGCGCCGATATGGTCTTCATGCCCGTGCGTCAGGATGATGCCACGGATATCCTCTTTGTTTTCCAAGACATAATCGAAGCGCGGGATGATCACGTCCACCCCGAGATGGTAGTCGCTTGGGAACATCAGTCCGCAGTCTACGACCACCTTGGCGCCGGGCGTGCTCCAGACCATGCAGTTCATGCCGATCTGCCCGAAGCCGCCAAGCGGCACAATCGTAAGCCAGGCTTCCGGCCAGACCCGTTTGCCTGTCTGAATGCGGGGGGACAGGCCGAAGATGCTGAGGTCGTCCATACCCGCTCAAGCCCCGCCTATGCTCTGTAACTGCCACAGTCCGTCCGAGGCCCGGCCCCTGGAGAACGTCCAGGTTTCCGCGGCTTCCACGGGCTCGGTACCGTCACCCGTAGTCATCAGGACCTTGAAAAGCACCACAGCCTTCTGGTCTTCCCCTTCCTCCAGAACATCGTTCAATCGGGCGTTGATCATCAAGATGTCCACAGAGCCGGGTTTTGGATTCATATTTGCTTGTTTTTGCAGTATTTCCATCAGGTTCGGGGCTACAAAAGGTTTAAGTCCGGAAATGTCGCGCGCTGCCCAGGCCTTTTGCAGACGTATATACAGGGTGCGCGCTCCTTCCAGAAAATCGGCCGAGTCAAAGTTTTCCGGCACCTCAAGGCCGGGGGCGAGCGCATCTTCAGACAGACCGGCCATCTCTCCCCCCGACGCGTCATCAGCGCCTGAGCGCGAACTCAGATGCCCCCACATGGCCTCGGCCTGATCGCGCACCGTCCGCTTCGAATATTCAGCGCGCCGCCAAGGCGGCCTGGGGTTTTCCCTTCCGGCCGCGCCGCCGTTTTCCGCATTTTTCCCCAAGCGCCGCGTCCATACGTTGCCGTCGCTTTGGGAAGCGCCAGAACTTCTTTGCTTCCCTTCACCCCTTTCGTCCGGGGTGACACCGTATCGTTCGTCTTCGTCATCCAGGGTCGTATTGCGCCGCGTATCAGGAAGGGAAAATTTATCCCGCCCAGGGTCGGGGCTGCCGGTGCCGCGTCTGCGCGCCAGGCGCAGGAGCAGCAGAGCGGCCAGAGCCAGGACCACAATGTCCGCGGTCCCTATACCCGTGAAGGGATAACCGGCGAGCAGGGAACCAAGGAAACTGCCTTCAAGGAAACCTCTGGCATCGGAAAAACCGGCTTCGGCGCTGGCGATTCCAGGGAAGGCGAAAAGACCGAACGAAAACGGCGAAATAAGGCCGGCGGTCGGCTTCGGCATGGGATTTTTCTCGTATCCGCGCTGGGGGGTGTGCCTGTTCACAAAAAATTCCTTTATGGTCAGCAGCCTCTTCTTTCAGGGAATATCGGCTTGACGTCCGTCTATGCCTGACATATACCGTCCCGCTGGAGTGCGTTAACTTTACTGATATCCGCATTGAAAAGTAAACTTTTCCCCGCGGAGGATCGTCAGCCGAAAACGCGGTTTCCGGCTGACTTGCGCCGCTTTGCGGCGACAGCGGCCGCCCGCTGTTCAGATTTCCATGCGGAAATCTGTAAGCGTTAACACGCTCGCTTTGCAAGGATTTGCGGCGTAAATCCTTGCCGCGAAGACCGCAAAGCGAAGATCGCGGTTTTCGCCGTGCGATATCAGGGAGGTGGGCAACCCGGACCCCGTCCGCCGGCAGGGAAGTCATCCGGCGGATGAGACCGGCTTTTGATTGAAATATATCACCAGCCGCTAAAAGTGAACCTTTTTTTGTGGGGCAAAGGATGTCTCTGGTGCGCGGCCTGCTTGTCATCTGCCGCATGGTCAAGATAGAACATTCCATCTTCGCCCTGCCTTTCGCCTATGCCGGGGCCTTTCTGGCGCAAGGCGGCCTGCCCGCGACGCGCGTCCTGGTTTTTCTGACCCTGGCCATGGTCGCCGTGCGTTCTTATGCCATGGCGGTCAACCGTGCGGCGGATCTGCCCTTTGATCGCAGGAATCCGCGCACGGCCGGGAGACCGCTGGTCACGGGCGAGATAAGCGTGCGCCAGACCCTGGTCTTCTGCGCGGGCATGGCCCTGATTTTTGTCCTGGCCAGCGCGGCTTTGAACCGCCTCTGCCTTGTCCTTTCGTTTCCGACCCTTGCGCTGGCGGCGGTTTACAGTTACGCCAAGCGCTTCACCTGGCTCTGCCATTTCGTTCTGGGAGCGGTCATCGGCCTCGCTCCCATTGCCGGATGGCTGAGCGTGGACCCGCATTTTTCCCCGATAGCCCTGATGCTCGGCCTTGGGGTTTTTTTCTGGATTGCCGGCTTTGACATACTATATGCCTGCCAGGATGTCGACTTTGACCGGGAGAACGGCCTTCATTCCCTGCCGGGACGCTTCGGCCTGTCCGGGGCGCTGCTGGTTTCCGCCTGCTGCCATGTGAACACGGTGCTTTTTCTTTTTCTGGCCGGGTTGTTGCGCGGACTCTCTCTGGGATGGTATGCGCCTCTGGCCTTGGCGGCGGGAGTCTTATGGCTGGAGCACCGGCTGGTCAAGGCGGATGACCTGACCCGCCTGCGTCTGGCCTTCGCCCTGAACGGGCCGGTTTCCCTTTTGCTTTTGGCGGGGGCTTTGCTCGGCACTGTGTTTTACTGATTTCCGCGGAAATCGCCTATGGAAAAAAAACTACTCCGGCAGATGGCTCGCATCGGCGCGAACATCAACCAGCTTGCGAAATGGGCGAATACCTGGGCGGTGGAAACGGTGGAGGTATTGACGGATCTGGCGGGCCTCGAACGGCGCATCATGGGGTTCATGCCGCCGAGCATGGCGGAAAGTGGAACGGAGGACGAGCTATGCTCATATTTTCAATATATTTCAGCGTATTGAATGTTTTTGGGGGGCGACTAATTAGAATTGCTGATCCACCTGGCCCCGCCGGGCAGCCGGGGCAGCAGATATTTGTGCAGTTTTCTCATAATATCCGCTAAATTCAGCGGCTTGCCAGTATGGTCAT
>JAISZH010000152.1 GCA_031269345.1 Desulfovibrio sp. | reverse complement strand
CTTGCAAAAGTAAACACTACAAAACCCGAAGGGTTTTGCGCCGCCGTAGGCGGCGTAAGTCGGCGGAAAACCACGTTTTTCCGCCGACGATCCTGCAAAAATAACCATAAAAAGTATGTCCGTTATTTTTGCAATCAGGCACTAGGGCGCAGGGGCAAAAAAAAGGCCGCGCAACCAGTCAGGCGCAGCCCAAGAAGATATGGAAAAAGTCTAACCCCGGATGAGCCGTGCAGATGCCTTCCCGCAGGACCTGTTCATGCCTACGGCGGGAAAATCGGAAAAATCATCAGGCTTCCCGGCGTATCCCGGGCCTGCACACCGAATTTTCGTCAATTCCCTTGTTGAATGCTTGTGAGGCCAGCGATGACAACTGGCACGAGCACTCCAGGGGGTATGTCGGCAATGCGGCAGGCTTACGCCTGTGCCGCCACTTTTTCGATATGTTCCAAAAGCTGCCGCATGCGCCTTGTTTCTTCGCCGCGCTCCTGCCGCATGATCAGCACATCGTCGGCAAGCGACAACGCCAGAAAAGCCAAAAGCTTTTCTTTGCCCAGTGACCCGCCGTGTCGTAGAAGCCGCTCGTACCGCTCGTTCAAAAGCTCCTTGGCTTTGCCGATGCGATCCGGATCCGCTTCCGCCTTGAAAGAGAGTTCAAGCCCCAACACTTCAAGGGTATGGCTGTGCATAGCCCTACTCTTGGTCCGCCCGCTCTTTGATTCGTGCCACTACGGATTCGATGCGTGCCAATGCTTCCGCAGTGAGCGTGCGTTCCCTCTCCAGTGCTTTTTTCAGGGTCTCGTTTTCGTGTTTGACTGCGTCAGTCTCCTGCCGCAACCGCTCTTTCAGGGCGACATTTTCGGCGGTGAGCGCTTCAAGTTTGTCCAGTAGCGCGCTTATGCGCTTTTCCAGTTGATCGAGCAGTTCCATATCTTCATCTTGCCCTATTTTTCTTTTTTTGGCAAGGAAAAAATGAGACATAAGCGACGCATCCTGAACTGCTCCCCAAAATTCGGAAGATATGATGGTACGCTGTGACGTTTAAAAATGCGCATCAAACAGCGTACTATCCGCCGGGCGGGCAAGCCCGGCGCGCCGCCGAAGTCGGCGTGAGCACGGCAAAAAACCGGCGTTTATTGCCGTGCGGTCTTATCGCTAAAAAACCGGAGTTTATTGTCGTGCGGTCTTATCGCTTAAAGCAACGCGGATGCATAGTTTTAAGCGATACATGGCAATAGCCGCCCGTCAACGAAAGGGAACCGCCATGGAAACGGAATACATCCTGTGGGGCAAGAGCGACAAAGAGACTGGAGCCCGCCACCCGCTTCTCGCCCACCTTGCCGATGTCGCAGCTGTAATGGAAAAGATGCTGTCTCTGCCGGTTTTCCGGCAACGCATGGAAAAGGCCATGGGCAAACGCCTGACCCCGGCGTTGCTCGCGCGGCTATGCGTGCTGGCCTGCCTGCACGATCTGGGCAAATTCGCTCCCGGTTTTCAGCAGCTCCTCCGGCATATCAAGAAGTGTTGCGACCACCTGACGGGCCAATGCTGCAACCATGTGGAGAGTCTATATGGATTGCCACCCGCAAAACTGTTAGAGGCCTTTCCCTGGCTCTGGCAGTGGACGGCCAGCGAGGCAACGCTCATCTCCTGGCTTCTGGCGGTTTTTTCCCATCACGGCACGACCATTCTTCTTTCTCCTTCTGATCAGGGTCGTCGCGCCAGACCTGATCGCTTCTGGAAACCTCGCCCGGATCTGCCCGACCCTTGGAAAGGGCTAGAAGATCTGAACACGCTGCTTCAGCGATGGTTTCCCCAAGCTTTCGCCGCCGCCGGAAAGGAGGATGCCCTTTCCTCATCTCCTGCGGCCCAGCACATCTTTGCCGGGCTGCTCATGCTGGCGGACTGGATCGGTTCGGACATCTCGTTTTTCCCCTATTGCGGGAAGGAAGGGCGGGACGGCCCCGGGGCGGATCCCATGCCGTTCGCCCGCCGGGCGGCGGCGCGCGCCCTGGAGGCCATCGGGCTGGACGTGGGGATTGTGCGACCCTTTGCCTTGCCTTCCTTTCAGAGACAATTTCCAAGCCTGCCGGAACCGCGTCCCGCGCAGGCGGCCATAGACGATCTGCCTCTGCCGGATCCGGGAGAGGGAAGCCTTGTCCTGCTGGAGGCAGAAACCGGCAGCGGCAAGACCGAGGCGGCCCTGCGCCACTTCACGCGCCTGTTTGCCGCCGGGGCCGTGGACAGCCTGTATTTCGCCAACCCATTGCGTTTTGCCGCCACGGAACTGCACGGGCGGGTGGTGAAGTTCGCCGGACAGACCTTTGGCGGCGCCTTGCCCACCGTCCTGGCAATTCCCGGCTCCATCCGCATGGATGACGCCATCGGCCACCGATTGCCGGGCTACAAGGTCGGCTGGGAAGATTCCACAGGCCTCATGGCCGGGCGAGGATGGGCGGCAGAACACGCCAAGCGTTTTCTCTGCGCCCCCCTTGGCGTGGGCACCATCGATCAGGCCCTTCTGGCGGCCCTGCTCGTGCCCCATGCCCACCTGCGGGCCGCGGCCCTGCAGCGTTCGCTGCTGGTGGTGGACGAAGTCCACGCCAGCGACGCCTACATGACGCGCATTACATGCTCCCTGCTGGAATTGTTCCGGCTGGTGGGGGGGCATGTGCTGCTCATGTCGGCCACGTTGGGAGTCTGGGCCAAGGAGCGGTATCTAGCGGTCTGGCGAGGCAGTCCCTTTCGCGATGCGGCCGTTCCTTCCCGACAGGAGGCCGAGGCCCTGCCGTACCCGCGTCTCGCGCTTGTACCGTCCGCTTCTGGAGACCCTGCCATAGCGCCTCCCCTGACGCCCTCGTCCGGCGGACAGAAACAGGTGCGGATGCGCTGTCTTCCCCTGCTGGACGATCCTGAAGGCTTGGCGCGGCTGGTAGCGCCGTATGTGGAAAAGGGAGCCTGCGTACTCATTGTGCGCAATACCGTGCGCCAGGCGCGGCGTACGTTCACCGCCCTGCGTAAGCTGTTGCCTCCGGAGGCGCTTTTCCGGATCAACGGCGTGCCCGCGCCGCATCATTCCCGCTACGCTGTTGAAGACCGGCAAAACCTGGATCGTCGGGTGTCCGCCTGCTTCGGCAAGGGTGCGCGGCGGCCGTCCGAGGTTCTGGTTTCCACGCAGACTCTGGAGCAGTCGCTGGATGTGGATTTTGACCTGCTCATCACCGACATTTGCCCGGCGGATGTGCTCCTGCAGCGCATCGGCCGCCTGTTCAGGCATGATCGGGCGGGGCGGGCCGTGGACGAGCCGGTTTGCATTGTCCTTACGCCCAGAGAGGAAATCTGGCTGTTGTCGCAGGAGGCCAGACGCTTCGGCTTCGGCCGGGAACGGCCTTACGATGGCCTTGTCGGTGTGCTTGCCACCTGGCGCATGGCACAACGAGACGAGATATGGAGTCTGCCGCGCGACAACCGTCGCCTGGTGGAAGGAGCGACCCATACAGGCTCTTTGCTGGAACTGGCTGGAGAGTTGGGACCGAGTTGGACGAAAGACATCCATGAGTGGCTGGGGCGCACCGCCGCAGAACACGGTGCAGCTGCGAGCAGTTGTCTGCGCTGGTCCAAACCTTTTCCTGACGAGGGCAACGTCATTTCCGGTGCGCAAGGCGAAAAGATCAGCACACGGTTGGGTCTGCAGGATAGATTGCTTCGTTTTTCGCGGCCCGTGTCCAGCCCTTTGGGGAACACTGTCAGCGAAATCCGCCTGCCCGGCTGGTTTTTTCCCGCCGCGGAGGTGGAGAGGGGGGCGGACGGAGATGAGGTTCCTCAGGTTCCGGTTGTAGGTGAAAAAGGATACTTTCACTTTGCTTTTTCCGGCATTCCCTTCTACTATACCGCCAGCGGTTTGATGACGCAAAAGGAATGGGATGAAAAATGTACAATCTCCTTACAGACCCCATCATTACCGTGAAGCTGCTGAACGGCTCCCAAAGCCGTATCAGCCTGCCGGAAACGTTCGCCCTGCTGGGAGAAGACCAGATCGCCGGGTTCGCGCGCCTTTTGCCGCACCAGCGCCACGCTTGGCACGCCCTGTGCGTGCAACTGGCCTGCCTTGCCCTGGAAGGAAGCCCTCTGCCGGAACTCGGAGAAAACCCCTGTCTGCTGGGCCTACATGGTACCGACTGGTGGGCCGGGGCTCTGCGACGTCTGACTTCCGCATACGAGCAGGATGAACCCTGGAGCCTGGTTGTCGCGGACATCGCCAAACCCGCTTTTCTCCAGCCGCCCGTCATGGACGGCTCGCTTGCGGGTTGGACGGGAGTGAAGGAAAGTCCCGATGATCTGGATATCCTGATCACCAGCAAGAACCACGGGGTCAAACAGTCACGCATGAACGCCCACGCCGTCGAAGACTGGCTCTTTGCCCTTGTTTCCGTGCAGACGCAAGGGGGCTATGAAGGTAGCGGTCTATACGGCATTGCCCGGATGAACGGCGGCTCCGGAACGCGACCGGGATTCTCACTGGTGGCCGGGCCGACGCCCGGCGGGCAATGGTCGCGGGATGCCCGCGTCATCCTGGACAATCCCGACTCCCTTGCCCCGGACCTCTTCACCAATGTTCCGAACATCCCGATCAATCCCGAACGCGTCCTGCTCTGGCTGAATGCTTGGGACGGCAAGACTTCCTTGTCCCTGGCGGATCTGCACCCTCTTTTTGTGGAAATCTGCCGCCGCATCCGCCTTGAGGACCGGGGAGCATCTCTGTTGGCCCACTACAATAAAACCTCTTGCATGCGGTTGGATAGCAAGCCTTTCAAGGGAATTGTGGGCGACCCGTGGATCCCCGTGCATAGCGGAAAGAACGAGGCTTTCGGCAACAGTCTCCCCACCTACCGAAAGCTCAACACCCTGTTGGGCAAGGGAGAGTATACGCGTCCCTTGCTGATGCGCCACCATCCTTGTGATCCGCTCATGGGCATGGCTGTGCAGTGCCGCATCCTGCTGCGCGGGATAGGGAAGACGAACGGATACAGGGAGAGGCTTATTCCCATTGCCGGTCAGGCCATACAGTGGAACATGGACCGCACGGGAGAGATGGCAGCGATCATGGTAAGTCTGGCGGACAAGGCGGAAAAAGACGTCTTGTTGCCTGCCCTGGAAGTTTTTTTGAGCCGCGGAGGCGGGGCGGTTGCAGCCTGCATCCAGGCCCTGGACCGCGATGTGGACGAGATTTTTTTCCCATCGCTCTGGGCCATGCTGGATCGGCAGGAGCAAGGCGTAGACTCTGGCGAGGCGGAACAACTCTGGATTGACGCCTTGCGGGAGCTGTCGGAAAAGCATTTCTGGGCGGCCCTGCGCGCCCTGCCCTGCGCGGCCGCCTTCCGGCTGCGCGCTGAAGCCGAGGCGTCGCGGCTGTTCATGGTCCTGCGCAACCGGCAACTGCCCCGGGCCGTACATGGGAACGACAATGCCGGACCTTCGGGTCACGAAGCCGGACAGGCGCCGGACTAGTGTTTACTTGCAAAAGTAAACACTACAAAACCCGAAGGGTTTTGCGCCGCCGTAGGCGGCGTAAGTCGGCGGAAAACCACACTTTTCCGCCGACGATCCTGCAAAAATAACCATAAAAAATATGTTCGTTATTTTTGCAATCAGGCACTAGGAGGACAAATGAACAACGAGCGCAAGGCAGACGGATTTAGAATGGAAGCCATTGTCGCCGCTCTGGCTGACGCCGTGCGGAAATGTCAGCCGGGAGATCAGGCGGCATTGCGGCGCATGGTTCCGGCCTCGCCACCCCTTGTTTTTTACCGGTTGCTTCTGGAACATACGGCTGAGTGGAGCGATTCCGAGTATGAACGGGCATGGGTGGCGATCATGCAGGGCATGGCCCTGCTGGCCCTGCCGAACGGGGAGCAATCTCTGGGGAGCGTGCTGGGACAATCTTCCGCCGGGAGCGGGCAATCCCGTTTCTGGCGTCTGTTGGAGGCCAGAGGAGAAACCTTCTACGATCTTCTGCGCCATATAATCCGCATGCTGGCCCATGAGGGCGGCTCCGTGGACTGGACGGATATCGCCAAGCTGTGCCTGTCGCGCGGGGAAACGCGCGAAAACTGCCGCCGCAAACTGGCCCGGGACTTCTGCCACGCCCAACAGAAACAATCCCGAAACAATCTCCCGGGACAGCCGGGAAAAGAACAAGGAGTCGCATCATGAGCCTGCCCCGTTTCATACAGCTTTCCACTCTGACCACCTTCCCGGCCAGTCTGCTCAACCGCGACGACTCCGGTCTGGCCAAGCGCCTGCCTTTCGGCCCCTGCACCCGTACCCGGGTCAGTTCCCAATGCCTCAAGCGCCACTGGAGGCTGGCCGAAGACCCATTCGCCCTGCTCAAGGCAACGGAAGGGCTGGAAGGCACGGTGCGCTCACGGCGCGTTTTTTTGGAACGGATTGAAAACCCGTTGCTGGCGGAGGGGCTGGACAGGACCGCTGTGGAAAAAGCCAGCGACGAATTGCAGAAATGGCTTTACGGAGGCAAGGACAGCGGCGGGGATGAAGGCAAAAAGAGCGGAAAAAACGCCCAGAAGACCGGCGAGGAGACGCGCGTCCGCAGTGAGGTGGTGGTGCTTGGCGAGCCGGAAATCCGTTTTCTGCGTGGGAAGATCCGCGAATATGTCGCGGCCGCCCCGGCCAAGCCCCAGGACTGGTGGAAAAAGCAGGCGAAGGATTTGACGGCCCTGACCAGGGGCGCGGGGCTGGACGCGGCCATGTTCGGCCGCTTCGTCTCCGGCGAAGCGGCGGCCAGGGTTTCCTCGGCCGTGCACGTGGCCCACGCCTTTACCGTACACGCCGAAGCCTCGGAAACCGACTATTTCACCGCCGTGGACGACCTGCAGCCGGGACTCGGCAGCGGCCATATCAACGCTACGGAACTGGCCACCGGCATCTTCTACTGCTATGTGGTCATTGACGTGCCGCAACTGGTGTCCAACCTCTGCGGCCTGCCCGCCGCCGACTGGCTGCAGGCTGACAGGGAAGTGGCGGCGGCGGTGGCGCGCAATTTCACTCATCTGGTCTGCACGGT
>JAISZH010000140.1 GCA_031269345.1 Desulfovibrio sp. | reverse complement strand
ATGGCGTCGTCACTACGTCTATAACACGCTGAAAATATTTGAATATTTTATAGTGTTGCGGGACAGAAATTTTCAAATAATTTCACAGTATTATCAACCATATGACGACACCATCTAATGAAACGAGTGAACCGCTCTGCAGGGATTTGCGGGCAAATCCTTGCCGCGAAACAGGTGCAGGCGGACTTTAACGGCGCTGCCGGGCGTCAGGAGGGATTCTCCCTGAAGGGAGACGTCCCGGATCATAAAGGAAATTTTGGTGAAAAGGCCAAATCCGTCTCTGTTGCTTCTTGTTTGTCTTCTGTTTGCGTCTCCGGCCCGGGTTTCGGCCGCTGATGTCTATACTCTGGAGCAGGCGGTGACCACTGCTTTGGAGCGCAACTTCAGCGTCAAGGCCGCCGAGGAGGGGCGCGAGGCCGCGCGGGCGGGGACAAGCGCCGCTCGCAGCGCTTTCGGGCCGGTCGTCGGCGGCAGCTATGCCTATGATCGCCGCCAGCACAACCAGGAGAGCACCGGGCGCGGCGTTGACAGAGAGCTTTACACTTGGCGCGCCTATCTGAATCAGAATATTTTCGCCGGCTTCGCCACACTTGCCGAGTACCAGAAGGCCGCACTGGGCGAAGAGAACGCCCGGGCCGGGGTCAACCGGGCGCGGCTAGAGCTCATACGCATGGTGCAGGTGCATTTTTTCACCTATCTGAGGGCCATAGAGGATGTGCGCAGCGCCAAGGACGCCCTGGACCGGCTGCGTTCCCAACTGGAGTCCAGCAAGGCCTTCTACAATGTCGGGGTTTCGCCCCGCATCGACGTGCTGCAGGCTGAGGTGGACGTTTCCGCGGCGGAAAGCGCCTTGCTGGTCGCGGAAAATTCCGTGGAAACGCAAAAGGCGAGGCTGCATACCCTCCTGCTCCTCCCCCTGGATTCAACGGCCGACTATGCGGGCAAGCTGGATTACATCCCCTTTGCCAAGAAACTCGAAGAATGTCTGCAACTTGCCTATCGCAAGCGCCCGGACCTGATTATGGCGGAAAAGGCGGCGCAGATGGCCGACAAGGACGTGGTCAGGGCGCAAAGCGGCTATTACCCGCAGATCAACGCTTACGGGGCTTGGGGGAGCAGGGGCAACTCGGCGGATGTCTCGGGCAGTCCCAACATCAGCAACCGGTTCAGTGAATGGACGGTTGGCGTTAACGCGGAATGGCGTCTCTTCGAATGGGGGAAGACGACCTTTGAAAGCCGTCAGGCCAGGCACGAGAGCGCGAAGGTCAGGGCGGAGGCGGAGAATCTGAAGCAGGAAGTGGGATTTCTGATCAAAGAACGCATCCTGTCCATGACCGAAGCCGCCAAGCGCGTCAGGGTCGCCCAGGTCGCGGTGGAACAGGCCAGGGAGGCGTACCGCATGGCCGCCGCCCGTTACCGCCAGCAGGTGGGGACGATGACCGACGTCCTGGATTCCCAGGCCAAGCTGTCTTCGGCCGAAGCCTCGCTTGCCGGTGCGCGGGCCGATTACTCCATAGCCCTGGCCAACCTTTACAGCGATATGGGGGAGGAAAATCCCTCGCTGAAAAACCGCTGATATTACAGGTAAGAGAGGATGGACAGACTTTTCGGAACGGACGGCATACGCGGACGGGTCAACGTATTTCCGATGCTTCCCGACATAGCTCTGCGCCTGGGGCTGGCCGCCGGGGCCTATTTCCGCAGCGGCAAACGGCGGCACCGCGTGGTTATAGGCAAGGACACCCGTCTCTCCGGCTATATCTACGAGAACGCCCTGGCTTCAGGACTGTGCGCCTCGGGCATGGACGTCTTTTTGGTCGGGCCGCTGCCCACGCCGGCGATCGCCTTTCTTACCCGCAACATGCGCGCTGATTTCGGCATAGTCATTTCCGCCTCCCACAATCCCTTTCAGGACAACGGCATAAAATTTTTTGATTCCAGGGGGTTCAAACTTCAGGATCATGTCGAGGACACCATTGGCGGGATGGCCATGGATCCGGCGTGGGAATGCGCCTACCCGCACCCGGCGGAGGTGGGGCGGGCTTTCAAGGTGGAAGACGCGCCCGGCCGCTATATAGTGTCCATCAAGAACAGCTTCCCCCCCCAACTGACCCTGGACGGGCTGCGCGTAGTTCTGGACTGCGCCAATGGCGCCAATTACAAGGTCGCGCCCATGGCCCTGAAAGAACTGGGAGCGGAGGTGGTAAGCCTTGGAATCGAGCCGGACGGACTGAACATAAACCAGCGTTGCGGCTCGCTCCATCCGGACGTGACAGCGGCCAAGGTGAGGGAAACCAGGGCGGACATCGGGCTTGCCCTGGACGGGGACGCCGACCGCCTGATCGTGGCGGACGAAAACGGCGAGATCCTGGACGGGGATCAGATACTGGCCGTCTGCGCTCTGGACCTTATGGAAAAAGGCAGGCTGCCGGGAAAAACGCTGGTTGCCACGGTCATGAGCAACATGGCGTTGGAGATTTTCATGCGCGAGCACGGCGGGAATCTGCTGCGCACCCCGGTGGGAGACAGATACGTGGTGGAGGCCATGCTGGAGAACGGCGCGGCTCTAGGTGGAGAGCAGAGCGGGCACCTGGTTTTCATGGATTACGGCACTACCGGGGACGGCCTTCTGGCAGGGCTGCAACTGTTGCGTATCATGTGTGAAAAGAAAAAGCGCATGTCGGAGCTGGCCGGGCTTTTGCAGCCGTTCCCTCAGGTGCTGCTGAACGTCCCGGTGCGCGCGAAGACCCCTTTTGTCGATTTGCCGGAGATAACAGCCGAACGGGAAGCGGCGGAAACCGCTCTCAAAGGCCGTGGCAGGGTGCTTTTGCGTTATTCCGGAACCGAGTTGCTTGCCCGGATCATGGTCGAGGGGGAGGAGCGGCAGCAGGTGGAAGAACTGGCGGGGCGCATAGCGGAAACGGTGCGGCGCGTTTTGGGGTGAAAAGCGTCTTTACGGTCTGAAGCTTCTCTTTTCAGGGGATTCTCACTTGACGCCCGGCGTCGCCGGGTATACCTTCCCGGCTGCCCCGCCCTTAAAAATGTTACAGATTTCCGCATGGAAATCTGTACAGCGGCCCGGCGGCCGCTGCCGCCTCGAAGCGGCGCAAGTCAGCCGAAAAGCACGTTGTCGGCTGACGATCTTCCGCTGGGAAAAGTTTACTTTTCAATGCGGATATCAGTAAAGTTGAGGCTTCAAAGTATTTCTTTGAAAAGGAGCAGCCGGATGGCCCATAAAAAAATAGAGCGCAGCAAAGAACTGCAACGCAAGCGCCGCCGGCGTCAGGACCGCCTGCGCCAGCGCCTCAAAGACGCCAGGGCGGCGGTCAAGGCCTGACCGGGCTTGACAGAACCGAAACAGCTCTTATGTATATTGCCGGTTCCGGGTAATACCAAATCGCATCCAAACGAGTTTGAATGCAATACGCCAAAGTTTTTGAAAAACAGGCGAAGCCTGATTTTTCAAAAGCTTGTGGATGGAGGTTCGCCTCCGCCATCCCAATTCGCTTTCCATCGAAAGCAAGTTGGTTTACTGGTTTTTGCGAAAATCAGTAAACATCGGCCGTGAGGCTGATGCGCCGCTTGCGCGACGGAGGGAGATTTTTTGTTTTCTGGAGGAAACAATGCCTGTTTATGAATATCGTTGCGAAGACTGCCAGAACGTTTTTGAGGAATGGACCAGGCAGGTGAAGACGGCAGATGAGGCGCACACCTGCCCTGTGTGCCGGGGTCGGGCCGGACGCGTAATTTCCCACACCAGCTTCGCGCTCAAGGGCGGAGGCTGGTATATGACGGACTATGGCACATTGAAGAACCGGGACAAGCGGGATAACTGCAAAGACGCTTCGGATGCCTGTCCGGCGACCGGAGATTGCGCCGCTTCCGGCTGCTGCGCGGCCGAAGCCTCGCCGGCCGCCGGCCCGGCCGCGTCCGCCGCTTCCGCCGGAAACCCCGCCTAGAGCAGTTCACGAAGGAAACGAGTGAACTGCTCTGCAAGGATTTGCTGGCAAATCCTTGCCGCGAAACAGGAGCAAGGCGGGCTTTGCCCGCCGTAAGCGAACTGTTTCAAGCGCTAATTGCTCTATGGCAGTTCACGAAGGAAACGAGTGAACCGCTCTGCAAGGATTTGCGTGCAAATCCTTGCCGCGAAACAGGAGCAGGCGGGCTTTGCCCGCCAAGCGGACTGTTTCAAGCGCTAATTGTTCTAGTACGCTGTAACACCTAAAATGTATGATCGACCGCTATTCACGCCCGGAAATGAGCGCCCTCTGGACTCAGGAGCAAAAGTTCGCGACTTGGCTTGAGGTGGAACTTGCGGTATGCGAAGCCTGGACTCGGTTGGGGGTGATTGACGCGCGGAGCATGGCCGAGATCCGGGACAGATCCAGGGTGGACGCGGCGAGGATCCTGGAGATCGAAGAGGAAACCCG
>JAISZH010000108.1 GCA_031269345.1 Desulfovibrio sp. | reverse complement strand
GGAATGGAGGCCATGGCCGCCGAGCTTCGATCAGGCGGTCTGGCCGGAAACACGCCCATCCTGATCGCCCACAAGGTGTCGCTTCCCGAGGAAGAACTGGTCTGGACGGATCTGGACGGGCTTGAGGAAACGCTTGCAAAATACGCTTTTGACGCGCGGACTCTGTTTCTCGTCCTGCCGGGAGAGCATGCGCGGAAAAAAAACCAAACCGGGCTCGAAAAGGAGGGAAAAGCGCGTTCACGGCTGTACGACGCGCATTTCCAGCACGGAAAAAGAAAGAAGACGGATTAAAACAATTATTTTTTACCTTGTGAGTTACAGATTGGCGCGGTTCATGCGCGTACCGCGCACCACCGTAAGCCGGAAGAAACGCCGCTATGCCCGCCGTGTGTCAAGCGGGGCGAAAAAAATGAACGACAACTTCTCTGAAAAATTTCTCTATCAAATCATTGTTTTACGGCGGAGTGAATCCGCCTTACGACAATCTCGCGGCAAGGATTTGCAGGCAAATCCTTGCAGAGCGGGTTAGATGGTGTCGTCATACGACTGATAATACCGTGAAATTATTTGAAAATTTCTGTCTCGCAACACTACACAATATTCAAATAGTTTCAGCGTGTTATAGACGTAGTGACGACGCCATCTAGATATTTTCAAATTTTTTTAGTCTGCGACTTCAGATAGATATCCAATCTTCTTCGCTCAGTACAAGGAAAACAAACCCCGCTATCAAGCGAACTGAAATCCTTTTAAAAGCCTGCGACTTACTCTGAAGCCCTGGGATTTTTGGCTGGGCCGCTTGGACTCGAACCAAGATTGACGGAGTCAGAATCCGTTGTCCTGCCAATTGAACGACGGCCCATTATTGATATCCGCATTGGAAAGTAAACTTTTCCCTGCGGAAGATCGTCAGCTGAAAACGCGGTTTTCGGCTCACTTACGCCGCTTCGCGGCGACAGCGGCCACCGGGCCGCTGTTCAAATTTCCATGCGGAAATCTGTAATATCGCGCAAACCAACTCAATCCACATCAAGCGGGCTTGAATTTGCCCGCGCCCCGCCGCGTAAAACGCAGACCGCTCCGGTAATCCTACCGCACGGCACGAATATTTTGCCAAGAATAAAAAATAATGCTATCAGCCGGATCGGGCATAACGACATGCCCCGACAAACGCGCGTCGGCGTCCGCTTATTAGCGCGTAACGTCGTCGAATGTCAACCTTGGAGAGAACTTTGATAACGCACGCGTCGGCAGACAAAACAGCAGTATCTCCAGAAACCGGACCAAACTCCGGGCACACAGCGCAGGCTGTCTTCACGACCGCAGTAAAGGCTGTGCTCAGGGCCGCCCCCGCAATCATCGCCGCCTTTTCCCTGTCGCTTTCGACGGCGCAATGCGCCCCCTCCTCCGGAGTTACCAAAGAGGAGGTACGGCAGATACTGAAGGAAAATCCGGATCTGGTGCTGGATATCCTGAAAGACCACAGCGAAACGGTTCTGGAAATCGCCCAGCAGGGAAATATGCTGCGCAAGCGCAAGGCCATGCTCGCCCAATGGGAACAGGACGCCAAGCAGAAAAAGATTGTCAATCTCGAAGGCAGGGCCTTACGGGGCAACCCCAAGGCGCCAGTCACCCTGGTAGCCTATTCCGACTTCACCTGCCCGTACTGCCGTCAGGCTGAACAGACTATCGCCCAGCTCCTGAAAAAGTACGACGGAAAGATCCGTGTGGCCTTCAAAATCCTGCCCAAAGAAGACCCGGTATCGGTCACCGCGGCAAGATATTCCACCGCGGCCTTCATACTTGACCCGGCCAAGGGCTGGCTCTTTCTCGACGCGCTGTTCAGCGGCATTGAGCAGTACGAGCGCGAGGGCGAGGATTTCATAAAGAAAACGACCGAAAGCCTGGGCTATGATTTCCGAAAACTCAAGGCGGAAGCGGGCGGATCGGCAGTGCAGCGGCGCCTGGATGCGGACTCGAAAGAAGCGGACGGCTTCGGTATTTCCGGAACCCCGCATTTTTTGGTAAACGACCTCATGATCCGCGGCGCGGTCAGCCGGGACCTGTTTGAAGAAGCGATAGACAAGGCCCTACAACTCGCCGGGAAAAAATAATCTTCCCCGGTGCCCTTACAGATTTCCGCATGGAAATCTGAACAGCGTCTTGTGGCCGCTGTCGCCGCGAAGCGGCGCAAGCCAAATGCACCCGGCCCTCTCAGCCTACGCCCGCTCCGGCGTTTAACAGCGCAAATGAATTGTTCTTACGCCTTCGCGGCGGGCGTCCGCTCTCGCGGCCGCCAGAGCAATTTCAAAGTGAACTTGCTCTAAGTGGGGGCGGATTCAATGCGCACATAAAGATCGCCGCGCAAATTGCCGATCCGGCGGCCCATGCCCTTGAGACGCATGGCCTTGCCCGGCACGAATTCCGGCGGCAGGGTAATCTCCACAATCTGCGGCTTTTCCGCAAACCCATGCTGTATTTCCAGGCGTACCCGCGCCCCCGGCGTCAGGGACTGCCTGGGCAGGCGCACCACCTGTTCGTCGTCAATCTGCTTGAGAAACCACCCTCTGACCTTGTCAAGCATACCCGGGCGGTTTGGCTTCTCCCGTCCGGCCCGCTTTGCGCCGCCGGGTCCGCTTTCGGCCGTTTCGTTCCCGGGCGGGCTTTCCGGGGGCTGCGATCCCTCTCGGATGTGACTGTAGATATCTTCAAAAACCCGCCGGGCAAAGGGGTCGTTCAATATATCCTTAAGTACGTCCTCTTCTCTGTTCCGGCCGGGCGTGCCGCGCCCTCCAGCCCCTGGCCCGGACTTCCCTCCGGCGGAGGCGGTTGTTTCCCCGGCCCCTCCGGCCGTGAATTTGTGTTCGCCGGCCTTGGAATAGGCCTTGCGCGCCTCGTCTTTCCTGCGTCCGCTGTCATCAAAAGCGCCCTCCCCGAAAGCGCCGGCCGCCCGCTCAGCCTTGGCGCGGGCATGGGCCTGTGAAAGCTGCACATAGGCCTCGTTGATCTCCTGAAACTTGCGCGCCGCGTCGGGGACATCCGGATTGAGGTCCGGATGCAGGGCAAAGGCCAACCTGCGGTAGGCACGTTTTATCTCCGCCAGATCCGCGCCTGCCTTAAGACCCAAAACCTCGCAGCATTGCTTGAGCGTCATTCAGGTTCCCATTCCGTCGAAAGCAAATTGGCATAAGCATCTCAAGCGTAAATGCCCCAGCCAGCCCCGCAAGGTTTATAACGCGTATATTTCCGCTCCGTCGACAAGCGTAATTCCCTTTTCACACAGGATCTTTTCCGCCCGCGCATTGTCTTCCACCCGCAAAATGACGTAGGCATCGCCCTTTTTCCTGGTGATAAAGGCATACAGATATTCAATGCTAACCCCGGCATCGGCCAGGACGCGCAACACCGCGGCAAGGCTGCCGGGCACGTCCTTCAAGGCCACGGCCAGAACCTGGGTCACGGAGACCACACAGTTGGCGGAGCGCAAAAGCTCCACAGCCCGCAAAGGCTCGGCGGCGATGATGCGCAGAACCCCAAAATCCGCCGTGTCGGCAATGGACACGGCGCGCAGATCAATCCCCGCCCCGCCGATAATCTCCGTCACCTCGGCCAGACGCCCCGGACTGTTTTCCACAAACACCGATATCTGGTCTATGCTCATCGCCTGCCCCCCGTTCCGCACTCACTGTGGTGATAAATTGTCATATCTTCCGCCTGTCTATGACGCGCACGGCCTTGCCTTCGCTACGCGCGATGCTGCGCGGGGCGACCAAAGTGACCTTGGGCGATATCCCGAGCATGGAGCGCAAGGCCCCTACCAGTTCGCCCTCTTTCCGGGATATGTCCTTCACGGTGTCGGAGAATATCTCCGGTGTCATCTCCACTTGCACCTCAATGGTATCGCTGTGCTTCACCCTGTCCACTATTATCTGGTAATTGGCGGGATATCCGCATTTCAAAAGCACGGCTTCGATCTGGGAAGGGAAGACGTTCACCCCGCGGATGATGAGCATGTCGTCGCTACGGCCCATGACCCTGCTCATCTTGACCAGAGTTCTGCCGCAGGAACACTGTTTGCGGCTCAACACGCAGATGTCCCGCGTACGGTAACGCAACAGGGGGAAAGCTTCCTTGGAGAGGCAGGTGAACACCAACTCTCCCTTGGAACCCTCAGGCAGCGGCTCGCCGCTGTCAGGGTCGATGATCTCCGGGAAAAAATGATCCTCATTGATGTGCATGCCTGTCTGCTCGGAGCATTCAAAGGACACTCCGGGACCGCTTATCTCGGTCAGGCCGTAGATGTCGTACGCCCTTATGCCGAGCTTGGCCTCAATATCGCGGCGCATCTCCTCGCTCCAGAACTCCGCGCCGAAGATGCCGGCCTTCAGTTTTATCCGCTCACGCGCGCCCGAGTCGACGATGGACTCCGCAAGAAAGGCGGCGTAGGAGGGCGTGCAGCAGAGGATAGTGGAGGAGAGATCGCACATGAGTTGGATTTGCCGTTCCGTATTCCCGGATGACATGGGCAATGTCAGGGATCCGACCTTGTGCGAGCCTCCATTTAGTCCGGGGCCGCCGGTAAAAAGCCCGTAGCCGTAGCAAACATGCACCACGTCCTTACGGCTGCCGCCGGCGGCGACAATGGCCCGGGCGCAGCATTCCTCCCAGGTATCAATGTCGTGCTGGGTATAAAAGGCGACAACGCGCCTGCCGGTCGTGCCGCTGGTGGACTGGATGCGCACGGTCTGCTCCAGAGGTACCGCAAGAAGCCCGTAAGGGTAAGCCGCGCGCAAATCGTCCTTGCTGAGGAAGGGGAGCCTCGGCAAATCCTCCAGAGACTTTATATCGTCCGGCTTTACGCCTTTTTCATCCATCAGCCCGCGATAATAAGCCACATTTTCGTAAACCCCGCGCACCGCGTCCTTAAGACGTTTTGTCTGAAGATCAAGCATCGCCTCTCTGGAGGCGCATTCCATTTCCCGCTGGTAATAGTCCACAGCCGAGCCGCCTTTGTCGCTAAACGTTTCTTTTCAAAATAATGTTCCTGCATTTGCAGGTCATAACCACTTCGTCGTTCTGGTTCAACAGCTCGCAAAAAAAGCTCACTGTGCCCCGATCCGGCCTGGATTTCGAGGGTTCGGCCTGCAGTACGGCAAGGCGCATGCGCAAAGCGTCGCCCGGACGCACCGGCAGCAGCCAGCGTATCTCGTCCATGCCGGGAGAACCAAGGCTGGCCCTGCCTTCGGGCAGAACATTGCGCACGTAAATTTTGAAGGCCACGCAAATCGTCTGCCCCCCGCTCGCGATCAGACCCTTGTAAATGCTTTGCGCAGCCAGAACCGGATCGACATGGAAATACTGCGGATCATATTCTTTGGCGAAAGCGACGATTTCCTCTTCGCTAAGACTGACGCTCTCGGCGAACTCATACACCGCGCCGGGGACGTAATCCTCAAAAAAGCGCGCCTCTCGCGGAACGGCAAAGCTTGACAAGCTCATATTGTGTTCCCTGAAACGTTGTGGTAGGGTTTCAAAAGTCAAATTCCATTTCGTCTCCTCATACAGTTATTCGCCGGATAGCTCAATACCGGAGAAGGCCAAATTTAAGCAAACGGTTTTTCTTATGCAGCGCGGCGGTCTTGTTTCCCTTTTTCTGATTCTGGCGCTGGCGTTTGCGGCCCAATCCAGCTACGCGGCCAAGCCCCGCTCCTCCCAAAAACCCAAAGGCTCCCAAGCGGCAAAGAGCCAAACTCTGTCCAGAACGAAAAACGCCACCACACAGGGCAACGAGGAACAACTGCAAAAAGGCGCGGCCGCCCGCGACTCCGGTGATTTCAGCACCGCAAAAAAAATTTTCCGGCCTCTGGCGGAAAATGGAGACGACAACGCGGGCTTCGCTCTGGGGCTGATGGCCGCGCGCGGGGAAGGCGGCCAGCAGGATTTCCGCGAGGCCGAGCGCTGGTGGAGCGCTTCCGCCGCATCCGGCAATCCGCTCTCCCAGTTCAACCTTGGCCTGATCTATTACACAGGGGCGCTGGGAAACAAAAATTACGCCAAGGCAAAGGCGCTCTGGAGCGCGGCCGCCTTGCAGAAACAGCCGGACGCCCTTTACGGCCTCGGCGTCTTGCTGGTGTATGGGGCCGAGGGCGTGCCCAAAAACCTGGCGGAAGGTCTGAAAAATTTTGAACAGGCCGCGGCTTTCGGCCACGCAATGGCCGAACTTGAACTCGGCAACGTGTACAATGCGGGCGAAGGGGTAAAAAAGGACAAAAAAAAGGCAAGGGAATACTATAAAAAAGCCGCCGCCAAGGGTCTCGAGGAAGCCAAAACCGCCCTTGACGCAATGGACGCCGAAAAATAAAAGGAGCGTTCATGCCCGAAGCGTACAAGATTGGGGATGCGGCCGCACTGCTGAACCTTAAAACGTATGTGCTGCGTTTTTGGGAAACCGAATTTCCGGAAATCGCTCCCCTGCGCACGGACAGCGGCCGGCGTCTGTACAGCGAAGCCGATCTGGCCCTCCTTGAACGCATCCGCTTCCTTCTGCATGAGCGCGGACTTACCATAGGCGGAGCGCGCAAAGTTCTGGCGGAAGAAAAAGAACGCGGAGTCCGGTATGTTCTGGGTCCTCGCGGTGCGCTGGCTGAACAGCTCCCTCCTGCCCACCACGCCCTGCGCTTTGAGCGGGAGCCGGAGATCCAAACCCGGACAGGAACCGCTTTCCCCGGAACCATCCCGCATTCCGTGGAAAGAGCGCACGGTCAGGCAGACACCTTCCCCTCCCCCTCCTGGGACGAAGAAGAGGAAGGAGAAAGCGAGGACGGCGGGGAAGTTTACCCCTCTTACACCGGCGCGGAGGCGCGGACAGACCGGGCCGGGCAGTTCAGCCTGCCCGGCCTGGAAAAAATCCTCCCTCTGCTGCCGGAACTTTTGCAACACCAGGGAGAGGAAGCTTATGCGCAGCGCCCCTACCAGAACCCGCCCGAACCCAGAGGAATGCTGCCTCTTTTCGGGGCCGCCCCTTTGCGCGAAAAGGCGGGCAAGCCGGAGGGCAGGGCTTTTTTCGGGAAAAAGGACGGCCGATCCGGGAAGTTTTTCCTTGTCTCCCTTGCTTCGGAACTGGAGGAGATAGCCCGCATGCTGCGCTTTGACTCCACGCCTCCGGGAAAGACCGGGACTCCATGATCCTCTCTCCTTCCCTGCTCTCGGCGGATTTCGGCTGTTTCGCGCGTGAGCTTGAAGATTTGAGAAAGGCCGGTATCGCCTGGGCGCACTTTGACGTCATGGACGGGCGTTTTGTGCCCAATCTCACCTTCGGCGCGCCGATCGTAAAGCGTCTGCGCCAAACCAGCCGGCTTTTTTTCGACGTTCACCTCATGATTGAAGAGCCTGATCGCCACATCCGGGCCTTTGCCGAAGCCGGAGCGGATATGCTGGTGGTGCATGTAGAGGCGGCCCGCCATCTGGACCGCACGTTGCGGGAAATACGGGCATTGGGCGTCAAGGCCGGGGCGGCCCTCAACCCGGCGACCCCGGTCTCAGCCTTGGAAAATGTCGTGGACTTGCTGGACATGGCTTTGATCATGAGCGTAAACCCGGGTTTCGGCGGACAGACTTTCATACCCCGCAGCCTGGACAAGATCGTTACTTTGGCAGCCCTGCTAAAAGAACAAAAAAGCCGGGCGCTGATCAGCGTTGACGGAGGCATCGGTCCGGAAAACGCCCCGGATCTGTTGCGCGCCGGCGCGACGGTGCTGGTATCCGGCTCGGCCTTTTTCAGTCACCAGCCTTACCGGGATCGGCTGCTGGAGTTCGAACGGGCCGCAGCAAAGGAGAAATGATGCCGACACGCAAAGAATTAGCCGACGCCCTGCGCGTTCTCGCCATGGACGCGGTGGAAAAGGCCCGTTCCGGCCATCCTGGCGCACCCATGGGCATGGCCGACATGGCGGAGGTCTTGTGGAATGATTTTCTCAAACACAATCCGGCAAACCCGAACTGGCGTGATCGGGACCGCTTCGTTCTCTCCAACGGGCACGCTTCCATGCTCCTGTACGGCCTGCTCCACTTAAGCGGCTACGATTTGAGCATAGAGGACATAAAGAAATTCCGCCAGCTTCATTCAAAAACGCCCGGGCACCCGGAGCGCTGGCTCACACCGGGAGTTGAGGCAACCACCGGTCCGCTGGGCCAGGGCTTTGCCGCAGCTGTGGGTCTGGCCCTGGCGGAGCGGCTGCTGGCGGAGGAATTCAACCGTCCGGGCCTTGAGATTGTTGACCATTATACCTATGTGTTCATGGGCGACGGCTGCATGATGGAGGGGCTTTCGCACGAGGCCGCTTCCCTGGCCGGAACCTTGGGGCTCGGCAAGCTGATCGCCTTCTGGGATGACAACGGCATCTCCATTGACGGAGAAGTAGGCGCATGGTTTGCCGATGACACCCCGGCGCGCTTTAAGGCATACGGCTGGCGCGTGTTGGCGGATGTGGACGGCCATGACCGGCAAGCCGTAAAAAAAGCCGTAGCCAGGGCCAGGCGGGAGAAAAGCAAACCCTGCCTGATCTGCTGCCGCACGAAAATCGCTTTTGGCGCCCCGGGCAAGGAGGGCAGCGCGCAAAGCCACGGCGCTCCCCTTGGCGAAGAAGAAGTAAATGCCGCCCGCAAGCGCCTGGGCTGGAGCCATCCGGCCTTTGAAATTCCTGCCGCGGTCAGGGCCGCCTGGGATGCGCGCCGCAAGGGCAAAGCGGCGGAGAAACGCTGGAATGAGCGTATGAGCGCCTATGCCGCGGCTTGGCCGGATGAAGCCGCTGAATTTGAACGGCGCATGCAGGGAATCCTCCCCGCCGGGCTTGAGGAGAAAATTTCCGCCTATGCCGCGGCGGCCTTGGAAACCGGCCAGACCAAGGCCAGCCGCATAGCCTCCAAAGAACTGCTCGACCGCGTAGCCCCCCTGCTTCCGGAACTGGTAGGCGGCTCCGCCGACTTGAGCGCCTCGGTGGGAACGAGATGGGACAAGGCTGTGGACATCACCCGCGACCAGTTCAAAGGACGCCACGTTTCCTACGGGGTGCGCGAGTTCGGCATGGGTTGCATAATGAACGGTCTGGCCCTGCACGGGGGCTTTATTCCCTTTGCGGGAACCTTCCTGGTGTTCGCGGATTACGCCAAAAGCGCCATGCGCATGGCCGCAATGATGCGCCTGCGCCTTATCTGGGTGCTTACGCACGATTCCATCATGGTCGGAGAGGACGGCCCAACGCATCAGCCGGTCGAACAACTGGCCATGCTGCGCTCTACCCCCGGCATGGACGTTTGGAGGCCTTGCGACGCCGTCGAGTGCGCCTTTGCCTGGCAATCCGCCCTAAAACACGAAAATGGCCCCACCTGCCTTGTCCTCTCCAGGCAAAACCTTTCCCCGGTCGCGCGCGAGGGCAAAACCACCGCGAACATCGCGCGCGGGGCCTACGTGCTCAAGGAGAGCAAGGGCGAGAGCCCGGAGATCATCCTCATAGCCACCGGTTCGGAAACGCAGCTTGCTCTAGCCGCGGCCGATGCCCTGGAGAAAAAGGAACGGCGCGTCCGCGTGGTCTCCATGCCTTCGTCCGAGGTTTTCGAGCGCCAGAGCCGGGAATACCAGGAAAGCGTCCTTCCCCACGAGGTGCGCTGCCGGGTGGCCGTTGAGGCGGCCGGGACGGACTTCTGGCGTAAGTATGTCGGCTTGGACGGCGCAGTGGTGGGCATGCATAGTTTCGGCGAATCCGCTCCAGGACCGGCGGTTTACGATTATTTCGGATTTTCCGTGCCGAAGGTGCTGGAAGCGGTAAAGCTGGCCTGCCGTCACTGCGAGTCCAAGGAATAAGGAGGAGCGGGCTCTGAGCATGGACCCGACATCGCGGCCGACGGCCGCAAACGGCACCGCTCTGGCCGCGGGGCGCAGCTTCGGCGTGGTGCGCCGTCTGGCCTTTATCGCCATGGCTCTGACCTTCGGCCTGTCCGTACTGGTTTCCATTTATCTCGGCAACACGGTCCACGAGACCTTGATCCGCAAAAACCACAACTTCGCGTCTCTGCTGGCCGTCAACCTGAACAGCCAAATTTTCCGGCGCTTCGCCCTGCCCACACGCCTTATCTTCGGGCGCGTACTCCTGAGCAACCCGGAACAGTACAGAGGGCTTGACCAGGTAATCCAGTCCATCATCCAGGACCTGCAGGTTGAAAACCTGCGCATTTACGCCGAAGACCACACGATCGTCTATTCCATAAACGCCGGAGAACCGGGCGACACCAGCACGGCTTCGCCTTCCGTTGACCGCGCCGCCAAATCTATGTGGCCGATCTTCGACATTGAGGAAACCCTGCCCTATCACCTGGCTTTTTTCAAAGTTTCCCTGCCGAAGAACACTTGTCGCCTGCGCACCACCTATCTCATGCGTGCGCCCTCCAGTTACGCCTCTGACGACGAACCCGTCCCGGTCATGGGCATCTTGGAATTTTCCCAGGACATCACTCCGGACATGGAAAGCGCCGTGCATTTTCAGCAGTTGACACTGGTGGTTACGTTGCTTGGCTCCGGTACGCTCATGGTGCTCCTGCTGTTTCTGATGCGCCGCGCCGAGCACGCTATAGCCCTGCGCACGGCCGAGGAGCAGCGCCTGCTCTCCGAACTGCACCAGAGTGAAAAACTGGCCGGCATGGGCCGGGTCGTAGCCAGCATCGCCCACGAGATACGCAACCCCCTGGGGATAATTTCCTCCAGCGCCCAGTTTCTTCTCGACCATTCCAAAGAAGAAAACACCGGCACCAACAAAATTCTCCAGGCTATCTACGACGAGGCCAAACGCCTTACGCGCACCGTAGGCGATTTTCTCGACTACGCCCGCCCGAAACTGCCCAAACAGGACGTGGTACGTGTGGAGACGGTCCTGGATCAGGCCCTGTCCTTTCTCATGCCGGAGCTAAACGCGCGGGCCATAAGCGTGGCCCGCGCCGGAGAAGACAAGACCGGATTCAAGGTGCGCGGCGACAAGGACCTCCTGTACCGCGCCTTATACAATATCATCAGCAACGCGGCCCAGGCCATGGTCCGGGGAGGCAGGCTGACCATCACACTGGAAAAGCTCGCGGCGGACGCGCAGGGCAGGCAGGCGATAATTTTGTCCTTTCAGGACTCCGGTCCCGGTTTTCCCAAGGAAAACATAGACAAGCTGCTCGACCCCTTTTTCACCACCAAAGACGACGGCACAGGTCTCGGACTGCCCATTGTGAACAGTATTATGACCAGCCACGGCGGAAGCCTTGAACTTTTCAACGCCTCAGAGGGAGGGGCCGTGGCGCGTCTGATCCTGCCCGGCATACGGGACCCGGAATGATAAAACGGTTACAAAGCCATGTCTGACGAACAAAGCCGCCTTCTGCTCATCGACGACGAAAAAAACTATCTGCTGATCCTGGAAACTCTGCTCCAGGACGCGGGCTACCCTGTCACGGCCATCAACGACCCGGAAAGCGCCCTCGCCTTTCTGGACGAATCTGAAGTGGATGTGGTGATCACGGACATGAAAATGCCCAAACTGTCCGGGAAAGACGTACTGGCCCACGTCAAGCGGGATTATCCGCACATTCCCGTCCTGGTGATGACCGCTTTCGGCTCCATAGACAGCGCTGTGGACCTCATGAAAGCAGGGGCGTTTGATTACGTCACCAAACCTTTTTCCAACAACGAACTGCTCCTTGCCGTGCGCAAGGCCGCCGAACTATCCAAGGCTCACCGCCAATACCGGCTCCTGCACGAGAACCTGGAGGAACGCTTCGGCCTGCATCGCGTCATAGGCATAAGCAAGGGCATCCGCAACGTGCTGGCCTTGGTGGACAAGGCTGCCCCCAGCAAAAGCAACGTGCTGATCAGCGGGGAGTCCGGCACCGGCAAGGAGCTTGTGGCCCGCGCCCTGCATTTCTCCTCACCGCGCAAGGACGGTCCCTTCATCAGCGTGAACTGCATGGCCCTGAACCCGGGCGTGCTGGAAAGCGAACTTTTCGGGCATGAAAAAGGTTCGTTTACCGGGGCCGTGGCCATGCGCCGGGGACGCTTTGAACTGGCGCACGGCGGCACCCTGTTTCTGGATGAGATAGGCGAGCTTACGCACGACATGCAGGTCAAGCTCTTGCGCGTGCTGCAGGAACGCAGATTCGAACGCGTCGGAGGCAGCGGGGAAATAGAGGTGGACATCCGCGTGGTCACAGCCACCAACAAAAACCTGCAACTGGAAGTGGAAAGGGGAAATTTCCGCGAGGACCTGTATTACCGCTTGAACGTCGTATCCATATACCTTCCGCCCCTGCGCGAACGGCGCGAGGACATCCCCCTGCTTCTCGCCCATTTCATGGAAAAGATCGCGGCGGAGAGTAACGTGCCGCGCAAAAGCATCAGCCCCGAAGCCTTGGAATACCTTTCCGGATATGAATGGCCGGGGAACATCCGCCAGCTTGAAAACGTGGTGGAGCGCTGCATGATCATGGTCAGCGGGGACACCATCGGCGCGGGCGATCTACCCCCGGAAGTGAAGGACGAGGAAAGCCAGCTCAAGAACGCCCTGGATTTGCTGCCTGCGGAAATGAACCTGGCAGACACTCTGGACAGGCTGGAAGCGGCAATTATCCGCCGCGCCTTAGCCAGAGCCGATTTCGTCCAGACCAAAGCCGCCGAGAGCCTTGGCATCTCCAAAAGCCTGCTGCAGTATAAACTGCGCAAATACAGCAT
>JAISZH010000068.1 GCA_031269345.1 Desulfovibrio sp. | reverse complement strand
GGCTCGACCGGCTTAAAACCGCGCACAAGGGAAGGGGCACCCATGACCAGCCTCCTTGAACTGCAGCATATAAGCAAAAGTTTTCCCGGCGTGAAGGCCCTGGATGATGTGTCCGTGGACCTCTGCGCCGGTGAGGTCCATGTCGTCGTTGGGGAAAACGGGGCGGGTAAGTCCACCCTGATGAAACTTCTTTCCGGCGCCTACACGGCCGACGGGGGGCAGATGCTTCTGGAAGGCGTCCCCATCCTGCACAACAATCCCCGCCTTTCCGAGCAGCTCGGCATAGCCATGATTTATCAGGAGCTGACCATAATTCCGGAACTGTCCGTGACCGACAACATTTTTCTGGGGCATGAGATCAGAAAGGGGATTTTCCTGGATCGCAGGACTATGGAGGCGCGTACTGAAGATCTGCTCGCTTCCATCGGAGTAAAGGTTTCGCCCCGCACCCCGGTAAAAAACCTGAGCATCGCCAACCAGCAAATGATTGAGATAACCAAGGCTTTATCCAAAAATGCGAAAATCATTGTTTTTGACGAGCCTACCAGTTCGCTGACCAACACGGAAATAGCCGAGCTGTTCCGCATTATTGCCGCGCTCAAGGCGAAGGGCGTCGGCATGTTCTATATTTCCCACCGGCTTGAGGAAATTTTTGAAATCGGCGACCGCGTATCTATCCTGCGCGACGGCAAAAAAATCACCACATTGCCTATCGCGGAAAGCGACATGGACAGAATCGTCGAGGGCATAGCCGGCCGCCGCATCGACAAGGTATACCACCGCACCTACCCGAAAAGAGGCCCGGTGGTCTTGGAAATAGATAATCTCAGCGGCGACTGTTTCAAAAACATCAACATCCGGGTTCACGCGGGAGAAATAGTGGGTCTGGCGGGGCTGGTGGGATCAGGACGCAGTGAGGTGGCCCGAGCCGCCTACGGCATAGACCCTTACGGTGAAGGCGTCGTCCGAGTCAAAGGAGAAACCGTGCCCAGTGGCGACCCGAAGCGCATGGGCGCCGAAGGGGTGGCTTTTCTGCCGGAAAACCGCAAGCGGGAAGGTCTCGCCCTCTCCCTGCCCATTCGTGAAAATGCGGTTATTTCCGCTCTGGAGCGGCTTAATCCCGCCGGCATAATCCGAAGACGGCGTGAGCGGGACACAGTCCGGCACTATGTGGACAGGCTGGACATCAGCACGCCCACCCTCGAAAAACTGGTGAACTTTCTCAGCGGGGGAACCCAGCAGAAAGTCGTGCTGGCCAAGTGGCTCGTCACGCAGGCTCACACCTTTATTTTCGACGAGCCGACGCGGGGTATAGACGTGGGGTCCAAAAGCGGAATTTATGCCCTTATGGACGATCTGGTCGGTCAGGGCGCGGGAATTCTCATGATCTCCTCGGAACTGCCGGAGGTGCTGGGGATGAGCGACAGAATCTACGTCATGGCTCAGGGGCGCATAGCCGGTGAACTGAGCAGAGAAGAGGCTGATCAGATGAAGGTCGTCCAACTGGCCTTTTCTCATCCGGAAACAAATGCCGAAATCGGAGGGGCAGCATGATCGCCTTGAGAAAAAACGGCGGGAAGGGGATGCGCCTCTCCGATCTTCCCAATTCCGTCTTCGCCTTTCTGCTGGTCTTTATTCTGGCATCGTTTCTGGTACCCCGTTTCTTTTCGCCCGGCAATCTTTCCACGCTGCTGTTGCAGGCATCCATTCTCATCATCCTGAGCATCGCCATGTCCCTGGTCGTCATTTCCGGAGGCATAGACCTGTCCATGGGCGGCGTTTTGTCCATGTGCGGCGTTATCATGGCGCTCTGCCTGCGCAACGGCATGCATGCCTTTCCGGCCATTGCCGTAGGGGTGGCGAGCGGCGCTTTGTTCGGGCTGATGAACGGACTTTTCGTGACCTGGATGAAGGTTCCGCCGTTCATCGCCACATTCGGGTCCATGGGCATAGCCCAAAGTATCGCCAACACCCTGTCCGGCAAACGAACCCTCTACTGGGAGGCAGGCGACCACAGCAGCATGCTGGATTTTCTGGGCGGCAACGTCATCCGTGTACAATTCGGGACCGAGGCCAGCACCATCTTTTACGTGCCCTTTCTGGTTGTGCTGACGGCCGTCGCGGTGGGCATAGTTATCTTTATGTTTAAGCGTACCGTTCTGGGCGCCTATACTTACGCCATCGGCGAAAACGAGGAAACAGCCCGCCTCTGCGGCATCGCCACGCGCAAATGGACGGTCTTTCTCTACATACTCTCGGGCATGCTGGCCTCCCTGGCCGCGCTTTTGGTTCTGATCCGCACCAACAGCATGCAGCCCACTTCCGGCGACTGGCTGGAATTTCAGGCCGTCGTGGCCGCGGTTCTGGGCGGCAATGCCCTGGAAGGCGGCAAAGGAAGCCTCTACGGCGCCGTTTTCGGCGCTCTGACCTTGTATACGGTGCGAAGCGCCCTTTCGCTCAAGGGCATTGATACCTCGGCCACCATGGTCGTCATCGGGGCGGTGCTGGTGGTGGGCATGATCCTCAACGAACTGGCGGCGCGACACGAGAAAAAACTTTTCAGAAAAATCTGAGGCGCTGTTCGCCATGTCCGGACAAACAAGTACGTTACATAAACGCGCGTTGAAAAGCCTTACGGACTTTTCCCCGCTCGTCATTCTCATCGTGGTGCTGGTCTTTTTCCAAACCGTCAACGCGTTGCGCGACAACAGCTATCTGACGATGTCCAACGCCTCCGTCATCGTCAACCAGGCCTGCTTCCTGACCATTATCGGCATAGCCCAGGCCCTGACCATTTTGACGGGAGGCCTGAATCTGTCCATAGGCTCGGTCATGGCCTTTACCACGGTCATGTGGGGCAGAATGCTGGTGAGTTCAAATGCCGCCGAGATGCATTACCTGGTCCCCATGCTCATCATTGTGGGGACGGGTATGGTCATCGGGCTGATTAACGGGCTGTTGATCACCAAACTGAAAATGCCGCCCTTCATTGCCACCTTCGCCACCATGTACGCCTGCCGGGGTCTGGCCTGGCTGGCTTTGGGCAAACGGGTCATTTACAACCTCAATCCTGATTTCCGCTGGTTCGGCACCGGCATCGTAACGCGCGTCGGCGGGTTCACTCTGACCGTGCCCATGCTCATCACCCTGCTCCTTCTCGCGGGCACTGCCTTCATGCTGACCAGGACCAACTTCGGACGCCGCATCTATTTTACCGGCGCCAACCCGGTGGCGGCCAAGTTTTCCGGCATCCCCACGGACAAGATCATCATCCTGGTCTATGTGCTCAGCACCGGCATTGCGGCCTTCGCCGGCCTGCTCTACGGCGCCAGACTCAACTCCTTCGAGCCGGGCATGGCGGTCAACGCCCCTTTTGAAGCCATCACCGTCGCCCTTATCGGCGGCATCGCCATGAGCGGGGGCTTCGGCAACATCTGGGGCGTACTCTGCGGCGCCGTCATCGTGGCCGCCATCCATAACGGCATGAACAGCATGAGTGTGCCCTCCGAACTACAAACCCTGGTCATGGGCTCATTAATCATCTTCGCTGTGGCCTTCAACCAGTTTTTGATCAAGCGGAATATGGAACTCAGAAACGAGTTGGACGAGCGCGTTCCTGTGAATACCCACGAATCCGCCGCGGAGCAAAAATCATGAAAGCTGCCGTCGTCTTTGTCGCCACCTATGACACCAAAGGAATAGAGTCCGAGTACATCAAAGACGAGGTACTCCGGCACGGTGCCGGCTGCCTGACCATAGACGCGGGCGTAGGCAAAAAACCTCCCGTTCCCGCCGATGTCGCGCTTGCCGATCTCTGCATCGGAAGCGTGCATACGGAGGAAAGCATCCGCGCCATGAAGCGGGGAGAAGCTGTAAAGGCTGTTTCCGGCCTGCTGGAACAGTATACACGCAATCTTTACCTGTCCGGAAAAATGGACGCGATCATCGGCATAGGCGGCGCCGGGGGAACCCAGATCGTCACCCAGACCATGCGCGCCCTACCCTTCGGGCTGCCCAAGCTCATGCTCAGCACCCTGGCTTCGGGCAACACGCGCTGGTATCTGCAGGACAGCGACATTGCACTGCTGCCTTCCATTGCGGATGTGGCCGGATTGAACAGCATCACCAAACCCGTATTCAGCCGCTTCGCAGCCTACGCGGCTCAGGGAGCCGTCTGGTACAGCGGGGAATTCGCGGGCTTCCGGCGCATGATGGAGGATAAGCGCATCCGCCGCGTTACCCAGACCATGTACGGTACAACCACCGTCGGAGTCACCAACGCCCGTCTTCGCCTGGAAGAGAAAGGCTTTGAAACCTTGGTTTTTCACGCATCCGGGGCGGGCGGCAGATCCATGGAAGGCTTCATAAGGGACGGCGTGGTTCAGGGGGTGCTGGATATGACCCTGGCGGAAATAGGCGCCCACTTGGTGGGCGGTTTGCATGACGCAGGGCCCGACCGCATGGAGGCGGCCGTCACCGCGCGCATCCCCCAGGTCATTGTGCCCGGTGCCGCGGATACGGTTGTGTTGCCGCCCATGGCCGGCCTTCCCGAAAAATTCGAAAAAGGGAGAACGCTGAATTTCCACAACCCGACTATGACGACCATGCGCACCAACGTGGAGGAATGCGCGGCCATAGGCCGCTTTATCGTCGACAAGCTGAAGGCGGCTTCTTCTCCGGTGAAAATTCTTATCCCCAAAGGCGGTCTGAGTTCCATTGACCGTCCGGGAGAGATTTTTTATCTGCCTGAAGCCAACGAAGCCTTGTTTGAAACGCTCAAATCCGGCCTGAAAGATGCGCCGTACGTTGAGATTATTGAGGACAAGCGGCACCTGTACGATGACGGCTTCGGGGAGGACGCTGCGGACCTGCTCATAGCCGTGATGCGTGAAAACTGAACAAAACACCGCAAACAAGGAGTAAATCGGTCATGCGGCAATACACGCGGGAAGAGATGCTGACGGGGTTCAGAAAAATCAGAAAAACGGGCAACTATATTATAGCCGGCGGCGCCGGCTCGGGGTTGTCCGCCAAGTGCATTGAAAAGGGTGGGGCCGACCTTTTGCTGGTCTTCAACTCCGGGTACTATCGCATGCACGGGCACGGCAGCTTTTCCGGTCTGCTGGCCTTCGGCAACGCCAACGAAATCGCCATGGAACTGGGTACGAAATACGTGCTGCCCGTGGTAAATACGATTCCCGTGGTGTGCAGCGTTTTCGCCCAGGACGGCACGCGCGTCCTTGCCCGGCACTTGGAAAAAGTTATGGCTGAGGGCTTTTCGGGCATCAACAATTTTCCGACCATGGGGCTCGTGGACGGCAATTTCCGGGAGCAACTGGAACTGACGGGCCTGGGATACGACAAGGAAGTGGAGATGGTGCGCCTCGCGGCCCAAGAGAACATTTTCTCCATTGTTTATGTTTTCAATGAAGAAGAGGCGAAAAGCATGGCCGAAGCGGGAGCCGACTGCATCGTAGCTCATGTGGGCCTGACGACGGGCGGCACTGTGGGCACCTCCAAGGCCTTATCCATTGAGGACAGCGCCGCCTTGACCGAAAAAATCATCGCCGCCGGCGGCAAAAAGAAAAAAGACGCCCTCTGGCTGGCCCACGGAGGTCCTTTGGCCACCCCGGAAAGCTTCAAAGCGTTTTTGAAACTCCTGCCGGACATTGACGGCTTTGTCGGCGCATCCAGCATGGAGCGCATCCCCACGGAGAAGGCCATTGCCGACACTGTAGCACAATTCAAAATGCTGTCCTGAGGCAGCGGAAAATAGACACATGTAACCAATGTTTCAATCCACATCCGGCTCCAGTCGCCGGATGACGCTGCCCCGGCGGATGGGAGCCGGGTGGATTGCCCCTCCCTGAAGGGAGGCGTTGCCGGGAAGGGATGCCCGGCCTTGCCGGGCGCCAAGCGGGAATCTCCCTAAAGGGAGAAGTTTCAAACCATAAAGGAGTTTCTGATGAAAAGAAGCGTAACATTGCTGACCACCGTGTTTCTGCTTTTGGGAATGTTATGCCTGGGGCAGGCGTCCCAAAGCCATGCGGCCGGAGCCGAAAAACAGTATAAATTCGTGTTCATTGTGAAAAGCATGCAGTTCCCGTTCTTTCTGAACATGATTGACGGTGCCGAGGAGGCGGTAAAATTGCTGCCCGGCGTCAGCCTGAAATGCGTCGGGCCGGAAACCCCTTATTCGGTCGAGGAACAGATGCAGCTTATGGAGCAGGCCATTACCGACGGCGTTGACGCCATCCTTATCGCCCCGGCGGATTCCAAGGCTATTGTGCCGGCCGTTGAAAAAGCCAACAAGGCCGGCATCCTGGTGGCTACCCCCAACACCAAGGCTTACGGCGGCAACATTTTGACCTGGACCGGCGTGGACAACTACCAAGTCGGCTATGAACTGGGTACGGCGCTCTGTAACGCCGTAAACGGCAAAGGCAACGTGCTGCTTATTGAGGGTACACCCGGCAACTCGACTTCCGAAGAACGCGTTGAGGGTTATAAGGACGCCTTCAAAAAATTTCCGGATATCAAGTTGCTCGACTCCCAGCCGGCTAACTTCAACCGGGAAAAGGGCATGCAGTTGATGGAAAACTGGCTGCAAAAGTATAAAAAGATCGACGCGGTGGGATCCATCAACAAGGACATGACCATGGGCGCGGTGGAAGCGGCCAAGCTGGCCGGTCGCGACAAGGAGATGGTACACATTACCTTCGATGTGGATAACGACGCCCTGGAGGCGCTGGAAAACGGAAGTATTCTGCTGACCGGCGCCCAGAACGAACGCAGCCAGATCGCTCTGGCCATGAGCGCGTGCTATCTGGCGCTCAACGGCTACAAGGTTCCTCCCGTGCAATACCTGCCGCTCTCCCTGGTGTATAAGAAGGATGTGCCGCTGTACCGCGGCAAAAATTAGGGCGGATAACCTTTGATTTTGTATGTCTCCGACGGCTGAAACGCTGCCCGGGCCTCGCCGGGAGAAAGGATTTCCCCGGGATCCCTTGATTGCGGTATTTTGCGGCCTGCGTTGCCGGGCAGTGATTCTGCTCTCTCGGGCATGATGCAAACGCTGAAAAGCTGAAAATTGCACCCGGCCCGACCTGTGGAAGACAGGAGCAGGAGGGGAAGCCTTGGTTTCCCTCTTGCTCCGGTTCGGGCCTCACGGTGGAGTAAAGTCCACACTCATGCGCCTTTTTATGCTTCAGGATACGCCGCGCGGATGGAATAGGCCTATCGCCCGTTGACCGGCCGGAAGGTCGGAGTGAATCGGTCAATTCGTGTCCCGCCGATGTCGACGCTGCCGTTGCAGCGGTGATGCGGCTGCAGACTCTGTCGCTGTCGGGGAAATATCGCGCGGACGTATCGGCATGGGGATAAAATAGTTTTACACTCAAGTATAAACACCACCCGTCAATTCATCAAAAAAAAATATCGCCGCTGAAGCATTCAAAATTATTAATAAAAAGTACGCAACTATTGCCCAGTTGTTATAACCGCCTATCTTAAAAAGGATGCGGTTCATTTCGTCATCAGGTTTTGTTGGATAGCCTGCTACTTCTAAATCATCAATAAATTTTTTGCAATAGAGATATTTCGCACTGATTGCACAGGTAACGGGAACAATGACAGACAATGCCGAATCGACGTAAGCTATTATGACAGCAGCAAAAAATGATATCAGCCCAAAAAGATACATTTTTCTATACAAAAAGTAGAACGAGGCGCCGAAAAAGGCCCACCAACTCCACGTTGCGGCAAAACGTAAATGGCCGTTGATGAGAAATTTGCCGAGGGCTGCCTGAAACAGCGGAGCTTTCCGCGGTTTGTGAAGATATGTCGACAGGAGGCTGCCGACCCGGTGTTCTTGAACTTCCGCCTGCAGTGACGTCAATACCGCTTCTATACTCATTTTCGCCTCTCCCCGCGGTAGCTGGTCAGCGCAATGCAGCCACGTGCCCGGCCGCATAACGCCAAAACATGGCCGACGCATCCGCGTGGCAGAAACGGTTGCCTTCGGCATCAACACCGGCATCGCCTAATATATCATGGTTTTCATCGGCGTACGGCACCCTCTGCCACGGTTTGCCGACCCTCGCCAATGTGTTGGATGCGTCGGTCAGGGCGGCCCGACTGTAGCCTATGTACACATTGACAAACTTCCCGACATTGGACGGTTTGTTACCCGGCGCGCCTTTGCGCGAAACCGGATCCAATGTCGCCAGAAGGTCAATCGCGGCCCGCGTCTTTACGGCAACGCCGTTGACAACGGCATCACCGCCCCAACTGTGCCCGATCAGCGCTGTTTTCTGCCCTGCGGAGGCGTATCTTTCCACCAGTTCGAGCATAATGTTTGATGTATGGAACGGGCGGTAGTATATGTCCTGATATGCGCTGTGCCCCGCGTTGCAGTATTGCACGCAGGTCGCATACATGTGCATGAGCGCTTCGTCCAAAAAACCGCCTGCAAAAAGCACCAGCGGTCTGCTTACGCCGGCGGCGGGAAACGCAAACGAGTAACAGTTCCGCAAAGAGCGCGGGCGCACGATGTCGCCGCGCTCAGAAAAAAATGTCGGGTTTATGGCCTTGGAAAAGAACATCGTCTACCGTTTTTCCGTGTGTATTCGGCGCTTCCGGTCCGGTTCGGAGGTTACTCCCCCGCTCAACATTCAACAACCGGCAGTTCGTCCCAGGCAGTCGTCGGCCGACTGCCGCTCCTATGCCCGTCCATCGGCGCACACGTTGCCGCATCGTTGGACAGGACAACGACAGGTTTACCTACTAAGTCAGGCCGGAACGGCCGTTCGCACGAGGAGGCAAAAAACTTGTTGCAGTCCACCGGCGCCCACCGCGCCGGAGGAGAGTTTGTCGACGGCATGGGATACTTTTTCCCGAATCAAATTTCTTCCAAGCTTTGCCCGGATGGCTTTGCTTAAAATTTGATAATCTTGGTTTCTCCGGAAGTGGTATAAATTATTGCCGTGACATTCTGGAGGTACAGAGCTTGCGTATTATCATCATCCGGAGAGTACCTGCTCTGCAACTGCGGATATATATCCAACATGAATTTTTTTACTTCGCGTCTGTCATCATTTACCGCGATAGCCTGTACGCGTATCCATTTCTCTTTACCGTCATAGGCGCAAATTTCAATTTTCGGATTACGCGAAATTTGTTTTGAAACATTTTTAACTTTTCCGGTTTGGAAATATAACTTTCCTTCAAAAATTGTAATAGTTCCAAAGGGCCTAACTCTTGGTTGGTCGCCATCAGCAGTGGCCAAGAAATAATAGCCACAGTTCTTGATGAAATCATGAACTTCCTGCATGTCTTGCTCCTTACTAAATTTTGATTGTTCAGCGGCAAACAGAGCTGAATATCGTGCGTAATCAGGTAAAGTATTACAAATTGAAAAATTCAATATATGAAAATGACACAAGGCTCATCCAACCTTGTCCCCTTTTTCAACTCCTTGCTCCGGCTGAAGCAAAACGACGCCCTGCTTTGCGTAAACCCCAAGCACCAGCACTTCAGACAGGCAGTCGGCAATCTTTCGAGGGGGAAAGTTGACCACCCCGAGAATAGTCCTGCCGACCATTCCCTCCGCTGTGTAACAATCAACAAACTGACCACTGGAGTGCTTCACTCCGATTTCCGGTCCAAAGTCTATCTGCAGGATATATGCCGGCTTACGCGCTTTTTGATTGAGTTCCGCGCTGAGAACTACGCCGGCGCGGATGTCAAGCTTGACAAAATCAGAAAATGTTACCGTGTCCATGCGTATTTTTCCTCAATAGCGGTGGAATGTCATGTTGAAGTAGCACCGGTTGTGGTTCACCACCTTATCTTTGCCGATCCGCTCCAGTGTGGGCATACGCTTTTCTCCTTTCAGAAACGCATATCACGGTAGCGAAGCAGGGGCAAAAATATAAAAATCCCCGGCGCGGACGCCGGGGCGGCGCGGACGCCGGGGCGGCACGGACCCGTTGCCGCAAAGGGACGACAATCCGAGGGAGGACATGTGTAGTTTTACCTCCGCGCTTGGACCGTGTCAACACCCCTCAAAAAAAGAAGGGTATTTACAAAAGAATGTTTTACGAATATGCTGCCTCCATTGTAAGCACAAGGAGGAAGCATGTCGGAATGCCCAAAGTGTCATAGCCTGGATATTATTAAAAATGGTCAGCATTTAGGTAGGCAACGGCATCGCTG
>JAISZH010000052.1 GCA_031269345.1 Desulfovibrio sp. | reverse complement strand
TGGCGGACTTCGCCTTCGGGGTGCATTCAAACCTGGGCAGGGTATTGGGCCGGGAAAAGGGGGACACGGTGGGGCAGTCCTGCAACATTTCCTATTTCCGGCAGCCCGCCGGCAACCGTCTGATCGCCCGCTCCACGCTGCTTTCCAAAGGCCGGCGCGTGCGCGTCTACCGGATGGAGGTGCGCGACGAACTCGGCAATGCCGTCGCGGAAATGATCGGCAACGGCTTCACCAAAACTTCCTTTATGGTCTGAAAGGTGAGGCTTCAGCTATAGCATTTACGCTTGAGATGCTCACTTGACGGCGGGCAAAGCCCGCGTGCAAGCATCTCGCGGCAAGGATTTGCGCTGCAAATCCCTGTAGAGCGTGTTAACAATTAAAGTTAACACGCTCTATAGCATTTTACTTTTGAGATGATGCACCCGGCCCTCTCCAGCCTACACCCGCTTCGGCGTTTAACAGTGCAAATAAATTGCGCTTACGCCTTCGCGGCGGGCGTCCGCTCTCGCGGCCGCCAGAGCAATTTCAAAGTGAAATTGCTCTGATCTGTCAGGAAATTTCCGCATCCAGAGTACTGCGCATCGCGGAAATTTTTATGCCGTACTTTTCCATTTTCGCGTACAATGTGGAACGATGCACGGACAGCGCCCGCGCCGCCTTGCAGCAGTTGAAATTGTACTTGCGCAGAGCCTTCATGATGACATCGCGCTCCTGCAGCACGATTACCTCGGCAAGCGCCCTGTCCCCGAATTTTCCCTTGTCCAGAACTGTCAGCAGGTGCGATGGCAGGTTGTCGGGATTGATGATGCCGGTGTCGGTCGTCATAAAGCAGCGGCCGATGACGTTCCGGAGTTCCCGGATATTGCCGGGCCAGTGGTAATTTTGCAGATATACGAAGGTGTCAGGGGCGATGACCATGTTTTTCGCGTAAGTGCGGTTAAGTTCGTCGAGAAAGGTGTAGATCAGCCCCGGAATATCCTCCCTGCGCTCGCGCAGGGGCGGTATGAAGACAGGCAGCACGTTCAGCCTGTAGTACAAATCTTCCCTGAAGGTTTTATCCGCGACCTTCTTATCCAGATCCTGGTTTGTGGCCGAAAGTATACGTACATCCACCTTTATCTGGCGCTCTCCCCCTACCCGTTCGATGCAGTTGTCCTGCAGGACCCGCAGCAACTTGACCTGCATGGACAGGGGCATATCGCCGACTTCGTCCAAAAACAGGGTTCCGCCTGATGCCAGTTCAAATTTGCCCTTTTTGCCGCCCCTGCGCCCGCCGGTAAACGCGCCCTCCTCGTAGCCGAAAAGTTCGGATTCCAGCAATTCCGCAGGAATGGAGGTGCAGTTGATGCAAACGAAGGGGCCGTTGCGCCGGTCGCTGGCATTATGGACGGCATTGGCGAAAACTTCCTTGCCCACCCCGGTTTCCCCGGAAAGCATGATCGGGAGATCGCTGGAGGCAAAGCGTTGCGCCTGCAGCTTGGCTTCCCTGTACACCGGACTGGATGTGGGCAGGGTTTCGAAGGAGTATGTTTCTATGGAATGACGGGTCAATTCCTTGCGGTAATACTTTATCTCCTCGCCCATTTCCAGGATGGACTGCATGAGCTTGGCATTGTATTGAGAAAATTTTATATGCGCTACGCTGGAGAATATCTCTCCGGAACGCGTGCGCACCGGCAGGCGAGTGACCGCCACACGCAGTTCCCCCGCAGTGGTGCCGGGAAGATACTCATGGTACGTATCTATTTCCGTGAGATCTTTTTCCATGATTTCCAGCATCTTTGTGTTGGGGATAAGGTTGACTATGGGCGTGCCGATAACCTTCTCGCGTTTCACTCCAAAAAATTTGCAGTACGTCTCGTTGATGTCCCTGATGGAACCGTCTCTGGCCACGACCAGAAATCCGTCCGGCAGGATGCGCATGATTGTCTCGTAGATATAATTGTTTAGCAGCGCGCTGTGCAGTTCCCCGCGCAGGCTTTCGTTTTCACGGCGCAGTTCTTCCACTTCCTTTGCGTAGCAGTCGTCCATCGGCGTACCTCCGCTGTAGTGGCTATCGGCCTGAAGCGGTCTAGAATTTTTTCTGAGCATATATGTTGTCTCAGGTATAAGTAAAGCTATTTTTTATTCCATGATCCGACAATCCGACAAATACTGTCGGAAAGCTCGACAGCGACATAAAACAACAATAGTGTAGTTTAATACAGACAAAAAAGTTATAAGTCAAAGCGAGGGCTTACTGAAAATAACTATAATGATTACAATATGATATAATAAAAAAAGAAACTATACCCGCGTGCGTGTCCGTCTGTGACTGAAAAAAATAAGTTCGAATTCGCTGTTTTTTTTCCATATTTCCGCACTTTATTATTTTAGTGCGGCCGGTGCTGTATCTAAAACAAGACATGTAGGGAAACTACATCTCTATATGGAAAAACCGACATGTCGGCAGTGATGTCCAGATCGTTGCCATCGTTGTGTCATACAAAAAATTATTCTAGTTATTTTAATATATTAACTAAAACAGTCTTTATGGAATACTTGTTGCTTCTTCAAAGTTCACGCGCATACTGCCAACACGTCAGCCGTCCGGTGAGGAAGCTCCGTCTCCCGCAGGCAATTTTCGTATCCGCCTTCTGCCGTGAAAGATTGCAACTGCCTCTTACTCTTGATTTGCGCCATCTAAGATATTGATATGTTAGACTCATCTAAAAAAAGGATGAGTCAAAACATGAGAACGAAAAAATATGTCATAACGCCCACGGATGATGGGATGATGGACGGAACTCCGAAGCATGGAAGCTGGTTGGACATCGCGGAGATTGAAATCAACATTATGGCGATGCAGTGTCTTGGCCGACGCATTGAGAAGATAGAAACATTTCGGAGTGAATCGGCCGCTTGGGAAGCCGAGAGAAACAAGACGCCAAAGTCGATTGCTTGGCAATTTACCACGGATGATGCAGGATCACATTGAAAAGGCTATATTGTAATATTTAGATGACGCAAATCACTTTCTTCTTATCTTATTAAAGGAGGAAACCATGCCTTACGAAAATCTGCTTTTCGAAAAGAAAGACTCCATTGCCCTCGTCACTATGAACCGCCCTAAAGCCTTAAACGCCCTGAATAACGACACACTGAAAGAGTTGGACGCCGTGCTGACCATCATCAGAGACAGCGCCGATATCAAAGGGGCCGTTATCACAGGCAGCGGCAAAGCCTTTGTGGCCGGAGCCGACATTTCCCAGATGGCCGACTATACCAGCGAGCAGGCCAGGGCCTATATGGAGTTCGCCCAGGAAGTGTTCAACCGCGTCGAACTCATGGGCAAACCCTTTATCGCGGCCGTGAACGGATTCGCCCTGGGTGGAGGTTGCGAACTGAGCATGGCCTGCGACATCCGCATAGCGTCCGAGAACGCCGTGTTTGGACAACCGGAAGTGAACCTGGGACTGATACCCGGTTTCGGCGGCAGTCAGCGTCTGCCCCGCCTTATCGGCCTCGGCATGGCCCGGGAACTCATTTACACGGGCCGCAACGTCAAGGCCGACGAAGCCAAGGCCCTGGGTCTGGCGAACAAGGTGGTGCCAGCCGATGCCCTGTTGGATGAAGCCCTGGCCATGATGAAAACCATCGTTTCCAAATCCGGCATTGCCATCCGTTACGCCAAGATCGCGATCAACCGCGGCGCTGATACGGATATCTACAAGGCCATGGAACTGGAAAAGAACCTCATTTCCCTCTGCTTTGCCACCGAGGATCAGAAAGAAGGATGCAAGGCATTCCTGGAAAAACGGCCCGCGAAGTTCAAGTATTGATGTTCCCCGTGCACAGCCTGCCCTTCGGCGAATTTTTTTACAAGCATAAGGAGTATAGTGTATGAGCAAGGTTATTACGGCGCAACAGGCGGCCGAACTGGTCAAGGACGGCATGACGCTCGGCGTGGGCGGTTTTGTGGGGTCCGGAGTGCCCGAGGAAATACTGATTGCCCTCAAGGAACGCAGGCTTGCCTCCGGGTCTCCGAGCGGCCTCACAATATTTCACACGGCCGCTGTGGGCGATGGCAAGACGCGCGGCTGCAACCATCTGGCCATTGAGGGCCTGATCAAGAAGCTGTATTGCGCCCATATCGGCCTGGAGCCCGGACTTAACAAACTTACCGTTGAGAACAAGATAGTTTCCTATATGGTGCCTCAGGGCGTTACCTCACATCTATTGCGCGCCATAGGCGGCGGCAAGGTGGGTGTGCTCACCCATGTCGGGCTGAAAACCTTCGCCGACCCTCGCCTGGAAGGCTGCAAGGCCAACGACGCGGCGCGCGCTTCCGGTGAAGAAGTGGTGGAACTGCTCAATGTCTGCGGTCGGGAACAACTCCTGTACAAAGCCTTTCCCATCAACATCTGCTTTATCAAAGCCTCATACGGGGACACCGACGGCAACCTTTCGCTCAGCGACGAGGGCACGCACGGCGACCAGTTGGAGATGGCCGCCGCCGCGCACAACAGCGGCGGTATAGTCGTCGCTCAGGTCAACAAGGTGGTGGCGCGCGGCTCCCTGCCAGCCCAGGAAGTCAAGGTGCACGGCTTCATGGTGGACTACGTTGTGGAAGGGAAGCCGGAAAACAATGTGCAGTTTTTCCTCTTTCCGGAATACCGCGCAGAATGCGCCGGTAACCGCCGCATACCCGTGGACGCCATTGCCCCGGAACCCCTCACCGTGCGCAAAGTCATCGGGCGCAGAGGGGCCTTTGAACTCACCCCGAACACACTGGTCAACCTGGGCATCGGCATTCCCGATTCCGTGGCGGGAGTCGCGGGCGAAGAGGGCATTGCCGACAAAATCACCCTGTCCATAGAATCCGGCATACTCGGAGGCGTGCCGCTACCCGGCGTGGGCATAGGCGGTTCGGTCAACCCCGTGGCCATGTACAAACACCCGGACATCTTCGATGTCTACGATGGCGGCGGCATCGATCTGAGCTGCCTGGGCGCGGCCCAGATCGACCCGAAGGGCAACGTCAACGTGAGCAAGTTCGCCGGACGCGTGGTCGGGCCGGGCGGCTTCGTGAACATCTCGCAGAACGCCAAAAAGGTGTGCTTCTGCGGTACTTTCACCGCAGGCAAGGCCGAATACGAGATCAAGGACGGCAAGTTGAACATCGTGAAAGACGCCGATGGCGTCAAGTTCATCAACAAGCTGGAACAGGTGACCTTCAGCGGCGAATTCGCGGTCTCTTCCGGCCAGGAAGTGCTGTACCTGACAGAACGCGCGGTACTCCGGCTGACGCCCGATGGTATCATGCTGGTGGAAATCGCTCCCGGCGTGGACCTGGAAAAACACATTCTGGCCAAGATGGAATTCAAACCCTTGATCGCCGATGATCTGAAAACCATGGATCCGCGCATTTTCAAGGACGCGCCCATGGGGCTTACGCTGTAAGGGCGGAACGGAACGGCGCTTCTTCCGCCTGCGGTGGTGGAAGCGCTGGCGCATGGGCGCGGTATAGACACAAGCAAGCAGTAGAGATAAGGAGTAAGGTATGGATTTTCAACTCACCGAAGAACAGAAACTTATTCAACAGGCGGCGCAGGACTTTGCTCTCAAAGAGGTGGAGCCCAAGGCGGCCGAACTGGACAGCAGACACGAATTTTCGCATGAACTGTTCAAGCGCATGACCGAGCTCGGCTTCGTGGGCACGGGCTTTCCCGAGGAATACGGCGGCAGCGGCGGCGATGACATAAGCAAGGCGCTGATTGTGGAAGAACTGGCCAAGCGTTGCGCCTCCACAGCCGCGACCCTGTCCATCACCCAGATTACCCCGTTCGGCATTTACAAGTACGGCACGGACGCGCAGAAAAAACAATTCCTGCCGCCTCTGTTGAGTGGCGGCAATCTGGCCGCTTTTGCCCTCACCGAGCCGCAGGCAGGCTCCGATGCCGCAGCCGCCAAGACCACGGCCATATCCGATGGCGACCATTATGTGCTCAACGGCAACAAATGCTTCATCACCGGCGGGTCCATAGCCAAGACAACTCTGGTCTTCGCCTTGACAGAACCGGAAAAGGGCCTGCGTGGCATGAGCGGCATACTGGTGGAAAAGGGCACTCCCGGTTTCAGCGCGGGCAAAGTGGAAGACAAGCTCGGCCTGCGGGGATCCGAAACCGTGGAAATCTTTTTCAAGGACTGCCGTGTGCCCAAAGACCACCTGCTGGGCGCGCCTGGCAAAGGGTTCGCCATGGCCATGGAACTGTTGGATTTCGCGCGCATCGGCATTGCCGCCCAAGGTTTGGGAATTGCCGAAAGAGCTCTTGAGGAATCCGTCACCTATCTCAACAACCGGGTGCAGTTCGGCAAACCCATCGGCGCGCAGCAGGGGCTTTCCTGGTATGCGGCGGATATGAAGGTGCGCATAGAAGCCTTGCGCGGTTTGGTGTACAAGGCCGCCTGGCTGAAAAGCGCGGGTCTGCCGTTTTCCCTGGATGCCGCCATCGCCAAGTATTACGGGGCGGAAACGGCCTGCTTCTGCGCCGACACGGCCATGCAGATACACGGCGGCTATGGCTACATGAGAGATATGCCCATTGAGCGGCTGTTCCGAGATTCCCGTCTGCTCAAGATTTACGAAGGCACATCGGAAATTCACAAATTGGTCATTGCCCGTAACGTCATAGGCCTGAAATAAATACCTTCGCTCCGGCCAAACGCCGGAGCGAAGACGTTTGTCCATGCAAGGAGGAAACTATGAGGGGCAAAACTTATGATGAAATCAACATAGGCGACAAAGCCTCCTTTTCGAAAACCATCACGGAATCGGACATTCATAGTTTTTCGGCCATGACCGCGGATTTCAATCCTATCCATGTGGATGAGGTCTATGCCCTCGGCAGTTCCCTGGGTAAGAAAATGGGCGGACGCATCGCCCAGGGCATGCTTTCCGCTTCGTTGTTCTCCACATTGGTGGGGATGTATATTCCTGGCAAAGGCGCGCTGTACGTATCGCAAAGCTGCAATTTCAAACGCCCGGTCAAAATCGGCGACACCTTGCGCGCCGAAGGTGAGGTTACGGAAAAACTTGAGAAGAACCGCATCCGCATGGCGACGCGTTGCGTCAACCAACGCGGCGAGGTTGTCGTGGAAGGAGAAGCCGTGGCCATCGCGGCAAAGCATGTGGAAGATATCATATAACGCTAAGGAGTGCCAAAATGGATGTATTGATTGTTGTCTTGGCATTATTTGTCCTGATGATTGTAGCTTACCGAGGCTACAGCGTCATTATCTTCGCACCGATTGTCGCGTTGGCGGCAGTGGCCTGCCTGGAGCCTCTGTCCATCCTGCCCGCGTATACCAACCTGTTCATGCAGAAGACGTCCGAGTTTGTGCGCAACTTCTTTCCCTTCTTCATGCTGGGGGCCATTTTCGGCAAAGTCGTGGAAATGGCCGGTTTCGCCAAATCTCTGACCCACGCCATCTTTAAGGTGGTGGGCCCGAAAAACGCCATCCTGACCATCGTGCTGGTGGCGGCGATATTGAGTTACGGCGGCGTTTCCACCCATGTGGTGGTGTTCACCGTGTATCCCTTTGCCGCGGAAATGTTCAAACTGGCGGGGGTTCCCAAGCGCTTCATCCCCGGCGCCATCTGGCTGGGCGGCATCACCTTCGTCATGGTCGCCCTGCCGGGCTCTCCCCAGATCCAGAACCTCATCCCCACCTCCTACTTCAAGACCGACGCCTATTCCGCCCCCATCATGGGCATAATGGCCGCCCTGGTCATGTTCGGAGTGGGCATGGCCTATTTCATGCGCGAGCAAAGAAAGGCCGCGGCCAAAGGAGAAACGTACTCCGGCGGCGAACCGCTTTTGCAGGAACCCGACCCACTTGATCCCAACATGAAGATGCCGCACTGGAGCATCGCCATGATCCCCCTGCTGCTCGTGGGTGTGGTCAACTATGTCATGACCAAGCACGGCGTGCCCTACCTGTTCGGTGACAAGTACGTCCTGGCCTTCCCCGGCCTCAAGACCCCCATAGACATCACGGTGGCCTCCATGCGCGGCATGTGGGCCGTGGAAATCGCCATGATCGCGGCCATCCTCGCCACCATCCTCCTGGGGCTGAAGCCCATCGTCAAGGGCTTCCATGAAGGGATGAAGTCGGCCATGGCCGCTTCTCTCCTGGCCATCATGAACACGGCCTCGGAATTCGGCTACGGTTCCATCATCGCCGCGCTGCCGGGCTTTTTGTTCATGGTTGAGCTGTTCAAGGGCTTCGGCGGAAACCCGCTGATCACCGAGGCTGTCACCGTGAACGTGCTGTGCGGCATTGTGGGCTCGGCCTCTGGCGGTATCGCCATCGCCATGGCGGCCATGTCCGATATGTTCATCCAGATGTGCAACGAAGCGAAAATACCCCTGGAAGTAGCCCACCGGGTGGCCACTATGGCCTCAGGAGGTCTGGACAGCCTGCCACACAACGGCGCGGTCATCACCTCCATGTTCGTGACCGGCCTGACCCACCGTCAGGCGTATGTGCCCATCTTTGTCGTGGCAACCGTCGGTCCGCTGATCGCCCTGATCACTGTGCTCATCATCTATGGTCTGACCGGAATATACTAATGCCAGTCCGGCATGCGGAGCGCCCGGGCTGGCGCTCCGCATGCCGGCAAGTATGGAGGCCTGTGGGCGTGCGGAGATGCTGCGCGGTTCTCTTTTTTGTCGCCTGGTTGTTCCTTCCTTCTCCCCTGAAGGCGCAGGATGAGCCTGCCCCTCCCCTTTTGCGGGACGACGTCGCGGGGTACGAGCTGCCGCTGCCTTCTTCCGGCTGGCGGGAGATCTCCGACGTTCGCCTTCTGGAGGAACAGGCCCGCCGGATATGCGTCGTTTTTATGCGGGACGGAATCATTCCCGGAGCATCCTTGATGCGGGGCGCCTTCCTGCCGGACAGCGCCCCGGCTTCTCCGGCCCTGATCCTGTTCACCCTGGAGTACGCGACCCTTGGCCTGAACGCGGAGGCCGTAAAGAACATGGCCGAAAAACCCCGGGGCGTCGCGGCCTCTCTGGCCAACGCCGTGCAGGAGTCCTACCTGGAGCTTTTTCCCCGGAGCGTCATGGTCAACAGCTACCTGGGGGATGATTTTTTCTCGCTCAATTTGCGTTCCGTGCTGGATTTTTCCCAGGAAGAGGCCACGACCCGCAACCGGCACATCAGGATGACGCTGACCGCGCACGGGGCGCTAGTCCTGATGACCCTGTATGACGGTCCGCCTCAGGCGGAGTATGACAGGGGCATTGCCGCCAGCGTGCGTACCTTGCGCATCCTGCCGGACAAGGGCCTGCAAAATGTGCGGCCGCCTTTTGAAGCTTCGATTTTGGACTACCTGTTGCTGATCTCCGCGATTTTTTTCACCGTCTACCTTGCCCGCCGGTTCCGCAGGGCTATGCGCGGCTGACTCCGGCAAAGCCGGCACGTCATACCAATGTGCGATGAATTGTACCCTAGCAATTTCACTTTAAAATAGCTCTGGCGACCGCGAGGGCGGACGCCCGCTACAGAGGCGTAAGCGCAATTTATTTGCGCTGTTAACCGCCGGAGCGGGCGTAGGCTGGAGAGGGCCGGGGGTGCGTCATCTCAAAGGTACAATGCTCCAGAAAGCGAATTGGGATGGCGGCGGAGCGGGCCGGAAACCACGCTTTCCGGCGAAGCGATCTTCACGCCTGTCGCGACCGTACAGGCTAGACATTGCGTTGGTTCTTTTCGCCTTTTTCTTCCTTGCTCCATATGCGTTGGCTGCTCACGACCTTTTGCCTTACTTCCTGCTGCCAGATCCCACGCGTAAGGACGGAATCCTCCATTGCGTCAAGCATCTTGCCGTACAGGGCAAAGGGAACGGAGAAGATGAGCTCGTCCGTTTTCAGAAATTTCCGAGCGGCGATGTCGAAACCACCGAGCACGGCGCGTTCCTCTCCGCGCCGCTGATAGACAAGGGGCCAGGCTATGATGCTGCCGCAACCGGTACTGAAGGGCGTGACAACGGCGAGATGGCTGCCGGTCGCGAAGCAGGTCAGGGAATGCAAGCCGTTCAGGGTTTCGGGCCTGGCGAAAAATACCACTACCAGTGGTTCCTCTTCCTGTGTGAACTGCCCCAGGGGTTTTATGACGCAATATTTGGCGCCGGCCGGGGCGGGAGTCGTGTCGTTCATGAAAGAGCGCATGGATTCAGGAGTGGGGAGGTAGTATTCGCCTTCTATGAGCATATTCCGGGTGCCGGTTGAAACGTAGTGGATGTTCGCTTCCAGATAGGGGCGGTACATGCCGGAGAAAAAGCCGGCGCCCATGCATCCGCATGCGTCATGGCTCAGCCAGGCCGCCTTCTTTTTTTTGCGCGCTTGCCAGATATTGCCGATAAAACAGGAGAAGTTATCCAAAGCCTTCTGCCAGTCAATTTCTCCGGCGGCCTCCCGCTCGCGGCTGAAGGTTTCTCCGCCTTTCGGTCCGAAACCGCCTGTGGGCTTTACCTCCGAGTAAAACATCCCGAAAGGCTCCTCGTCATGTCCCAAAAGCTCCAAGAGTCTCTTCGTGCGTTCGGCTAAGGCATTCATCGTCCCTCTCCTTTCCTGCCGGCGTTCATCTGCGCGGCTTTCGTAATTTCTTCCTCCCCCAGAGCAACTTGAAACAGTTCGCCTACGGCGGGCAAAACCCGCCTGCTCCTGTTTCGCGGCAAGGATTTGCATGCAAATCCTTGCAGAGCGGTTCACTCGTTTCATTCGTGAACTGCGCTGGGGCAATTAACGCTTGAAACAGTTCGCTTACGGCGGGCAAAGCCCGCCTGCTCCTGTTTCGCGGCAAGGATTTGCCCGCAAATCCTTGCAGAGCGGTTCACTCGTTTCATTCGTGAACTGCTTTAACGCAAATCGGCGTCAGACGCCCGACAAATCCGTATACCAGGAAAGCGCCCGGCCCATAAGCTTAAGGCCGCGATCCGCCATAAGCTGCGGATCGTCCGGACTGCCGTCCAAAAGCCGCACATTGTCAAAAAGATTCAAGGTCAGATCCGCAAGCAGGTCACTGTCCGGATCCTTGGCGCAAATACGGGCCATGGCGCGCAAAACCGGATGTTCCGGGTTGACTTCCAGAATTTTAGCCGGCGCCTCGTCGTTCTTCCGCATAGCGCGAATCAGTTTTTCCATGGACGAGGAAAGCCCTTCCGGCGAAACCAGCACGGCCGGACTGCCCGCCAGGCGATCCGAAACCCGTATCTCCCTGACCTTGTCCCCGAGGATCGCGCCCATCCGCGCAAGCAAAGAATCCGCGGCGGCCTTTTCCTCTCCGCTCAAAGCCGCAGGCGCGGACGCAACCCCCTCCACGTCCGGAAAAGCGTCGAGGGCCGCTCCATCCGCATGCTCCACGGACTTGAAACTGAAATCCCTGTATTTGCCAAGCCCCTCCAGCGCGAATTCATCCACCGGCTCAAGCAGATAAAGCACTTCCACTCCCTTGCGGAGAAACCGTTCCAGATGCGGGTTCACCTTGGCCGCTTCAGGCGAGGGGGCGGAAACATGCCAGATTTCCTTCTGGCCGGGTTTGGCGCGGCTGATGTAGCCGTCCAGGCTGATGTAGCCGCCTTCAGCCGCTGAAGAGGGAAAACGCATCAGGGCGGCCGCCCGGTCTTTGTTCACGTAATCGTTGAAGGCGAATTTAAAATATTTGCCGTGCAGTTTCCAGAAAGACTCATAGCGGCCGCTCTCCGCCTCGGCCATCTTTTCCAGATGGTTGAATACATGCTTGACCAGAGTCTGAGAGATCTTACGCAACACCAGATTTTCCTGCAAGTTCTCGCGCGAGATGTTGAGAGGCAAATCCTCTGTGTCCACCACCCCCTTCAGGAAGGAAAGATAATTCGGCGCCAAATCTTTGTTCGCGCGCTCAATCAGCACCCGGCGCGCGTAGAGATCCAATCCCCAGCGCTCCTGCTGCAGGGCGAAATAATCCTGCTCGCTGTCGGGGATGAAGACCAGCGCGTTGAACTGGACGGGAGCGTCCACGGAGATATGGAGGACGTCCAGAGGCGGCTTCTCGTCATAGGTGAGGTATTTGTAGAATTCATCATACTGTTCCCTGCGGACGCTGGAGCGCGGCTCGCGCCAGAGGGCCGGGGTGGAGTTTAAGCGCTCGTCCTCCAGAAAAATCGGGAAAGGCAGAAAATTAGAATGTTTGCGGATGACAGACTGTAAGTGGTATTTTTCCAAAAACTCGCTTGCGTCTTTTTTGATCTTGGCCCTGACGGTCGTACCCCGCCGATACCCTGCCGCTTCCTCCCCTTCCAGGCGCCGGACGGAAAAACCGCTTGCTCCGTCTGACGTCCAGAGGCAGGGACCGGCGTCTCCCCGGGCGGGCAGGGAAACAACCTCCACGGAATCCGCAACCATGAACACGGAGTAAAAGCCGATCCCGAAATGTCCTATAATCTGTCCGCCGATCTCTCCTCCAGCATCTGAAGCGCCTTCACCGGCATCGCCATCCGGTTTCGGCCCGGCAGCATCCTCCGTTTGCCCCGGATGGGATTCCCCGGCGGCCTCTTTTCCCGGCGCGGCCTCTTCCGCCCCTGCCTCTTTTCCCGGCGCTACCTCTTCCGCCCCGGCCTCTTTTCCCGGCGCTACCTCTTCCGCCCCGGTCCCTTTACCCGGCGCTACCTCTTCCGCCCCGGTCCCTTTTCCCGGCGCTGCCTCATCCCTGCCGACGGCTTCAGCCCGGATATCCGCGAGAAAACGTTCGGACCCGGATCTGGCGATTGTGCCCAGATTGTCCACAAGTTCGCTTTCGCTCATGCCAAGACCCGTATCGGTGATTTGCAAAATCCCGGAGATCTTGTCCACGCTCACCCTGATTTCCAGAGGCAGCCCGGCTTCGCGCACTTCTCCTCCCCCGCTCTGCGTAAAACGCAGTTTTTCCAAGGCGTCGGCGGCATTGGAGAGCAGCTCGCGCAGGAATATTTCCCGGTTCGTGTAAAGGGAATGTGTGAGAATATTCAGAACCTTCTGCGTCTCGGTCCGAAATTTGCGTTTTTCCACTTTGGCCATATGCTCCTCCCGAAAGATTTTTTCTGGATCATGGTAAGTCGCGAGAGCCGAAGGTCAAGGGAGGGCTTTCAGGAAATGGCTTTTCCTGCCTGGCGCCATGTATCGCTTAAAACTACGCATCCGCTTCGTTTTAAGCGATAAGATCGCACGGCAAAAAACGCGGTTTTTTGCCGTGTTCACGCCGCCTGTGGAGGCGCGCCGGGCCTAGTCCTGATTTTTCAAAAACTCGCGGGCTGCGGCTTTGCCTCCGTCGTCCCAATTCGCTTTCTATCGGAAACAAACCGGGATCAGCCCTCTCCGGCCCCGACAAGTCCGGCGTAATAATCCTGCAGGGGCGCGACGCTGCGTTTCTCCCTGATCCCCACCTCCAGTCCTTCCACCGCGGCGCGAAGCGCCTCAAGGGTAGTGAGCAGGGGGATGTTCCGCGCCAGGGCTTCGGCGCGGATCACCGTGGCATCTCTGGCCGAGGCCGGGCCGCTGACGGTGTTCACCATGAGCTGCGCCTTGCCGTCGCGCATGAAATCCAGAAGATGCGGGCGACGCGGACCTATTTTCACCAGCAGTTCCGCTTCAATGCCTCGTCCGGCCAGAACTTCCCTGGTCCCGGGGGTGGCAAAAAGCGTAAAACCAAGGGTCTTGAGGCGCATGGCCAGAGGAATCAACGCGTCCTTGTCCTTGTCTGTGACCGTCAGCACCACGTTGCCGCTTTGTGGGATGGCCGCCCCGCTGGCGGACTGGGATTTCAAAAAGGCCATGCCGAAACTGCGGTCTATGCCCATCACCTCTCCTGTGGAGCGCATTTCCGGCCCAAGGCCAATCTCGGCCCCGGGAAAACGCGTAAAGGGGATCACCGCTTCCTTTACAGCGTGGTGGGCAATGGCTTTTTCTTCCTCAAAGCCGGTCGTGGAGAGCGAAAGACCCGCCATGATTTCAGCCGCGTGCCCGGCCACGTTCTGCCCGGTGGCCTTGGAAACAAAGGGCACCGTGCGCGAGGCGCGCGGATTCGCTTCCAGCACGAAGACCTCGCCTGCGCGGATTGCGAACTGTACATTGAGCAGCCCCACCGTGTGCAGGCCGATCCCGAGTTTGCGCGTGTCCGCGCGCACCCGCTCCAGGATGTCTTCTCCCAAGGTATGCGTGGGAATGGAACAGCAGGAATCCCCGGAGTGCACGCCGGCCTGCTCGATATGCTCCATAATCGCCGCGATGCTCACGCTCTCGCCGTCGCAGACGGCGTCAACGTCAACTTCCACGGCGTCCTCAAGAAACTTGTCCACCAGGATGGGCGAGGCCGGGTCCAGAACGAGGCCGCTCTCCCTGCCTCCAACATAGGCGCGCAGGTCGGCCTCGCTGTGAATGACGCGCATGGCTCGTCCCCCCAGAACAAAGGAGGGCCGGACCATGACAGGATAGCCTATTGCCCCGGCCGTGCGGCAGGCGGATTCCACATCTCCGGCCATGCCGCTCGGGGCCTGGCTGACGCCCAGTTCCCGCGCCAGAACGCTGAACTCCTCCCGATCCTCGGCCAGAGCGATGTCCGCCGGCGTGGTGCCGAGAATGGGCACCCCGGCGGCGGACAAGGCCTGAGCGATGTTCAAGGGCGTCTGACCGCCGAACTGCACGATAACCCCGCCCGTCCTGTCCAGCTTTTCGGCTTCGCACACCGCGAGCGCGTCCTCGATGGTCACAGGCTCGAAGTAAAGGCGATCCGCCGTGTCATAATCGGTGCTGACCGTTTCCGGGTTGGAGTTGACCATGATGGAGGTTATGCCGAGCTTTTTCATGGCCAGGGCGGCCTGCACGCAGCAATAGTCGAACTCTATGCCCTGGCCGATACGGTTCGGCCCACCGCCCAGAATCACGACCTTGCGCGGCAGGTCTTTTCCCCCCGCCCGGGGCAGGGGCTTTTCATCCGAGGCGCGTACATGGTCCAAATGGGCCGGGTCCGGGTGCAGCCCGTCGAAGGTGGAATAAAAATAAGGCGTCAATGCCTTGAATTCCCCGGCGCAGGTGTCCACGCAACGGAATACCGGGCGCACCCCAAGCGCAAGGCGCAAAGCGCGCAGCTCACTCTCTCCCCCGCCTGCTTCGCGCCCCCTGCCGAGCAGGGAGGCGATGCGGGCGTCGCTGAAGCCCTGAGCCTTGATCCGGCGCAAACATCCGGACAGTTCGGCGACTTTCTTCTGATCCGCAAAGCCCTTGCCTTCACCGAGAAATTCGCGTGCCAAATCCGCGAAGGGCCCGATAATCTCCTTCTCTGTTCCGGCAATCCACGAAAGCTCCGTCAAAAACCAGGGGTCAATGCCGGTCAGGGCATTGGCTTCGTCGACATCCATGCCCAGACTCAAAGCTTCATAAAGGTGCATGAGCCGCTCCGGAGAAGCCGTGGGCAAAATGGCGCGCAAGGCCTCAAGCCGGACCTGCGGGCTTTGCCCTGTTTGCGCGCTGCCGCTCACCGGCGCGGGTTCAAGGCCGGAAAGTCCGGTTTCCAGACCGCGCAGGGCCTTTTGCAGGGCCTCGCGGAAATTGCCGCCCAAGGCCATGGTCTCGCCCACAGAGTGCATCTGCAAGCCGAGCAGGGGCGCCGACCCGGCGAATTTTTCAAAATTGAAGCGGGGCACCTTGACCACGCAGTAGTCTATAGTGGGTTCAAAACAGGCCGAGGTGCGAGTGATGTCGTTTTTCAACTCGTCCAGGTGATAGCCGAGGGCAAGTTTGGCGGCGATGCGCGCGATGGGGAAGCCGGTGGCCTTGGAGGCCAGGGCGGAAGAGCGCGAAACGCGTGGGTTCATCTCGATTATGACCCGCCGCCCGGTTGCCGGGTTGACGGCGAACTGGATGTTGCAGCCGCCCGTATCCACGCCCACGGCGCGCACCACCGTCAGGGCGTCGTTGCGCAGTTCCTGGTATTCCACATCCGACAGGGTCTGGATGGGGGCGACAGTGATGGAATCCCCCGTATGCACGCCCATGGGATCAAAATTTTCGATGCCGCAGATCACTACGGCGTTGTCCCGCCCGTCGCGCATGACTTCCAGCTCTATTTCCTTCCAGCCGAGAACGGATTCTTCCACCAGCACCCGCCCGATCGGCGAAGCGTCCAGACCGTACCGCACTATCTCCCGGAACTCCTCCATGTTGCAGGCTATCCCCCCGCCGGTTCCGCCAAGAGTAAAGGAAGGACGCACTACCAGGGGAAAGGAGATTTGCTCCGCTATACCCAGGGCCTCGCCAAGGTTCGCGGCTATGCCGTTCCTGGGCAGGTCCAGACCGGCCGCGCGCATGGTCTTGCTGAACAGGTCCCGGTCTTCCGCGATTTCAATGGATTTGGCGCCCGCCCCTATCATCTCCACCCTGTATTCGCGCAAGACCCCGGCCCGGTGCAACTCCACGGCCAGATTGAGAGCCGTCTGTCCCCCCAGAGTGGGCAGCAGGGCGTCCGGTCTTTCTTTGCGGATAATGGCCGAGGCCATGTCGAGATTCATTGGCTCCATATAGGTGCGTTCGGAAAACCCCGGGTCCGTCATAACCGTCGCAGGGTTGGAATTAAGCAGGATGATGCGGCAGCCTTCCTCTTTAAGGGCCTTGCAGCCCTGGGTTCCGGAGTAGTCAAACTCGCAGGCCTGACCGATAATTATTGGTCCGGAGCCAAGCACCAGCACGCTTTTTATGTCGGCGCGTCTAGGCATGGAGCGTCTCCTCCCTGTGCCGCAAAATCATGGCGCGAAAGCGCGGGAAAAGTCCGGTGGCGTCGGTGGGGCCGGGCGAGGCCTCCGGGTGGAACTGCACGGAAAAAGCGGGCGCGTCTTTTACCCTGAGCCCCTCCAAAGTGTCGTCGTTCAAATTTCTGTGCGTCATCTCAGCTCTGGCGGGCAAAGTCCCGGGGTCCACGCAGAAGCCGTGGTTCTGGCTGGTTATCTCCACTCTCCCGCTCCCCAGGTCCAGGACAGGATGATTGACGCCATGATGCCCGAAAGGCAGCTTGTAGGTTTTTGCCCCCAAAGCCAATCCCAAAAGCTGGTGCCCGAGGCAGATGCCGAAAATCGGCACCCGTCCGAGCAGACCCCGGATGCAGGATATGGCATAGGAGCATGGCTCCGGGTCTCCGGGGCCGTTGGTGAGCAAGACCCCGTCCGGCTTGAGGGCCAGAACCTCCCGCGCGGCGACGGCCGCGGGCACGACCGTCGCCCGCATGCGCTGCGCGGCCAGCCTCTCAAGTATGGATCGCTTCAACCCGTAATCGATCACGACCACATGCAGATCCGGAACAGTTCTATCTTTCGCCTCATAGGCGTATACATCGGCGCAGGTGGCCTTGCATGCCAGATCTTGCCCCTGCATGGAGGGCCATTGCCTGACCCGGCGCAACAGGGAAGCCTCGTCCAGGTCCAGGGCGCTGATTATGCCGTTGCGCGAGCCGTGGTCCCGCAAATGCAGGGCCAGAGCGCGGGTATCCAGATTTTTGACACCGGTTATGCCGTGGCGTCTGAGCTTCTCGTCCAGAGATTCCGTTGCGCGCCAATGCGGGAAAGGTCCTTGCGCTTCGAAAAGATCGTGTACAACCACCCCGGCCGCGACCGGACCGGGCGCTTCGTCATCCAAAGGGTTCGTCCCGTAATTGCCGAGGTGGGCCGTGGTAAACACCATGATCTGCCCGTAATAGGAAGGGTCCGTGACGCTTTCCTGATATCCGCACATCCCGGTGATGAATACCGTCTCGCCGATTGCTTCTTCCGCCGCCCCGCAGGCCTCGCCCGCAAAGCAGGTTCCGTCATCCAGCATAAGCAACGCCTGTGTCGCCATCGCATCCTCGCATGGGGCGAAATCCCCGCGCGGCCTTATACCGCGCATTTACAAAAAACCAGGCCCGCAAGCGGCGAACCCGCTCCAAACCGTTCAGGAGGCGGGCATGCTCCCGAGCACCGCGGCGCAGCGCGGGCAAACCCCCGGATGGTCGGGACGCGCGCCAAGCTCCATACTGTATATCCAGCAACGTCCGCATTTCTCCCCGGAAGCCGGACGGACCCTGATGCGCAAGTCCGCCACGTTCTCCGCCTCCACGGCGTCGGCCGGGGCCTCTCCCAACGGGCGCAGGGAAAAGGAGGAGACGATGAACAAAGAACGCAGGTCCGTCCCCAGGGCAAGCAGATCCCGGCCAAGGGTCGCTCCGGCGTAAACCTCAACCTCCGTATCCAGGGCATGGCCTATGGTCCCGGCCTTGCGCAGGGGCTCAATGGCCCGCGTGACCTCGGCGCGCACATCCATGAGCGTCTCCCAGCGCAACGCTTCCTCCGCCCCAAGGCGCAGGGGGGAAAGATGCCCGTCGCGCAAGGCGAAAACCGTATCAATGGCCGGCTTCAGCGGATCGGGCAGATGGGAGAGGATTTCTTCAGCGCTGAAAGACAGCACCGGGGCCATATCCGCGAGCAGCAGCAGCAGAATGCGGTACAAAGCCGTCTGGGCGGAGCGGCGTTCCCGGCTTGCGGGCGCCGCAGCGTAGAGGCGGTCCTTGATCACATCCAGGTAGAAAGCCGAGAGATCGCTTACGCAGAGGTTGTGCAGGGCGTGAAAAACCCTGTGGAACTCATATTCAGCATAGGCCGCCTGGATGTCCTGATGCGCCCGGCTAACAAGGTCAAGAGCACGCCGGTCCAGCGGGTCCATATCCGTTTCCCCGACCTGAAATTCCGGAGAAAAGTCATAGAGGTTGCCAAGCAGATAACGGCAGGTGTTGCGGATGCGGCGGTAGGCGTCCACCAACCTGTCAAGTATCTCCTCCGACATGCGCACGTCCTCGCGGTAGTCCACGGAGGACACCCAAAGGCGGAGAATCTCCGCGCCGTATCTGGAGATGACCTCGTCCGGAACTATGGCGTTGCCGTCGGATTTGGACATCTTCCTGCCTTTCCCGTCAACAACGTAGCCGTGCGTGAGCACCTCCCTGTACGGAGGCACCCGACGCGTGCCGATCGCGGCCAGCAGGGAGGAATGGAACCAGCCGCGGTGCTGATCCGATCCCTCCAGATACATATCCGCCGGGAAACGGCATTCGGGACGCCGCTCCAGCACGGCGGCGAAACTGGTGCCGGAGTCGAACCAGACATCCAAAATGTCCGTCTCACGCCTCCATTCGCCGCCCCCGCAGGCGGGGCAGCGCAGACCCGCCGGAACTATCTCCCCGGAAGGGGCGTCAAACCAGTAGTCGCACCCGGTGGGATGGGAGGCGAAGCGCTCCGTTATTTCCTGTCCCCAGGCGGCCTCATGCCAGGCCTCTCCGCAGGTCTTGCAGATAAGGGCCAGTATCGGCACGCCCCAGGTGCGCTGCCGCGATATGCACCAGTCCGGCCGGTGTTCGATCATGGAATGGATGCGCTCCTCGCCCCAGGCCGGGATCCAGCGCACGTCCCGGCGGATGGCTTTCAGGGCGCGCTCGCGCAGGAAATTGGCGTCCATGCTTATAAACCACTGGGTCGTGGCCCGGAAAATGACCGGTTTTTTGCAGCGCCAGCAATGCGGATAAGAGTGCTTTATCTTGTCTTCGCGAATCAGGTTGCCGACGGAATTAAGCTTGTCTATGACGGCCGCGTTCGCTTCATTGACCCCTAGTCCCGCGAAAAACTCCACTCCGGGCAAAAAACGTCCGTCGTCGTCCAGAGGAGAGAGTATCTCAAGACCGTTTTCCAGGGCGATCTCATAGTCTTCCCGCCCGTGGCCCGGCGCGGTATGCACAACGCCCGTGCCCGCGTCCAGTGTGACGTGCCTGCCCATAACCAGAGGAGACAAACGGTCGTGGAAAGGATGCCGCGCCACAAGCCCGTTCAGGTCCGTTCCCTTGACCATGCCCGCGCTCTCGGCGTTCAGCCAGCCGAAAAGCCGGCGGCATTCCTCAAGGCGCTCATCCGCAAGGATATAATATTCCCCTTCCGCGCGCACCAGCACATAGTCCAGATCCGGGTGCAGGGCTACGGCCATGTTGTCCGGCACAGTCCAGGGAGTCGTGGTCCAGATGACTATATAACTGCGGCCGGGAACCGCTTCCGGAAACACCCTTTTCAGGCCCGGATCGCTGATGGGAAAACGCACGTAGATGGAAGGGGAGACGCGGTCGTAATATTCCACTTCCGCCTCGGCCAGAGCGGTATGGCAGGAACAGCACCAGTGTACGGGCTTTTTGCTGCGCGAGACCGAGCCGTCGGACATGAAATTGCACAATTCGCGCGCCGTCACTGCCTCATAGGCCGGGTCCATGGAAATATAGGGACTGTCCCAAACCCCAAGCACCCCCAGGCGTTTGAATTCATCGCGCTGTATGTTCAGCCATTTCTCCGCATAGTCGCGGCAGGCCTTGCGCACAACCGAGACTGGCAGACCCCGCTTGCCTTCGCCCAGTTCCTGTTCCACCTTGTGCTCGATCGGCAGCCCGTGGCAATCCCAGCCGGGCACAAACTCGGCGCAGTAGCCCTGCATGTTGCGCGACTTTATGATTATATCCTTCAGAATCTTGTTCAGGGCAGTGCCGAGGTGGATATGTCCGTTGGCATAGGGCGGCCCGTCATGGAGAATGAAAGTTCCCTTTTCTCCCCCGGTTTCCACCATGCGCCTGTAAGCGTCCGTCCGCTCCCATCGTTTCAGGATATCCGGCTCGCGCTGGGCCAGGTTGGCTTTCATGGGAAAAGAAGTCCGCGGGAGATTCAGGGTTTTTTTGTAATCGGACATGCCTGTTTCGCTCATCATACGCTCCATCGCAAAAATTACTGATATATGCGTTAAAAAGTAAACTTTTCAACGCGGGATCGTCAGCCGAAAAGCGTGGTTTTCGGCTGACTGACGCCGCTTCGCGGCGCGTCGGCCCCGGCATTACGTTTGAGACGCCTGCCTGACGGCGGGCAAGGTCCGCCTGCAAGCACACCGCCACAGGGAGTTGCGCGGCAAAGCCTCGCAGAACGCGTTAACATCTTAGGTTAATACGCTCAAGTTCATCAAGCAGCGCCGCGCATGTCGAGGGACAAAAAAGCATGGAGAGATGCGCGGCGTTCGGCACCAGTTTCAAGGTCCAGCCGGGGGGCGGGACAAGAGAGGAAGCCGGCAGAACCATCTCATCCGCCGTGCCGGCCAGGGACACGCAAGGTATCGCCGGCGCCGGGGCGTCTTGCAGACTGCGCAGAAATTCCGAACCCGACTCAAGAAAACGGGCCTGGTTCCACTTTCCGACGGCCAAAACGGCTAACTTGCTCCCGGCATGGGGGGTCCCCAGGGTGACGACGCCGGCCACGCCCTCCTCAAACGCCCTGTCGGCAAGACAGGCGCGCGCTATCAGTCCGCCCATGCTGTGCGCCACAATCAACGGCCTGGCCCCCTGAAAATCAGGGCGACGCATAAAATTTCCGAAATCTTCGCTTATCGCCGGCAAAGGCGTGAAGCGCCCGTAGGTGAAAAAGCGCATCCGGAAACCTTTCTTTCTCAGAAACCAGGCCATATACAGCCAGGTCGAGGCGTTGTGATACAGCCCGTGGATGAAAACCAGCATGGGCAGGTCCTTTCTCTCGGTTGCCCCCGGACGCTGGAAAAAAGCGCGGACCAAAGGCCCGAAAGGAAGCAGCAGCAGGCCGCAGACAATCTCCGCCAAATTCAGAAAAAATTGCAGGCCGCGTTTCAAATAACCCCAATCCGGGGCGGGCACGCGCGCCTCCGGGGAATTCTTCGCCTCATACCAGAAAAGCAGGGTAAGCGCGAACGCCGAAAGAAGAACCGACAAGGCCGTAAGACAAACCAGGGCTTTGATCAGCGACATGGCGGCTTCCTCTGTCCTTCGCGGCTCAGGGCGCGTTTTAAGCTGTCCGCGTAAGGGGGGCGCAACACTCCGGCATCGGTGATAATCCCGTGTATAAGCTCAGCCGGGGTAACATCAAAGGCGAAATTGTAAGCCGGAACTCCTGCGGGGCTTATACGCGTGCCGGCAATGCAGGTGACCTCGCTTTCCGGCCGCTCTTCGATGCAAATACCCGCTCCGTCGCTTGTTTCCAGGTCCACAGTGGACAAAGGCGCCGCCACATAAAAGGGGATGCCGTGCGCCCGCGCCAGGAGGGCCGCCCCGTAAGTGCCTATCTTGTTCGCGGTGTCTCCGTTGGCGGCGATGCGGTCCGCCCCGGTGATCACCTTCTGCACCATGCCCCTTTGCATGAGCAAGGCATAAGCGTTATCGCAGACTATGGCAACAGGCACGCCTTCCCTGTGTAATTCATAGGCTGTAAGCCGCGCGCCCTGCAGCAGAGGACGAGTTTCTCCGGCTATGACCCTGATGTCCTTGCCCTGCCCGAAAGCCGCATATACAACCCCCAGGGCCGTGCCGAAACCGGCGGTGGCCAATGCCCCGGCGTTGCAGTGCGTAAGCACGGTTTCCCCGTCGTTGACGAGAGCCGCTCCGAAAGCGCCTATGCGCCGGTTCGCTTCTATATCCTCCCGCCGGATAAGCTCGCTCTCCGCCTCCCAGACCCGTATCAGTCCGTCCAAAGTTATGTCTCTCCTATCCCGCCACACCCCGCGCATTCTGGAAACCGCCCAGGAAAGGTTTACCGCCGTGGGCCGCGCTTTGGCAATGGCTCCAAGCATGGCATCAAGCTCCGCCTCCCGGTTTTTGCCATTCCGCGCCTCGCGTGCGGCCAGAACGCAGGCAAAGGCCCCCACCGCCCCCAAGGCCGGAGCGCCGCGCACCACCATCTCCCGAATGGCGTAGATGACGTCGTCCGTCGAGCGGCAGGCGTAAAATTCTTCGCGCGCCGGCAGCAGCCGCTGATCCAGCAAAAAAAGAACGCCTTGCTCCGGATCATAGCGAATGTGGTCTTCCATAGTTCCCCGTATCCGCTGGCCTGCGCATTTTTGGTATAAACCCAAGTGCTTCTTCTGTAGAGTTGGTATTTTGACAGGAGGCTAAATCAAGAACCGGGCCATCGACTCTTTCGTGAACAAGCCGGAAGGCGGGTTGCCCAATTTTAGGACTTGAAAGGAATCCTTGCCCGCCAAACAGGGAACAACCGGAAACCAGCGGAATCGCGAAGTATAAAATTCGGGCGTAAACAGGCATTTTATTTCCCGCTTTCCAGACCCGTCGGCCCCAGCGCGAAATCCGCGTACTCTCTGGTCTGCTTCTTCCGTCTGCCCGGGAGCCGCTGTAATTTATCCAGGTAATAATAATACACGGGCGTAAAAAAGAGCGTCAGCACCTGGGAGACGCAAAGGCCCCCGACCACCGCAAGCCCCAAAGGCTGCCGCGCCTCGCCGCCGGCTCCGAAGCCGACGGCTATGGGGATCGTGCCCATGAAAGCCGCCATGGTGGTCATCATGATCGGCCTGAAGCGCACCACGGCCCCCTGGATTATTGATTCTTCCGCGTCCAGGTTTTTCGTCCGCTGGGCCTCCAAGGCGAAGTCAATCATCATGATGGCGTTCTTCTTCACTATTCCTATGAGCATTATGATGCCCACAAAGGCGTAGGTATCAAGCTCCTTCCCGAAAAGCAGCAGAGTGGCCAAAGCCCCCGCCCCGGCCGAGGGAAGCCCGGAGAGTATGGTGATCGGGTGAATAAAGCTCTCGTAGAGGATGCCGAGCACTATATAAATCACGGCGATCGCCAGTATAAGCAAAAGCCAGAGATTTTCAAAGGAAGACTGAAAGGCCTGGGCCGTGCCCTGAAAACTGGTGCTGATGGAATCCGACAAAGTCGACCGGGCCATGTCCTGTACCTTTTGCATGGCTTCCTCCAGGGAAACCCCCTCGGGCAGGTCAAAAGAAATGGTCACCGAAGGCATCTGCCCCAGGTGGTTCACAACCATGGGCCCGACGCCCGTGCTCACTTCCACAAGGGTGGACAGGGGCACAAGCTGCCCGGAAGGCGCGCGCACGCGCAGAAGCTCCATGGTGCGCGGCTGGTCCCGAAACTTCGGCTCAAGCTCCAGTATCACCTGGAAATCATTGGTCGGAGCGAGTATGGTGGATACTTCGCGCGTGCCGTAGGACAAAGACATGGCCGCCTCGATCTGTCCGGCGGTGATCCCCAAAGCCGACGCCTTGTCGCGCAGAATCCGCACACGCACCTCCGGGTTGGACAAAAGCAGATCCGTGGCCACGTTCTGCACCTCGTTCAGGGTCCGGACCTTTTCATAGAGCACCTGCGCGTCACGGTAGAGAATCTCCATGTCCGGGCTCTGCATGGTGAACGGGTACAGGCTCTTCGTGGCCGAACCGCCGATGCGTATGGAAGGCGGCATTGAGGTATAGGCGCGGATCCCCGGAACCTCGGCAAAGAGCGGGCGCAACTGGTTTATGATCTCCGAGGCGTGCGGGCGCTTGGCGCGGTCCGTCAGGGTGATGCCTATAAAGCCCTCATGCGTGAAATTGCTGCCTCCTCCTGCCCCGATAACGGATATGTAGCGGTTCACATAGGCATTGCCGCGCACGATCTCCACAAGCTGCTGCTGGTGTTCGGTCATGTTGGCGAGCGAACTGCCCTGCAGCCCTTCAGTGCGCACCACGATCTGCCCTATGTCCTCAGTGGGCAGAAAACCCTTGGGGATCGCGAAGAACAGATATGCCGTGCCCCCCAGAATGAGGAAGGAAAAAACCAGGCAGGCAAAACGCGCGCGCATGACCGAGCGCAGGCTTTTTTCATAAAAAGCGGCGGCCCGGAGGAACACCTTCTCCGCAACGCCCGACAAACCTCCCTGACGGCGCGAATGATCCGGCGGGCGCAGAAAACGGCTGCACAGCATGGGCGTCAGGCTCAGAGACACCACGCCGGACAACAGGATGGATATGGCGATGGTCAGGGCGAATTCGTGGAAAAGCCTGCCGACTATGCCGCCCAGAAAAAGCACCGGGATGAACACCGCCACCAGAGACAGGGTCATGGAGAGAATGGTGAAGCCTATTTCTCTCGATCCGTCCAGAGCCGCCTGCATGGGATTTTTGCCGCTCTCCATGTGGCGCACGATGTTTTCCAGCATGACCACGGCATCGTCCACCACAAAACCTACAGACAGGGTCAGGGCCATGAGCGAGAGGTTGTTCAGGGAAAATCCGAGAAGATGCATGAAGGCGAAAGAACCCACAACGGACAGGGGCACCGCCAGACTGGGGATCAGCGTTGCGGAGACGTTGCGCAGGAAAAGAAAGATGACCATGATAACCAGACACACGGTCAGGCACATGGTGAACTGCACGTCCGTCACCGCCTCGCGGATGCTCTCGGAGCGGTCGTATTGCACCATGAACTCGATGGAGGCCGGAACCTGCTTGCGCAATTCCGGCAGCACTTTCTTGATCCTGTCCACCAGTTCCACGGTATTCGCGCCGGGCTGACGCTCGATGGCCAGGGTAAAGGCCCGGTATTCGTTAAACCATCCCGCCCTGCGGTCGTTTTCCACGCTGTCTATGACCGTGGCCACTTCCGAGAGACGCACCGGAGCCCCGCCCCTCCAGGCCACGATCAGAGGCTTGTACTCGTCGGCCTTGTACAGCGCCCCTGTGCTCTGTACCGTATATTCGCGCACCCGCCCGCTTAAGGACCCGACCGGCTGGTTGGAATTGCCCTCCCGCAGGGCGTTGGCGATTTCGTCTATGCCGATACGGCGTGAGGCCACGGCCTCCGGGTCCACCTGCACGCGTACGGCGTATTTGAGCTGGCCGTAGACCGATACCTGAGATACCCCGCTCACTGTGGAAAGACGTTGCGCCACGATATTTTCAGCGTATTCGTTGACATCGGTGAGGCGCATGGTGGGCGAATACATGGCGAGATAGAAAACCGGCAGGTCCGCCGGGTTGACCTTGCGGAAACTCGGGGGGGTCGGCAAATCGGAGGGAAGCCTGCGCATGGCCGTTGAGATTGCCGTCTGCACGTCAAGGGCCGCGGCGTCGATGTCCCGCTCCAGGGCAAACTGGAGGGTGATGCGCGTACGCCCCAGGTTGCTCATGGAAATCATCGAATCCAGGCCGGCGATGGTGGAGAACTGTTTTTCCAGAGGCGTGGCCACGGAGGAGGCCATGGTCTCCGGGCTGGCTCCGGGATAGTCGACAATCACATTGATGGTCGGAAAATCCACGGTGGGCAGGGCGGCCGTGGGCAGATAGCGATACCCCATCAAACCGGCCAGCATGATCCCGATCATGACCAGAGTGGTGGCGACCGGACGCCGGATAAAAATACTGGAAGGATTCATCTGAGCTTCCTTTACGGCTTGAGACCCCGGCCTTCAGCCGGATAGCCCGACCCCGCCCTGAAGGGCGGGGTATCCGTACGGGCGGAAGCCTGGGCGGGGTCCAAACCCCGCCCAGGCGCAAGACGCGTGGGCCTGAAGGCCCATGCTACCTTTTTGGTTTGCCGTCCCGCTTGTCCTTTTTCCGGGTTTCCGGCAGCAGGCTTTCGGCCAGATGCACCGCCGCCACCGCGTCCGGAGCGTAATGCGCCCCTATGGAGCGCGCGAACTCATCCGTCACAACCGCTCCTCCCACCATGACTTTCTGGGGCAGGCCCTTTTGATCCACAAGCTCGACCGTGTCGCGCATGCGCACCATGGTCGTAGTCATCAGGGCGGAGAGGCCGATAACAGAAGCGTCGCGCGCAAGGGCCTCTCCCACTATGCGCTCCGCCGCCACATCCTTTCCGAGGTCGACGACTTCAAAACCATGGTTTGCAAGCATAAGTGAAACGATATTTTTGCCTATATCGTGGATGTCACCCTCCACCGTCGCCATGACGACCACCGGCCGCTCCGTCCCGCCGGAGGCTCTCTCAAGCAGAGGTTCAAGGACGCCGAAGGACCTCTGCATGGCCTGCGCGGAACGGATGAGCTGGGGAAGAAAATATTCTTTGCGCTCATAGCGTTCCCCTACCACGTTCAAAGCCGGGATCAGGGTTTCCCGGACTATGGCGAAAGGGTCTTCCCCGGCGTCAAGGGCCTTTTGCACCAAATCCTCAATACCTTCGCTTACACCCTCGATAACCGCCGCGGCCAACTCCGGATAAGACGAGAGGGGCCGTTTCGCCTCCGGGGAAGGCGCGCTTTTTATATCCGCCGCCGCCTCCCGCCCGGCATAGGCGCGAATGAAGCTTTCCGCCCCTGGATCATGACCGAGAAGCAGATTGACGGAGTCCACCGTCTCTCTGATGCGGAGGTTTGACGGATTGGCGATACAGGCGTTCATGCCCGCCCCGGCGGCCAGACCCAGAAATGAGGAGTTCAGCAGCTCGCGCGCCGGCAGTCCGAAGGAGATGTTGGAAAGCCCGCAGATCACGGGCATACGCAAGGTATAAGCGCAATAGGAGATAAATTTCAGGCACTCGCCGCCCGCCTCGGGACTTGAGGAGGCAGCCAGCACCAGGGCGTCGACGACAGCCAGAAAGCGGGGCACGCCAAGCGCATCCATGCGCTCCAGAAGCCCCTCCAGAATGGCGATGCGCTCTTTTGCGAGCACCGGCAGCTTTTTGCCGCGCAAGGGCAGAAGTATGAACGGGGCGCCGAAATCCCTGCAAAGCGGCCCGAGAAATTCCAGCCTGCCTTCCTCTCCGCTGATGGAGTTGACCAGGGGCGAGGCCGGATAAACGCGGAGGGCCTTTTCCACCGCCGGCATGTTTGTGGAATCAATGGACAGGGGGAGAGCCACGCGCGTTTGCAGTGCCTCGACCAGGGCGGGCAGGCACAGGGTTTCGTCAATCATCGGCGCGCCCACGTTCACGTCCAGAGCGGCAGCCCCGCCTTGCGCCTGCTCGTCGGCGAAGCGCAGGGCGGTTGTGAACACTCCATCCCCAAGCTCGGCGGAAAGCCGTTTTTTACCTGTGGGATTGATACGCTCGCCTATGATGCGCAAAGGTTGCCCGGAACCTATACGGGTCATGCCCGAACGCGAGGTCAAAGCTATGCCGGCATGCGCCGGGCGCGGCCTCTGGGGAGGCAAAGAGCGGAAAATTTCTCCCAAAGCGGCTATGTGCGCGGGGGTGGTGCCGCAACAGCCGCCCAGACACTGGGCGCCGCCGTGAGCGTCTTCCCGCGCGAACTCCGCGGTCAGCGAAGCGAATTCCTCCGCTTCGAGCGGAAAAACCGTCTCTCCTCCCTCAAGCCTGGGCAGCCCGGCATTGGGTTGGATAAGCACCGGAACCGGAGACAGGCGCAGAAGTTCCAAAGCCGCGCCGCGCATCTCCAGCGGTCCCTGACCGCAGTTCACGGCGATCAGATCGGCCCCGAGATTGGCAAGAGTGGCCGCGCAGACGGCAACTGTGGAACCGGTAAGCGTGCGTCCGTCTTCATAGGTCATGGACAGGCCCAGAGGCGGGCTGCCTTCGTGTCTCGCGGCCACGGCCACAGCCCTGGCTTCGGCTATGTCGAAATGGGTCTCGGCAAGCACCAAGTCCACTCCGCCTTCAAGAAGTCCGCGGATCTGCTCCCTGAAAGCATCCACCATTTCCATGAAGGACAATTCCCCGAGCGGGCGCAAAAATTTCCCCGTCGGTCCCACGCTCCCGGCGACAAAAACGCGCCTTCCGCATTCCTCGACGGCCCTGCGCGCCTCGCCTGCCATGCGCCTGTTGAATTCACGCGCTTCAACCCCCCCGGGCAACTTAAAGCGGGTTCCGCCGAAGGTGCTGGTGGTGATCACATCCGCGCCCGCCCGGATATAGTCGGCATGGACAGCGCGCAAAACGTCCGGACGCTCAAGGCAGAATATCTCGGGATTATGCCCCGGCGAAAGACCCCGGCCCTGCAACATGGTGCCCATGGCGCCGTCGAAAAGCAACCGCGCGCCCTGTGCAAGCCTTCTGCGAAAATCATCCACGGCGCTTCTCCGTCTGGAGGGCTTGAAAAGTTTTAAGGATATGCCGGTTACAGATTTCCGCATGGAAATCTGAACAGCGGCCTGGCGGCCGCCGCCGCCGCGAAGCGGCGCAAGTCAGCCGAAAACCGCGTTTTCGGCTGACGAGCCCTTACTTTTCACTGCGGGTACCAATAGAAAAGAAGTGTCCGCCGGCAGAGCGTTTTCCGTCTATCTACTGAAAAACCTTGAAAAGAACAAACAAAAATTATATAGAACAAAGATTGCTTAAAATACAGAATAAATTACTATCGGCACAGAATAATTCACCCCGGACTCTCCCCAAGCGAACACATGACCATGCGAGCCGAGGCCGCCTGCAAAACGGCGCCACAGACCGAAGAAGAATATTCCCAGGATTCCGGGGAGACAGTCGATCTCTTTGAGGAAGACCCGCTTTTGACCGAAGATTTGGAAGACAACGGGGACGATCCCCACCCGGTCGCCCCGCCTTCTTCTGCCGCTGCCGCTCAGGATGCCTTGACCCCATATGTCAACAGACCGCCGGAAAAAACCCGTGACAGCCTCCACACCTATCTGCGGGAAATCCACCGCTTTCCCCTGCTCAACCCGGATGAGGAAATCACATTGGCCCGCAAGGTGCGCGACACGGGCGACCCCGACGCCGCCTTCCGCCTTGTTTCATCCCATCTGCGCCTGGTAGTGCGCATTGCCATGGACTTTCAACGCCGCTGGATGCAAAATGTCCTGGACTTGATCCAGGAGGGCAATGTGGGACTGGTAAAAGCCGTCAGCAAGTTCGATCCGGAAAAGGGCATAAAATTCTCCTATTATGCCGCCTTCTGGATCAAGGCCTATATCTTGAAGTTCATTATGGATAACTGGCGCATGGTCAAAATCGGCACGACCCAGACCCAGCGCAAGCTTTTCTACAATCTGAACAGGGAACGCCAGCAGCTCACCGCCCAGGGCTTTGAGCCGGATTCCTCGACCCTGGCCGAGCACCTTAACGTATCGGAAGAACAGATAATCGAAATGGAACAACGCCTGGATGCCGCGGATACGTCCTTGGACGCCAAAGTGGGAGATGAAAATTCCGGTGGCGCGACCAGGATGGACTACCTGCCGGCCTTGGGTCCGGGCATAGAGGAAATTCTGGCCGACAGAGAAATCGCCCATCTTGTGCGCGAGCGACTGAAATCCCTGCTCCCCCGGCTCAGCAACAAGGAAAAATACGTCCTCTACAACCGGCTGCTGACGGATGAACCAGCCACTCTCCGGGAGATAGGCGACTTTTTTCATATCACACGGGAACGCGTCCGGCAGATCGAGGCCCGGCTTCTGCAAAAGGCGCGCGATCATCTGCTTGCGAACATCAAGGACTTTTCACGTGACTGGATAGAACAGTAATGCCGAACCGACGACACAACGCTCCAGAGCAGTTCATGAATGAAACGAATAAACTGCTCTGCAAGGATTTGCAGCGCAAACCCCTGCCGCGAAACAGGAGCAGGCGGGCTTTGTCCGCCGTAAGCGAACTGTTTCAAGCGTCAATTGCTCCAGAGCAGTTCACGAATGAAACGAGTGAACTGCTCTGCAAGGATTTGCAGCGCAAACCCCTGCCGCGAAACAGGAGCAGGCGGGCTTTGTCCGCCGTAAGCGAACTGTTTCAAGCGCCAATTGCTCTGGCATGTTTCGCGGCGTTTTTCTGCCTGCTCCTTTGCCCTTCCGCCTTCTCCGCAAGCCACGGGAACAAGCCTCTGCCGGACGAGGCCACGACAAAGACGCAAGACGCCCTCCCGGATGTTTCCTCTTGGGGGATAAGCCCGGAAGCCCAGCGCTTTTTCTATTATCTGGCGCTCTCGCAAAGCCTTTTCGACAACACCCGGACAGGAGTGATCTGGGCCATAAACGCCCTCATCAGCCTCGACCCCTCTCTGCCCGTATTTCAGGACGGCGCGGCCATCCTGCTCTCACGCGGGGAATTGGAAGAGGCGGAAAAGACGGCCCTTGCGGGACTTGAGCGATTTCCGGACAACCCGCTGCTTTGCCTGCTCCTGTCCGGAGTGTACAACGAAAGAGCAGAAAGCGGCAAAGCCATGGCCCTGCTTGAAGCGGCCCTCGCCAAAAATCCGGAAAACAGGGAAATTCAGGAAGAACTGATCCGCATCTACATCAGGCAGGGCGACAACACAAAAGCCGCGGAACTTCTGAAAATCCTGCCGGAAACGGATACGTCGCCCGAGGCCGAGCTCTTCCGCGCCGGCGTCCTGTCCACAGTGGGGCGGACGGGGGAAGCCAAGGAACTGCTGCGTGAACTGCTGAAAAAAGAGCCGGAGTACGCGGAAGCCTGGCTGGAACTGGCCTACCTTGAAGATCGTGACAAAAACCTCGCGGCGGCTGTCGAAGCTTACGAAAAAGCGGCGCGGTTGATGCCGGAAAACAAGGAAGTGTACCTGCGCATCATCACCTTGCGTCTGAAAGAAAAAAAACCGGATGCGGCCATGCGCGTCCTTGAAAACGCTGAATTGAACGCCAGCCAGTTCATACAGGCCGCCATGCGCTTCGCCGGGGAACGCCATTACCAGCAGGCGGAGGCGCTCCTCAAACAGGCGCAGGAAAAAGGCGCGGACGCTGATGAGGTTGCCCTTTTTCTGTCCATGATCAAACAGGAAAGCTCGAACGATCCCAAATCCTGGCTTGCGCCGCTTGCGGGCATCAAGCCGCAAAGCCCGGTTTATCCCGCGGCGCTTGAGCAAAAAGCCCGCATCCATCTCAAGTCCAAGGATTATGAGAACGCCCGCAAGACGGCCCATGCCGGCCGCAAGCTTTTCCCGGACCGCAAGGACCTTTGGGGCATCGAGGCCTTCGCGCTGGCCAAGCTGAAAAAAGCCGCCAGATCCGAAGCCGTCCTCATGGAAGCGCTACGCCAATATCCCGGAGACGAAGACTTGCTTTTTTCCCTGGGGAACATCCAAGACGAGATCGGAAACAAAAACGCGGCCATGCAGACCATGGAAGAGATTATCGCCTTAAACCCGAGAAACTATCAGGCCCTGAACTATATCGGGTACAGCCTGGCCGACATGAATGTCGAACTGGACCGGGCTCTTACGCTTGTCACCAAGGCTCTCGAACAAAATCCGGAAGCGGATTTCATCGTGGATTCCCTGGCCTGGGTTCTGTATCGCCTCGGGCGGCACTCCGAAGCCTGGGTGAACATAAACCGCTGCATAAGCCTGGGCGGGGACGATGCGGTCATATGGGAGCATTACGGGGACATTGCCCTGGCCCTCGGCAAAAAGGATGAGGCGGCCAAAGGCTACAAAGAGGCCATCCAGCGCCAGGCCGCAAATCTCAAAGAAGTGCGGCGCAAACTGTCCAAACTGGACAACTCGAGGAAACGCTGATTTTCTACATTTGGCGCTTTCAAATTGAAACCGCGCAATATCAAAACACTCATCTTCACCTTTAGGAGCTATCGATGAAACGGCTTCTCTTTCTCACCTTGGTAATGATGTCCTTATTGATTTGTGGGGCTGCTTTTGCTGCTGACCCAACAGGAACATACGTCAACAAGGCAGGAACCATTGTCATTGAAAAATCTGACCGGGCCTTTCTTGTGAAAGTAAAATTTAAAAATGGTCATACAAGTGAATATGTAACTGATAGGCAGAATAATGATTGGATTGAAAGAGATGTCGTAAAAAAGGCAGAAAATGCTTACTATGTCAAAATCAAATCAGCCAAGGGTGATTGTGATTACGAAGGGCTTACGATACTACAAGGAAGTGAGCTAACTGTTGACGATGATTTGATGTATCTAATATTCAGCATTTCTCTGGACAATGATGGAATTACCCCCAACATCCCGATGGTCTCCGGCGGTGGTCAATGTGGGTATATGGAGAGAGCCAAGTTCAAAAAGAAATAGAACCTATTGCTTGGAAGCCCCTGTGAATCACAGGGGCTTCGTTTTTGTTCTGGCATATATCTCTATTCTTTCTCGGCAATCTTAGTCCTCAGTCTTCGCTGCTTCTTAATACGAAGCTTCTCAACATCCTTCCCACGTTGTTCTTCGTCAATCAGGTTCTCAAAATATGTGGTGCCAAGTTTTAATTTCGCGGTTTCAATTTGAAAGCGCGCTTTGTTACTGATATTCTATTGATATATTTTGATAAAAAATATTTTTTGAAAAAAATGCCCCGGCAGTTACCCTGAAACTTTCGGGATGCTGCCGGGCGTCAATAGACCGTCTTGGACGGGAGCTATACTTTGTTGTTTTCGCATAAAGGCCATGCCGGAGCAGGCACAGCCTTGCGCATACTTATATAGTAGCTTGATTTATCAGTACTTTTGTGGATACGG
>JAISZH010000139.1 GCA_031269345.1 Desulfovibrio sp. | reverse complement strand
CAAAGCGAGCGCAAAGGCCCCGGAGAGGAGAAAGGCCCCGCGCGGACGAACGGCAAAAGCATAAGCGTGAAGTCAGGCGACACGCTGACCTCCATAGCCAGACGCCACAAGGTGTCGGTGCGCGCCCTGCAGGAAGCCAACAAACTTGAGGCCGGAGCCACCCTCCGAATCGGACGCAAGCTTTTCATTCCCTGACCAGATATTTTCCAGATTTCCGCAGGGAAATCTGAACAGCGGCCCGATGGCCGCTGCCGCCGCGAAGCGGCGCAAGTCAGCTGAAAACCACGTTTTCGGCTGACGAACCTCCGCAGGGAAAAGTTTCCGTTTCAACACGTGTATCAATCAATGGCAAATGGTCCTGATCTCAGGCCGGGTGGAACGCAGACTTTCCTTCGTGCGCGAAATGCTGTAAACGGTGGGATATGAGCGAAAACAAGGCTTCAATGGCGGCGCCTGAGGACAACGTCCACTTTGCCGAGCAGAGTCTGGACTTTGCGGATACGGCTTTCGCGCGGGAACTCTTCGGTCCGCGCAACGCGAACCTGGATACCCTGGCCAGGCGTTCCGGTCTGCACATAGCCGCCTGCGGAAGCCGGGTCACGCTCAAAGGAGAGGCGAAGGCCTGCGATCTGACCCGCAATCTCCTGCTCCAGATATATGACCTGATGCACGCCGGGCTGCGCTTAAATCCCCAGGACCTGCCCCACGCCTATGCGGTTCTGGAGAAAAAACCGGAATTCGCCTTGGACAGCCTGTACGGGGAGACAATTTTCTCCTCCGGCTCACGCCGCAGCATCGTGGCAAGAACCCTGTCACAGCGTGAGTACACCACATCCTTGCTCAACAGCGACATGACCTTCGCTGTGGGGCCGGCCGGAACCGGCAAGACCTATCTGGCCGTCGCCGCGGCTCTTTCCCTGCTCCTGTCCAAAAAGGTCAGGCGCATCATCCTCACCCGCCCGGCCGTGGAGGCGGGAGAGCGCCTGGGTTTTCTGCCCGGCGATCTGGCGGAAAAGGTGAACCCCTATCTGCGCCCTTTGTATGATGCCATGCACGATATGCTGGATCCGGAAAAAACAGCGGAAATGATCGCCTCCGGCGTAATTGAGATCGCCCCCCTTGGCTTCATGCGCGGGCGAACTTTGAACGATGCCTTCATCATTCTGGACGAAGCCCAGAACACCACGCCGGAACAGATGAAAATGTTTGTGACGCGGCTTGGTCTGGGTTCCCGCGCGGCGGTCACCGGCGACATCACGCAGATCGATTTGCCCAGAGGCCCGGACGGCGCGCGAAGCTCCGGGCTGGTGCAGGTTTTGCGGATACTGCATGGGGTCGAGGGGATAAATGTAATCTATTTTCATAAGGACGATGTGATACGCCACCCGCTTGTGGCGCGCATAATAGACGCTTATGAGTCGTATCAGACAAATTCCGGATAGAGCCCGCACCGGATTTTCCCTGCTCATTGAGAGCCTGAACAGAAAACTGCCGCCCAAAGCCTTTTTTCTTCTGTGTTCCGTTATTGTGCTTTTGTCCGTCCCGGCGGCCATGGACCTGACCCCACGCCCGCTTCCGCTTATGGAAGGACAGATAGCCCCGGCGGACATAACCGCGGACAGCAGCTTTATCTACCGCAACGCCGAAGCCACCCGGGCCAGGCAGGACCTGGCGCGCAAAATGCAGCCCCTGGTGCTGGACCTGGTCACTCTGCCCCCCGATCGCATGCGCGCGCGCATGCAGGACATGTTTCTGGACGCGAACAACTCCTTCGCCCCTGAAGAAAAGGAAAGCCTGCGCCAGAACCTCTCGAAAGTTCTGGGCGTGGAACTGGACGGCGCGGATGTCGCGGCCCTGGCCTCCAACTCCCTGCAAGCAGCGGCCATGCAAAATATACTGCCTGTCATGGAAAAAACCCTAAATTCCGGAGTATTGCCCGAGCTATCAGTTCTGGGCGACTATCCGGGAGGCGCACTGGTGCGCAACCTCGACACCGGCGAAGAACGCCTGATCCTGAACAGCTTTGAAATTCCGGACACCAGGAGGCTGGAACTCGTCCTTTCCCAGGAGATAAACCGGCTTGGACTGCCCAACGAGCAAAAGCGGCTGCTCGGTCTGGTCTTCTCGGCTTACATCAAACCCACGCTTATGCCCAATTTTGAGGCCACCACGGTCAGAGCCGACGCCCTGGCCGCCCAGGTCTTCCCGGTCGTGCAGCGGGTGCAGCGCGGCGAAATCATCCTGCGCAAGGGAGAGAGGGTCAGCCTGGAACAGCAGCACAAGATACAGATTTATCTCCAGAATAAGGGCGAGCGCTTCAACACCAAGGCTTTTCTGGGCACCGCCCTTTTCGGCCTGCTCATATCCGCCGGCCTGCTTTTTTCGCCCAGCGCGAACCAGGGCGCGAGCATGGTCAACAAGGATTTCATCTTCCTCGCGTCGCTGCTGCTCATTTTTTCCCTGCTAGCCAAGGGTCTGGCCGTACACGGGGCGCAGATAGCGGAAACGTCGGCCAAATTCATTCCGGAAAGCCTCACTTTCGCCATGCCCATAGCCGGGGCCGCATCCTTGTCCGCGCAGCTTTTTTACGCGCGGCGCTATCTGGTCACGGGTCTTTTGTTGTCTTTATTCTGCACCGTGATGGCAGGCGCGGGCATGGCGATCTTCCTGTTTTACTTTCTCTCCGCCATGCTCGGCACTTGGCTGACCTATCGCAACGCCTCGCGCAGCGACGTGGTCTGGTCCATGCTCCCCCTGACCGTGGGCCTTCTGTTCATGTGGGCGGCCGCCACCATGGTTCAGGGCGGCGCGCACATCCGCTATTTCTCCGAGGTGGTCGCCCTGCTTGGCGGGGGCGTGTTTTTTTCCATGCTGGTGACCTTCGCCCTCACCCCTCTGGTGGAAATAGTCTTCGGCTACACCACGCGCTTCCGGCTCATGGAACTGCTGAACCTGGAACAGCCCCTGCTTCAGGAACTCATGCTCTCCGCCCCCGGCACCTACCACCACTCGCTTGTCGTCTCCAACATGTGCGAAGCCGGGGCCAAGCGCATCGGCGCCCAGGCCCTGCTCTGCAAAGTGGCGGCGCTCTATCACGACATCGGCAAAGCCCCAAAGGCAGTATATTTCATCGAGAACCAGACGGATGACGACAACCCTCATGACCGCCTGACGCCCTCCATGAGCGCCCTCGTACTCATCTCTCATGTCAAGCAGGGCATAGAGCTGGCTAGGCGACACCGCCTGGGAAGGGAGGTCACGGATATCATGGGACAGCACCACGGAACAAGTCTGATCCAGTATTTTTACAGCAAGGCCCAAGGACTGATTGACGCGCCCCCGCCCGAAGAGGCCGATTTCCGCTACCCCGGCCCGAAACCGCAAAGCCGGGAAGCAGCCATCGTCATGCTCGCGGATATCGCCGAAGCTTCCGCCAGAACCTTGAATGACCCCTCGCCGCAACGCCTGCTCCAACATATCGATGGAGTGATGAAAAATACTTACGCTTCCGGGCAACTTGACGAATGCACCCTGACACTCAGAGATCTGCATGACCTGACCGACAGCTTCAACCAGGTCCTGCGCGGCCAGCATCACCACCGCATCAATTATCCCGGCCCCGACACCGGGAACGGCAAACGCGGCAAAGGCTGAAAGTACCGCTTGTAAAATGCCCTCTATTCGGAAAGGGAATGGCGGCAGAATGGCAAACAGGGCAAGCGTAAGCGTCCGGCCGGATTCGGCCCTGAAAATGCCTTTGGATGCGCAACGCCTGCGTCGGATACTGGAGCTTTTCTGCAAAGCCGGCGGGGAAGACAACGCGCGGCTTGAGCTTGCGGTCACGGATGACGCAAGGATGGAAGCCCTGCACCGGCAATGCCTGGACCGCCAAGGCCCGACCAATATCCTCGCCTTTCCTGCCAAAGGCTTTTCCGGAGAGGTCCGCCGGGGTCTGCCCAATGGGTCTTCCGCGGACTTGTCCGGGGAACTCCCGGAGGGCCTTACCCGCGCGCCGGGAGCAAAAGGAACGATTTTCCTCGGCAGTCTGGTCCTGTCCGCCGACACCCTGGAACGCGAAGCTTTCCTATACGGGCAGGAGGCGGGGGATTACTGCCTGCGTCTGCTGGCGCACGGCTTCGCCCATCTGCTCGGGTACGGGCACGGGGCGGAAATGGAGAGGCTTGAGGAAAAGCTTGCCCAGGCTGGCAGTAAGCTTGTCGATGGCGCCTCGTTAACTTTTGGATCGTATAGCTGACCTTCTCCGGCGCCAAAAACCGGAGCGGCACACAACAAAGGAGGCAGTATGCGCATTGGTGAGATCAGGAGGACAGACTCCGGAATCGTTCAAGGATTCCAAAGACTGTTGGACAAGCATGATTCCGTGACCTGCGCGGTTTCTGACTGCATGGGGCGGTACAACGCCATGACCGGGGACATGCGCCCGCTCTTCCCCGGCATACGTCTGGTCGGGGTGGCTGTGACCGTCAAAACCTTGGCCGCCGACATAGGAACGGTGTTCAAGGCCATCGATCTTAGCCAACCGGGAGATATCGTGGTGGTAGACGCCAGAGGGTCGCTGAACACGGCTTTCTGGGGAGAAAACATGACTCTCTCGGCGATGAACCAGGGTATCCTGGCGGCGGTGATCGACGGCGCAACGCGTGATGTGGAGGAAATCATCAAACTCAAGTTCCCGGTGATAAGCAAGGGAATAGTGCCCAATGTAGCGGCGGTTTCGGCGTACGGACACATCAACGTCACGGTGCAGTGCGCCGGGGTGAGCGTCTCACCCGGCGACGTAGTGCTTGTGGACGGCAACGGGGTTGTGGTGATCCCGCAGGCCGAGGCGCAGGATATTTTGGACAAGACCAATGTACTGATGGGACGCGAGCACATCATAACGGAAAAATTGCAAAAGGAAAAAACGACCATCGGCAGGCTGGTCAATATTGATCGCATCGCCGGCGCGAACTTTGATTATCAGGTGGTGGCCACGGAAAAGGACATGTGAGGGGGAAAACCCCGCCTGCCGGCGCACGGCTTCGCCCATCTGCTCGGGTACGGGCACGGG
>JAISZH010000133.1 GCA_031269345.1 Desulfovibrio sp. | reverse complement strand
GGATTTGCCGGCAAATCCTTGCCGCGAAACAGGAGCAGGCGGGCTTTGCCCGCCGTAAGCGAACTGTTTCAAGCGTCAATTACTCTAAGGCATGGCCGGATTCAGGCTGGCGGGAGCAGGAGTTTTAAGGAGGAAGTTTTCCTCCTTTTTTCTTTATGACCGGAGGGCGTCGCGAATGCGGTACCACGACCTGTTCGATTTGTTCAGGGATAAAGTCAATTATGCCGATCCGTGCATTGATTTCTGCAACGGACTTGTTCTGCGCAATTTCGACTTTCACTCGAAGGTACGTTTTCCGTCGCCGAGTCTGGAAACAAGCGCCAATACCGCCTTGCCGTCTTCCATACTCGCTGACATGGGCGGCAATGACGGAGTATATGCCCTGCTTAACAGGGCGGATGCGGAGATAAGAGAAAATCTGCATTTCCGCTACCAGGGCATGTTTCCGTCATCCCGGGCGCAAGCGCGCGGAGTTGTTTTCATGTTTCACGGTTTCAACGAGAAGCACTGGACCAAGTACCTGCCCTGGGCGGCCTATATCGTGCTGAACACCGGCAAGGCCGTGATTATGTTCCCCATTGCCTTTCACATCAACCGCGCCCCCGCCGCATGGAGCGAATCCCGCTCCATGCACAGGCTGAGCAAAGAACGCAGAAGGCTTTATCCGGAGCTTATAAGCAGCAGTCTTTCCAATGTAGCCATAAGCACGCGCCTGCACAACAAACCGGAACGTTTTGTCTGGTCCGGCCTGGAAACATATCATGATCTGCTTGATTTGGTTGAAATAATCAAAAGAGGCGGGCATCCGGCCATTGCCGCGGATGCGGGCATGGATTTCTTTTCCTATTCCATTGGCGCTCTTCTGGTCGAAATAACTGCAATGACGAACAAAAACGGTTATTTCTCCCAATCACGCAACGTGGCTTTTTGCGGCGGCCCCGTATTCAACAGACTCTCGCCGGTCTCAAAATTCATACTGGACAGCGAGGCGAATGTGCGCCTGTATTCCTACCTGGTCGAACATCTGGACAGCCACATGAAAAATAATCCGCAGCTTGAGAGACTGCTGACAGGGATGGAAGAGGGCGTAAACCTGCGCAGCCTGCTCAACTACCGCGTCAATCTGAAATACCGCGAAGAAAAGCTGCGCTCCATAAGCGACAGGTTCTACGCCGTAGCGCTGGAGCAGGATGAGGTGGTGCCGCCTTATGAAGTAATCAACACCTTGCAGGGAAGCCGCAAAGACATCGGCATCCGGGTGGATGTTCTGGATTACCCTTACCCTTACCAGCACGAAAATCCTTTCCCTGCCGGTATTTTCAGCGGCGGCGGGCTGACTGCGGAGATCGACCGACAGTTCAAAAGAACCTTCGATCCCATATGCGACTTTTTGGCATAGCGTCGCGTCAAGCGACAGTAGAGCGATTAGCGTTTGAAACAGTTCGTTAGAGCAATTAGCGTTTGAAACAGTTCGTTTACGGCGGGCAAACCCCGCCTGCGCCTGTCAATTTTGAGACCGTGTGCGCCTGCCCTTGCGGGGCTTGTCGAAATTTGAAGTTACCACGCTTTATTCAGGGTAACCGCGCGGCAGGGCATCGGAGAGCTTCAGAAAGATCGCGCCTTCCGCCTTGAGTTTCGGCAACGCCACGGCGAGTCCCCGTCCTGTTGCGCAACCCGGACGGTTCAGGTGACAGAGCAGGATAGCGCCGCTTTCCGCCTTAAGCGCCTTTTCCGCAACCTTTGCGGCGGGAAGCGTCCCTCCTTCGTCCAGTGAAACCGTGTAGCCCGCGACGCGCAGGCCAAGGGAGTGGATTACTTCAATGGCCACCTCGTCGTAAAAAGCCGTGCCGGAGCGATACCAAAGCGGTCTGCGCCCGGAAAGCCCGGCAAGGTCCGAGACGTTGCCCGCCACTTCCTCCACAAGGGCGCGCACGGAGGTACAACCCTTAATGCCGTAGGCAAAGCGCCCTGACACGGAAGCCGGCAGGTGGCGCGTCCCGTGGGCCGCCAACTCGAAAAGCCCGTCCGCGGCCAGCTCCTTTGCCAGAGCGAGATTGTCCCGCAGCCAGACCGAACTGACGAATATGACCGCAGGTATGCGCTCTTCGCGCAAAAGTTCCAGGATACCCCGGTCCACGCCAGAGCCTCTGCGTCCGCCGCAGGCGTCCAGGGTCAGAAACAGAACCTTCGGCCCCTGCCGGGGAACCGGCATGCGGGTGACGACGCCCGGCAACCTTTCTCCCCACTGCCTGGGGATCGCCTTTGCGTAAGGTGCGCCTATGTCCCGCCCGGGACCGCCGGGGGAAAGGGGGGACGCTTCCTTTTCCCCGGCCAGGGCGAGAGAAAAAAACGGAGCCGTCCAGAAGCAGACGAGCGCCGCAAGGACCACAGGGGTATTCCACTGGCGCATGGGGACACAGTAGCAGGATCGGCCTCAAGATCAAAGCAGTGATGCGGGGCAGACGAAACACTCCGCAATTTTTCCGCAATTTTTCTCTGTCGGCATCCGCAATTTTTCTCTTGACGCCGGAAAAACATCGGTATAATGACGCAGCTATGAATACGGACAGCGCAATGACCGCAACCATCCTTTCCCATGCAGCGCCCGGCGTCGCCGTCGGTTCCGTCCGTGCGCGCGGCCTGTGGTGGCGCGGTTTTCTTTTTGCGGCCGTATCGCATGTCTAAAAAATAGATCAGCATGTTCCACGGGGCCGCAGGCGATTAGCTTGCGGCCCTTTTTTTGTGTCCGCGGCGGGAAATTTTTGATCAACTGGAACAGATTACGCTTGAGACGCGTTTTGAGGGCATTTCACACTTGACCCGATTTGCTTTCGACAGAAAGCGGATTGGGATGGCGGAGACGAAGCCCGCAAGTTTTTGAAAAATCAGGCGATATTTGTCCGCCTGTAGGCATCTCAAGCGTAAATGCTATAACGAGGAGGACCCCATGCGCTTGTGTTTGAGCCGGCACTGCACCCAGCCGGACAGCGATCTGGAAACCCCGGTGGGCATGTTCATCCGTCTGGCGGGAAACAAACACGGCATACTTTTTGAGAGCGCGGAAACCGACGGCCGCTGGGGCCGCTACAGCATCATCGCCTATGACTTCATCTTCACCCTCTCCTGCCTGGCAGGCCGCCTGGAAGTCGCCTGCGCGGACGAACGGCTCCGTTCCCTTGGCGTCCATTCCGGCAAACCCTTTGTCGAGGGGCTGCGCGCCCTCATGGGAGACATCTCGCTTGAAGACGACTCCCCGCAGCCGCCCATAACCAGAGCCCTCTACGGTTATCTGGGCTACGGGGTGGCCGGCATTTTCGAGAAAAAACTGGCCCCGCTTCTCCCCCCGGAGGAGGCGGAGGCCTTTCTGGCCCTTCCGGGCGTCATCGTGATCTTTGATCACGTCTACAACAAAATAACCCGCATCACCCTTAAACTGGGGGGCAAAGGTCTTGTTCCCCTGCCTGCGCAAAAGCGCTCACCCCCCCCCAATCCCGGTTTCTTCCGCACGCAAGGAAAGGCGGGGTTTACCGCGGCCGTAGCCCGCGTCAGGGAGGAGCTCCGCCGGGGCGAAGGCATCCAGGTGGTGCTTTCCACTCCCTTCAGCGCCGCCGCGCCCAAAGACCCCTTCACTGTGTACCGGCGCCTCAGGCGCATAAACCCATCGCCTTACATGTTCTATATGTCCCTGCCCGGCGGAGCGCTTCTGGGGTCTTCCCCCGAAGTGCTCGTCAGTTGCGCCTCCGACCGCCTTTGCCTCTGTCCCATAGCCGGGACCAGACCGCGCGGGGAAGACCAGACCGCGGACGCCCTTTTCGGAGACGAGCTTTTGCAGGATCCCAAGGAAAAGTCCGAGCATGTCATGCTGGTTGACCTGGGACGCAACGATCTGGGGCGCATAGCCAGGACGGGCAGTGTGGAGCTTGAGCGTTTCATGGAACTGGAGAGGTTTTCCCATGTCATGCACCTCACCTCGCGCATCAGAGCCGATCTTGCCCCGGGTCTCGACGCTCTGGACGTGGCGGCCGCGACCTTCCCAGCCGGAACCGTCAGCGGGGCGCCCAAGATCCGGGCCATGGAACTCATAGCCGAAGAGGAAGGAGCGCCGCGCGGCCCGTATGCCGGAGCGGTAGGCTGGCTGGGTCTGGACCGCGACGCGGTGCACCTGGACCTGGGCATCATTATCCGCAGTCTTTGGGTGCGGGATGGCCGGGCGTACTGGCAGGCCGGGGCGGGCATTGTAGTGGATTCCGACCCGGAAAAGGAATGGCTGGAATGCCTCGCAAAAGCCAGGGTAATCGAAAAGGCGGTTTCGGGTGAAGAAGACGGAAGTCCGCACCCCGGCAGGATATAGCCGTTCACGAATGAAACGAGTGAACCGCTCTGCAAGGATTTGCGGGCAAATCTTTGCCGCGAAACAGAAGCAGGGGGGCTTTGCCCGCCGTAAGCGAACTGTTTCAAGCGTTAATTGCTCATGAGCAGTTCACGAATGAAACGAGTGAACCGCTCTGCGAGGATTTGCGGGC
>JAISZH010000043.1 GCA_031269345.1 Desulfovibrio sp. | reverse complement strand
GAAGGGTTTTGCGCCGCCGTAGGCGGCGTAAGTCGGCGGAAAACCACGTTTTTCCGCCGACGATCCTGCAAAAATAACCATAAAAAATATGTTCGTTATTTTTGCAATCAGGCACTAGTGTCATGCCACGCCTGTACTGTCGTAACAGGAGTGAAAATCGCTTCGCCGGAATGCGTACTTTCCGGCTCGCTCCGCCGCCTGCGGCGGCGCGCCCCCTTGCGGGGTTGCGGCTATTGTCGCCTGACGCGACACTGGCGTGCGATGCTCTGAACAGCGGCACCGCGGTTGCCGCCCGGAGACAGTTCAATGGCACAGCGGGTTTTTTTCGCCACATCCGAAGTTTATCCCTTTTCCAAAAGCGGAGGACTCGGCGACGTGATGGGCGCTCTGCCCGAAGCCATGCAGAAAAACGGGCAGCCGGCCGCCGTCATCTCCCCTTTTTACGGACGCATCAGCACCGGCAACTACCGGCTGCGCCTGACCGTGCCCGATCTGCCCGTGGGCTACCCCTGGGCGCCGATCACGGCCAGCGTCTATGAAACCACGCATAACGGCGTACCTCTGTTCTTCATAGACCGGGCCGAATATTTCGACCGCCGCCACTATTATAACGACCCGAACAAGGGCGATTACTTCGACAACGCGGAACGGTTCATCTTCTTCTGCCGGGCGGCCGTCGCCCTTATGGAGCATTTCGGCGTCCCGCCAGTGGCCGTCCACGCCCACGACTGGCAGGCCGCCATGTTGCCCGCCTACATATATTTCCTGCGCCGCAGCAGCCCGTTCTGGGCCTCGACCGGCACGGTGTTTACCATTCACAATCTCGCCTTCCAGGGACGCTTTTCCTCCCGCCTTTTCGAATCCTGCGGCCTGCCCAGGGAGGCCTGGAACGTCGCCGGCGTGGAATTTTTCGGAGACTTCAACCTCCTCAAAAGCGGCATAGCTTACGCCGATGCCGTTACCACCGTAAGCCCCAGCTACGCGCGCGAAATCCTGACCGAGAAATACGGCTGCGGACTGGACGGGATCCTGCGCCAGCGGGAACTCTACCTGTACGGCATACTCAACGGCGCGGATTACACCATCTGGAACCCGGAAGACGACCCCTATCTGCCCCGCCACTATTCGGCCTCAGATCTCTCCGGCAAACGTGAATGCAAAGACGCACTGATCTCGGAATTCGGACTGGACCCCCGCCTCAGAGACCGTCCCATCCTGGGGTTTATCGGCCGCATGCGCGGGCAGAAAGGCATAGACATCCTGAACGACATAATCCCGGACCTGATGTCCCTCGACGTGGGAGTTGTGGCGCTGGGCGAAGGCAACCCTGTACACGAGGCGAAGATACTTGAGCACATGGATACCTACCGGGGCAGGGTGGCGGCCGTGGTCGGCTATACCGAGGACCTGGCCCACCGCATGCAGGCCGCCTCGGACCTCTTCCTCATGCCTTCGCGCTACGAGCCCTGCGGGTTGACCCAGATGTACGCCCTGCGCTACGGTACCATCCCTATCGCCACCGCCGCCGGCGGGCTGCGCGACACCATCATCCCCTGGCCCGGCGAAGAAGCCACCGGATACATCTTCACCGAACCGGACCCGGTGGACTTCCTGCGGGCCATCGGCGACGCCGTGGATGTCTGGACGCGGGACCCCGGGGGACACCACCAAATGGTCCTGCGGGCTATGCGCCAATCTTTCACTTGGGACAAATCCTGCCGCGAATATATCGATATCTACAGAAAAATACGCTTGAGGCTTTAGTCCGTTTCCAGATAAATTCCTGTGACTTTTGTCCGGAAACGGGGTAACGCACCAGGATGTCGCGCCGGAATACCCGGTGTCCGGAGCGGCAGGGCGAAATCCTAACTTTCTCCTCCGCCGCGAGAATAAAACAGCGGGGCGCAATCGCGCCCTGAAAACGGAACAACGGAACATGCAGAAAAAAAGCAGACCTCTCTATATAGAACCCTTTGACCTCTATCTTTTCGGCAAAGGCCGGCACCTGGATCTCTACCGCATACTCGGCGCCCACCCGCACCGGGAAGGGGAAACCGAAGGCTTCCGCTTCGCCGTCTGGGCCCCGAACGCCATACAGGTCTGTCTTGTAGGCGAGTTCAACTATTGGACCTGGGACGAACTCCGCCTCTACCCCGTCGGCAGTTCCGGGGTCTGGGCCGCTTTCGTGCCCGGCATGAGCGCGGGCAAACTCTACAAAATCGGCGTAAAAGGATATTCCGGCGAAATAATTTACAAGTCCGACCCGTTCGCCTTCGCCTGCGAATACCGTCCCGGCACGGCCTGCATTACCTGCGGGCTTGGCGACTACCAATGGCACGACGGGGACTGGATGGGGAAGAGGGCGCAGGGGGGCACGCAACAGGACAGGCCCATATCCATCTACGAGGTGCACGCCGGCTCCTGGCGCAGGCACAACGACCCCATCCGGCCCTTTTATTCCTACGCCGAACTTGCCGACACCCTGATCCCCTACGTTAGCGACCTGGGCTTCACGCACATTGAATTCATGCCCCTGGCCGAACATCCTCTGGATCAGTCATGGGGATATCAGACCGGCATGTATTTTTCCCCCTCCTCCCGCTTCGGACCGCCGGATGGCTTGCGCCGCCTGATCGACCTTTGCCATCAGTCCGGGATCGGGGTCATTCTGGACTGGGTGCCGGCGCATTTCCCCAAGGATTTCTGGGGCCTCGCCCGCTTTGACGGCACCGCTCTCTACGAGCACGAAGACCCCCGCCTGGGGACGCATCCGGATTGGGGAACGCTGATCTTCAATTACGGCCGTCACGAGGTAAAAAATTTCCTCATCAGCAACGCCCTGTACTGGCTGAAAGAGTTCCACATCGACGGGCTGCGCCTGGACGCCGTGGCTTCCATGCTCTACCTGGACTATTCCCGCAAGGAAGGCGAATGGCGGCCGAACAAATACGGCGGGCGCGAAAACCTTGAAGCGATTGAATTCCTGCGCGAACTGAACACGGTTACCCACGCCGAGGCGCCCGGGGCGATCACTTTGGCCGAGGAATCCACCTCCTGGCCGGGGGTTTCCCGGCCGGTCTACGCCGGAGGCCTGGGCTTCACCTATAAATGGGACATGGGCTGGATGCACGACACCCTGGAATACATGAGCCAGGACCCGGTATTCCGCCAGTATCACCACAACGCCCTGACATTTTCATTCCTCTATGTATTTTCCGAAAATTTTCTCCTGCCCCTGTCCCACGACGAGGTGGTGCACGGCAAAGGCGCGCTGCTGTCCAAAATGCCTGGCGACATGTGGCGCCAGCAGGCCAACCTGCGCCTGCTTTACGCCTACATGTGGGCTCACCCCGGAAAAAAACTGCTCTTTATGGGCGGAGAATTCGGACAGTGGAACGAATGGAACGATAACAGGGAACTGGACTGGCAGCTTCTGAACTTTCCGGCCCATGACGGCATCCGGCATCTGGTGCGGGATCTCAACTTTCTCTTGCGGCGGGAGCCGGCCATGCACAAAAACGACCACGGATGGGAAGGTTTTTCCTGGCTGGACTGCTCGGATTACAAGGCCTCCGTCTACAGTTTTATCCGCCGCGCCGATGGCCATCCGCCCTTGATCTGGGTATTCAACTTCACCCCGGTGGTGCGCGACGGCTATCGCATACCTTGCCCGGACAAGGGTCTGTGGAAGGAAATCCTGAACACGGACAGCATGTATTACGGGGGGAGCAACATCGGCAACCCGCACACACTGCGGGCCGAACCATCCGACTGGAGCAACGCGCCATCCTTGTGCCTGACCCTTCCCCCGCTGGCGGCCATCGCCCTGATGCCCGCGGCCGGAGGGGAAGACCCGGCCGCAAGCCGCGTCAATTCCGATCCTACAGCATCTTACTTTTGAGATGATGCACCCGGCCCTCTCCAGCTTACGCCCGCTTCGGAGTTTGACAGCGCAAACAAATTGCGCTTGCGCCTTCGCGGCGGGCGTCCGCTCTCGCGGCCGTCAGAGCAATTTCAAAGTGAAATTGCTCCGGTACCCTAACATTTAAAAATGCGTATCAAACAGCGTACTATCCGCCGGGCGGACAAGTCCGGCGCGCCGCCGCAGACGGCGTGAGCACGGCAAAAAACCGCGTTTATCGCCGTGCGATCTTATCGCTTAAAACGAAGCGAATGCGTGGTTTTATGCGATACATGGCACTGGGTGAAAATCTCCATAATTTATAAATGAATAAGGAGAACACATGAGGAATACCATCCAGACTTTCAGGCAGGCCAAGGAAAAAAATGAAAAACAGGCCGTACTCACGGCCTATGATTATTCCACTGCCAAAATCATGGACGAAGCAGGCATAAACTGTATCCTGGTCGGCGATTCCCTGGGCAATGTCGTCTTGGGCTACAAGGACACCCTGCCCGTGACCATGGAAGACATACTGCACCACACCAAAGCCGTGGCCCGTGCCGTGAACAACGCCCTGTTGATCGCGGACATGCCCTTCATGTCCTTCCAGACCTCGGTCTATGACGCGGTGCGCAACGCCGGACGTCTGGTCAAGGAAGGCGGCGCTGCCGGCGTCAAACTTGAGGGCGGCCGCGAAGTTTGCGCGCAAATCGAGGCCATCACCCAGGCCTCAATCCCGGTCATGGCCCATATCGGCCTTGTCCCGCAGTCCGTGCGCAGTATCGGCGGTTTCAGGGTCCAAGGCAAAAACGAGGAACAGGCGCGCAAGATCCTGGACGCGGCCAAGGCCGTGGAGGAAGCCGGAGCCTTCTCGGTGGTCGTGGAATGCGTTCCGGACCGGCTGGCCGCCCTGATCACACGCTCCGTCTCTATCCCCACCATCGGCATAGGAGCGGGCAACGCCTGCGACGCCCAAGTGCTGGTCTGCCAGGACATGCTGGGCATATTTTCCGATTTCAAACCCAAATTCGTGAAACAGTACGCCTCGCTCGGCAGCCACATGCGCCAGGCGTTTGCCGATTACATCCGGGAAGTCCGGGAAGGCGCCTTCCCCACTCCGGAACACTGCTATGACGTCAGCGACGAAGTTCTTGACAAACTGTATTAGGCAATTTTCAAGCAATAAGGAAAGCCGATGAAGCCGCAGGTGATGAGCGACCCGGAGAGCGTCCGGGACACGGTCCGGGGCTGGAAAAAACAGGGCCTGTCCATAGGTCTGGTGCCGACCATGGGTTTTCTGCACGAAGGCCATGCAAGCCTCATCCGCAGGGCGCGTGAGGACAACGAACGCGTGGCGGTCAGCATCTTCGTCAACCCGAAACAGTTCTCCCCTTCCGAAGACCTGGACAACTACCCAAGGGACATGGAACATGACCTGGAAGTCTGCCGATCCGAGGGGGCGGATCTGGTTTTTAAGCCGGAACCCGGGCAGATGTACCCGAACGGCTTCCAGACCATTGTCGCGGTTGACAAACTGGCATCCGGACTGTGCGGAGCTTCCAGGCCGGGGCACTTCACCGGCGTTTGCACCGTGGTCTGCAAGCTCTTCAATATCATACACCCGGACCGGGCCTATTTCGGCCGGAAGGACGCGCAGCAGCTGGCCGTAATAACGCGCATGACCAGGGATCTGAACATGAACGTGGAGATCGTCGGCTGCCCCATCGTGCGCGAGCCGGATGGCCTGGCCAAAAGCTCCCGCAACAGCTACCTGGACGCAAAGGAGCGCGGGGCCGCGCTGTGCCTGCGTAAAGCCCTGCTCCTGGCCGAAGAAGCCGTTGCCGGCGGGACTGCAGACGCCGCCCAAATCCGCGCCGTAGCGCGCAAGACGCTGGAAGCCGAACCTCTGGCCCGAATTGACTACATAGCCGTGGTCGATCCGGATTCCCTGGAAGAGGCGCAGGGGGAAATCGGAAAAAAAGCCCTGGTTGCCCTGGCCGTTTTTATCGGCAGAACCAGACTCATAGACAACACCCTTATCGGACGCTGATACCAATTTGCTTTCAATAGAGCGGTTCACGAATGAAACGAGTGGACTGCTCTATTGTCATGCATCGCTTAAAACTACGCATTCGCTTCGTTTTAAGCGATAAGATCATACGGCAAAAAACGCGGTTTTTTGCCGTGCTCACGCCGCCGGTATGTACGGCGCTACGCTACGCTTCGTGCCGTCCATACCGGCCCGTGTGCTTTTGCATGGGGCATGTGCTCAGGGCACCACAACAACCCAAGAAACTCTCATTTGATCTGGTACAGGATTTGGGGGTTTGACAGTGTAATAATGACGCTCACATGGTCGTTGCCGAAAATATCCGTCACCCGGACCGCTATGTTTTTGCGTCCGCCCTCCCGGTATTCGTGGAATACGCTGGTCAATTCCAGATTGCGGTCTTTTTTGGTGCGAAAACTCCTCCACATATTTTTAAAAACAAAGCCGTCGCGCCCGTTTTCATCAATCTCTCCCCTTACCGCGTTTTCCCGGCCAAATACCTCACAACCGCGCCCAAAGTCAAAATCCACCGACCAGCAGTCGATCCAGTCCGTCCATTTTCGTGTCACAGCCTTGCGGCGGATGACACCGTCCTTGTTTTTCCCGATCCTGACGATCTGTCCGCGCTCCAGGACAACCCCGTTCTTCAAAAGGACAGGGGCTTGCGCGGAAACGACGGCAAATTTCTCAAGCCTCACGGCAACGCGCCGTTGCCCATCATACAGAGGCACCGCCTCAATACGAACGGTCAGGGGAAAATCCGGGAAAACGGTTTCGCGTACCGCGCAACGCGCCGCGTTTTCCGCCTTTCGCGCCTTCCCTCCGGCATTGGATCCGCATTCTTCCAAAACCAGCACTTCCAGAGCGGGACGGCTTTCGCCCCCGGTGGCAAGGATACGCCGCAACTCCATGAGGCGCTTGCGCGTGGCGTGAACAGCCAGCTTGCCCATGTCAGCGACAATCCACTTGCGCTTCAGCCTTTCCGCAACCGCCGCCGTGGTGCCTGAACCGCAGAAAAAATCCGCCACCAGATCGCCTTCCCTGGAAGAGGCTTTGATGATGCGCTCGAGCAGGGCTTCCGGCTTCTGGGTGGGATAGCCTGAACGCTCCGGGGACAAGGGATTGACGATGGGTATGTCCCATACGTCGTCGGGGAGCGCGCCCAGCGGATTGGGGGAGTAATGCTTGCCGCTCCGGCTCGTGATGCCGCCTTTGGCGTAGCCGCTTGTCTCTTTGTAGGGAACTCGGATCTCGTCCGCGTTGAAAATCCGCTTTTTACCCTTGGAATACCAGAAAATGGAATCGTGTTTTCTGGAAAAATACGTTCCGGCCCTGCCTCCCCCCGTATAGTGCCAGATTATCTCGTTATTGTAATTTTTGAATACCTCCTGCAGGAGCAGGCGCATCTGGGAACTGAATCTCCAGTCGCAATGCGCGAAGATGCTGCCGTCTTCCGCCAGCAGGTCCCGCATCAGGATAAGTCGCTCATAAATCATGGAAATGAAGGAATCCGCCCCCTCCCCCCAGACATCTCCATAGGCGATCGACTTGATGACTTCAGGCTTGCGGCCCGCGTCCCACTCGCCGACTTCAATGTCCGCAAAAACATCCGCGCCCGCGTCAAACGGGGGATCGATATAGATGAGCCTCAGTCCTCCCTGGGCCTCGATTTCTGCGCGCAAGGGGCCGTTTTTCAGGGAGGAGAGGATCAGCCTGTTGTCCCCGTGGATAAGTTTGTTGGCCCATTTGGAAAGCCCGCGTGAACCGGGGCAAGAGACGCAATCACTCCCTGTCCCGGCCGCCGTTTTTTTCGCACCAAGGTCGTCCACCCGCTCGATAGTCCGGAAGGGCAGAACAATATCGCAAACTTCCGCGCTTTTGCCGTTCCAGACCAATTCGGTTTGGCGCCTGTCCGCAAAGAGCAGAAACCGATATTTGTCCGGCAGTGGTTCTCCGGATTCAATCTTGCCTATGATTTCCCGGCGTTGCCGGGGCGTAAGATGCGGCACGGAGGCTCCCTTATCGCGCGCGGCCGCGAGACGCAGGGCCATTATGCGATCTTCCCATAATGAGGCAGCTTCTAATGCATAATGGGGCATATGATACCATGTTTCAGCGCGGGCGGCAACCGGGCATCATCCCGTAATCCATCGGGCTCATATTGAATCTATACTAATTTCAGCAGACTATAATATGTTTCTTTCGCTTGACAGGTGGCGGAATACCTCTGCAAATTTCGCTTATCTATTTGTTTTTACAAATAGAACAATGTCTTTTCCTTTGCTGCGTGGCGGATTGCGGCATAACCCCCAGGGCAATCGAATGAATTAACTGACCTCAGCGGCCAAAGCTGAGGCTAAAAATTCATCGTCCCATCCGGCACGTTTACGTCTGACGCGCATACTTTTCTTTCCTGGTAGAGATTT
>JAISZH010000036.1 GCA_031269345.1 Desulfovibrio sp. | reverse complement strand
TGGAAAAGCGTGATAATCCAATATCAGCCTTTAACGGCCCCGCGCCGGGAATTCGCGCCTTTGATGCGCTGGAAGATGAGATAGAAGCTGTTGCCGACTGGCTGACAGCGTGTCATGCCACTGGCGTAGCTCCACGAGAAATGGCCGTCTTTGTCCGTTCAGAGGTGGAAATTTCCCGCGCTGAAGCAGCGTTACAGCGGAGCAAACTGCCTTACGCCATTTTGGGAAACGACATGGATATTCCCAGGGACAAGACGACAATAGCCGTCATGCACTTGGCGAAAGGGCTGGAATTTTACGCCGTGGCGGTCCTGGCCTGCGATTCCGAAGTTATCCCTTCGCAACAGCGGATTGAGGATATGGGAGACGATGCCGATTTGGAAGACGTATACAATACAGAGCGACAGCTTTTGTATGTCGCCTGCACACGGGCAAGGGATCACCTGATGATAAGCGGCGTGAAGCCTGTGTCAGAATTTTTGGATGATTTACGGATGTCCGCATGATCGCAGTCACGCCTTTTGAAGGCCGCAAAATCCGCACCGTTTGGGACGAGGCGCGTGAAACATGGTATTTCGCCATCGTGGACGTGGTTGCTGCCTTGACGGACAGCCCGAATCCCACGGATTACCTCAAAAAATGCGGAAACGGGATGTTCTGCTCGGCAGCTACATAGGGACAAATTGTCCCCAGGTAGTTATGCCCACTGCCAGCGGAAAAATGCGGAAAACGCTCGCGGCCGACACCGAACAACTTCTGCTCATCATCCAGTCCATCCCCTCGCCCAAGGCCGAGCCGTTCAATCTCTGGCTGGCGATGGTCGGCAGGGAGCGCCTTGACGAAACAATCGATCCGGAACTGACCATTGACCGTGCCCTGGAAACCTATCTGCGCAAGGGTTACAGCCGGGAATGGATCAACCAGCGGCTCCAGGCCGTTCAGGTGCGCAAGGAACTCACGGACGAATGGCAGGATCGCGGCGTCAGGGAAGGCTCGGAATACGCCATCCTCACCGACGAAATCACGCGGGCCTGGGCTGGGTTGGGCACCCGGAGCCGTTCTCCCTGCAAAAGTATTCCGGCAAGTTTATGATTCGTACCACCTCGGAGCTGCACCGCCAGCTTGCCATGCAAGCGGCAGAGGCCGGGGTCAGCCCGAATCGCCTTGTGAACAGCCGCCTGACTGAAGGAAGGGCATAGCAAACTCCGCACCGCTTCGCAGGGCCACGTTGACTCGCTTGCTCCGGCGTTTTATTGTTATGTGATGAATCATATAACAAGGCGGTATCGGCATGGATTTTATCCTCGATATTGAACAGGAAGATGACGGCCGGTGGATTGCGGAAATAGCCGACCTTCCCGGCGTCATGGCCTATGGAACCACCCCGGCACAGGCCAGCGCCAGGGCCAAGGCTCTCGCCTTGCGTGTGCTTGCCGAACGGATGGAGGAAGAAGAATCCCTTCCGGGCATCAACAGCATAGCTTTCTCGGCGCGGGGCAATGAGCACATGGCCGTCCGTTAAAGCCTCACGCGTTCTGGCCGCGCTGCTGCGTATCGGCTGGACGGTCAAGCGACAGGCAGGTTCACATAAAACCCTTGCACGCCCAGGTTGGCCAGATATGGTCTTTGCTTTCCACGACAAAGAAGAAACCGGTCCCAAAATGCTCGCGAGACTTGCCAAGCACAGCGGGTTGAAACCCGAAGACTTATAATCCGGCAACGGCGATAAAAAATCCAAGAAAATTTTTCAGAGGTAACTTTTGAGGTAACTCAAAAGACAGTGTCTAAATATATTTATTATTTTAAGCATATTACAATGACATAGAGGAGGAGTCCCCCGCACCACCAGAAAATCCCGCTAAGTCCCGCAAGAGCCAAAAAGCCTTGCGGGACTTTACTTTTATGGCATTTCACAGCCTCAACACGTCTCGTCAGGTACGCCACTCGGAGAGGAGTGTCGGAGAGGAGTTGCGGTAAGACTTGTTCCGGGCTATCCTTTCGGCGAAGGTTCGCCTCTGGGGCAGATAGATAGCCCACTACTTTAATAAAATATCATGCAGTCGCAAACTATTCCTATAAATCCCACAATATTACAGTGGGCGCGCATGGAAGCCGGATTAAGCCTCCATGAGGCTGCCTTGCGTGCCAAGGTTACCCCTCCGCGCAAGAAGAAAGATGAACCCGCGTTGACGGCGGAAGACAGGTTGGAAGCTTGGGAAGAAGGGAGAGACACTCCATCGTTGAATCAATTAGAGCATATAGCCGCTGCATACCGCCGCCCGTTGCTTACATTTTTTTTGGCGCAACCTCCGCAAAAGGTTGAAACCATAGCAGATTTCCGCACTGTCGGGGGGCGCCCCTCCTCCACGGATAGCCCTGAATTCGCTGCCTTACGGCGCAGAATTACCCTTTTACATCAAGAATTACGCGCTTTAGCGGAAGACGCCGAAAATCCAAGACTGCCCTTCATCGGTTCTCTTTCCGAGAATACGCCCGTTCCGCTATTTGTTAATACACTTCGAGCAGCCTTGGGTGCTAAATTTGAAGAACAGCGACGCATACGCGATGAAAACGCCATGCTCGGCTACTTGCGCGATTTAGCCCAACATATTGGAATATACGTTCTTTTGGAAGGCAATGTCGGCAGCCATCATTCCAATATTCCAGCCGAGGAATTTCGCGGTATCGCATTGGCTGACGACCTGGTACCTCTTGTTGTTGTTAATCCCAATGATGCCAGAGCGGCTATGGTATTTACTCTGGTTCATGAACTAGCTCATTTGTGGCTTGGTTCCAGTGGGATATCCAACTTTAATGTTCTCGGACATAACGGCGCTGATGGAGGCCACGAAAAACTTTGTAACCAGGTTGCTGCTGAGTTTTTAGTGCCAGAGGCTGAATTGCTCGCCAGGTGGAGAACTCCTGATGGCACACTTAGCTCTTCTATTGATACTATCGCAAGATATTTCAAGGTGAGCGGAGCTGTTATCGGCAGGCGCTTGCTTGATATGAACATTATCAACAGCCAAGAGTACACCAGCCTGTTTGCCATTTATAAGGCCAGATGGGTTAAGCATAAGGAAAAAATGTCTTTGCAAGACGGAGCACCCGGCCCAACGCAAATGGTAAAATATAGACTTGGGGAAAAAACTCTACATACCTTTATTTCCGCAGCGCGTGAAGGTCGTATTGGGCTTCAGGATGCCGCCCGTCTCATGAATATACCGGTCAATCGCTTTGAGCAGGCGTTGCGATGACGTATTTTCTGGACTCAAACTTCCTTATCGATGCAAAAAACCTGCATTTCCCCATGGACAGAAAACCGGAATTCTGGAGCTGGCTTGTGCAACTGGGTAATGATGGCATTCTGGGGATACCTGAAGCCGTACATAAGGAAGTGACTCGTGGTAATGACGATCTGGTAGAATGGGTTAATAGACACCAGATGATTTTTTATGCAAAACAGAAGGATGCTTCTCAGCTTTGCCACATACACTTGCCGGGTATGGAAATCCTACAGAAATAGACTTAGAATTTTTAAAAGCTGACCCCTTCGTTATTGCTCATGCCATAGCAGCCGGGGGAACTGTTGTGACGGGAGAAAAGCCTAAAGATACAGCAGTAATCAAAAACAAAAAAATTCCGACTATCTGCGAGGGGCTTCATGTTCCCTGCCTTACACTTCCCGGCTTCATGTGGGAGTTGCGTCACACCATGTATTCATAACACAAATTGCCAGGTAGCGACCGGAAGCGAAAATTCCGGCAAACAAATTTCAGCTTGAATACGGATGCGGCCATCAGGATTGAACTGTGGTGAGCAAAAAAATTTGCTGGTAAAATTGTTGGTAAAACCGTAACTGTCAATATCGTTTATTTAGTAATATCAGTGCTGTTTTCATAGTTCCTAACACCGCCTCCCACCACCGCACCACCGCTTATAACTATCTTAAATCATTGATAAAATTATGATTCCGGATTTTTTTCTTTACCGTATCTGGTCCTAAAAAGCCACATTTTCTTTGCTATTAAGGGAAAAATGAGGTTTCCCTCATTGAGAGTTCTATTCAGCAAAATTTACTTTTTGTTGGTGCTTTGTTGGTGGATTTACCAAGTTACGTCACCGCAATCTCATAAGCCGTGCTGCGCCCGCCGCCTTGACTCTGTTTCAGGATTCCATGGTCAACCAGCTCTTTGATATCGCGAATAGCCGTATCCTGGGAGACTTTTGCGAGTTTCGCGTATTTGCTGCTGGTGAGCTTGCCGGAAAAGTTATCCAGAAGCCTGGATAACACATGGCGCTGGCGCTCATTCATGGGGAACTGGTTTGCATAGTGCCAGACACGGGCCTTCAGTAACACAGCGGCAAGCGTTTCTTCCGCGCCGTTAATGGCTCGGCCCAGGCAGGTAAAAAACCACTCCAACCAGGCGGTGATGTCCAATCCGCCTTTTTGGGTCCTTTCCAGTATCTCGTAATACGCTTTGCGCTCTTGCTCGATGCGGCCCGACATGCTGTAAAACCGTATCGGGCTGTTATCCGCGCGGGCGAGCGCGCAGTCTGCAATGGCGCGGGCTATGCGCCCGTTCCCGTCTTCAAAGGGATGAATCGTCACGAACCAGAGATGGGCGATCCCGGCTTCCAGTACAGGATCAAGCTCAAGCGGTGCATTGAACCATTCCAGAAAGGCGGCCATTTCCTGGTTCAGGCGCTCTGCGGACGGCGCTTCAAAATGGATTTTCTCGTGACCAACATATCCGGAAACAACCTGCATGGCTCCTGCTTCCGGGGCGCGCCACCCGCCGACGATTATCTTGCGCCTTCCGCTGAACCCCAGCCCCGATGGGAAAAGGGCAGCGTGCCAGCCGAGGAGACGTTCTTTGGTCAACATTTCCGCATAACGCTGTGTGGCATCCAGCATCATTTCGACAATACCCTCAACGTGCCGGTCCACTGGGCTTGTTCCGCCGATATCAATGCCCAGCCGCCGGGCCAAGGAGGAACGGACCACGGTAGAGTCAAGCCGTTCCCCTTCAATGGCACTGGACTTAACAACGTCTTCGGTCAGAGTTTCCAGCCCTGCTTCGGCCTGGACGGTAAAACCCAGCGCCCCCATCCTGCCGAGCAACAGGCCCTGTTTGTGCCGCACCGTTGCCAACAGCCCGGCAAGACTTTCGATATTCCATGTAAAATGAGGCCATTCCGGCCTTTCGTGGATGTATGCCATATTCTACGCACCTTTTACAAAGAATATGGCATACAAACTCCGCAAAAGCAATTCTACCGTGTCAGACATCCCAAATTTGGGGTCTGGTTGATGATCTGAACAAGGTCGATCTCTGTCGCCTCTTTCCAGCTAATTTTTGCCATCACCTATCACCGGGTCGATTTTGTCACATCCGCCGCATGACTACCACATGCGGCGTGCCGGTGACGTGCCCGGTTTTTTCGGTCCAGTTTAATTTTGGATCGGCCCGGGGCGAGGGTCCTCGAGTGCTTCCTGAACTTTTGCCCTAAACCAGGTGTTGTACTCCATTTCATTCGCGATGAGCCCTGGTGGAATGCCGCCCTCATTCGCAATCCTGGTAAGAAGAATCCTCACCGCGTCTGATACGGATAATCCGATGAGTTCCAAATTCTGAGCCGCTTTGGCTTTTATTCGGTCATCCACCCGTACGTGGATCATGCTTGTATGAACTGCCATAGTTGCTCCCTTAGTATTTCCACTTGTACGCAATTGAGTTACAAATCAATAAGTGCGCATCAAGCCATCTGGCCCTTTCATAGAAAAGGCGGCAGGTTTGTGGCCTATCGAATCTTAATGGTTTTATTCGGCTTTGGCCTCCAGCCTCCGACCCCTTGCCAACCCTACGCTTGTTGTCTTACAGATCTCAACGGTCCGGACGATCAGGTAAGCTAAAATCCCTCCAAGGTATGTAAGTATGGAAAAAGAAAATACTCTACGCCCCTTTGAAGGCCATAAAATCCGCACAGTTTGGGATGAGGCGCGCGAAACATGGTATTTCGCCGTCGTGGACGTGGTTGCCGCCTTGACGGACAGCCCCAATCCTCAAACTTACTGGCGGGTGCTGAAAAAACGCTTGAAGGATGAGGGCAATCAAACCGTTACAAATTGTAACGGTTTGAAAATGCCTGCCGCTGACGGTAAAATGCGCCTGACCGACTGTGCCGACACCGAACAACTCCTGCGCATTATCCAGTCCATCCCCTCGCCCAAGGCCGAGCCGTTCAAGCTCTGGCTGGCGATGGTCGGCAGAGAGCGCCTTGACGAAACCATTGATCCGGAACTGACCATTGACCGTGCCCTGGAAACCTATCTGCGCAAGGGCTACAGCCGAGAATGGATCAACCAGCGGCTCCAGGCCGTTCAGGTGCGCAAGGAACTCACGGACGAATGGCAGGATCGCGGCCTCAGGGAAGGCGCGGAATACGCCATCCTCACCGATGAAATCACGCGGGCCTGGGCCGGGTTGGGCACCCGGCAGTACAAGAATTTCAAAGGATTGAAGAAGGAAAATCTCCGCGACAACATGAGCACGCTGGAACTGGTGCTCAACATGCTGGCCGAGGCCACGACCACGGAAATTTCCAGAGCCAGGGAACCGGAAACCTTTGACGAAAGCCGCCAGATCGCCCAGGAAGGCGGAAGCGTGGCCGGTGAAGCCCGGCGTAACATCGAACAGCGTAGCGGCAGACCGGTGCTGACCCCGAAAAACGCGCTGGATTTTACCAAGGTGTTGGGGGCAATTATTGAATCAGGCGACAAGGGCAAGGAATGATCTCGTTGAGATGGGGCAAAGACGCCAGCCTTTGATTTTGTTGGTGAAATTGGTGGTAAAATATTCAAGGTTTAAAAATTATTCAACAAATCCATAATATTTTGGTATATATCAACGCCGTCCCCAGAAAATATCCATAAGTCCCTTGAGGTCCAAAAATCCAAATAAAAAGGCACATTTTATTTGGAATCCGAATAAGACGGAATCCGTGGCGAACAAGCGGCGGTAAACCCGTTTTTGCTTGTGAAATTCGTCTGTTGCAGTTAGAGTATTTATGCCGCGCAAGCGAATTACCCACGATTGCCGCGCGTTTCAAGGTGGAACATTCTGGAATGCCTTCGGGGCTGTTGGTGAAAATGCATACACCATGAGCAGCGACTGGAAGATACTGTTCAGTGAAGCGCATCCCGTCTTCGGGCGGGGTTGCGAGCCGTCAGCCCCCCTGCGCCTGGCTTCCATGTCCGCCTTCCGTTCCTTTCTGGATTACGCGCATATCAAATACTGCCTGGCCAGGCCCTATTGTGAACAGCCGGATTACCCGCTTGTGGAACTCAGAGAGCTTATGCCGAGTTTTGAAGCCGATCTCTGGGAGCACAAGCAGTTGCCCGGCTTCAGTCTGGTGGCCTTTGCCCGTCCGCTTTGCAATTTTACGGAGATATTCCAATACGATTCCCTGCTCCCTCCGGATGAGAGCCTGCGCGCCGACCTCGTCAGGCAAAATATGGCCCACAACCTTGGAGTGGTGCAGTCGCGCCTGCCGCGCGACCTGCACGAAAGCCTGCGCCGGGTTTTTGAAAAGCAAAATGTCGCCGACCTCTCCGTCTACCCGGACCTGCTCCCCTTTCTGACCAATATGGACCGCGCCCAGGTCTTCGGCATGCACGGCCCTCATCCCCACGACAGGAGTTTCTGCCTGGCCGGGGTCTACGCCTCCTTCCCCTCGGATCTGGATACCGAGGTCAAACGCTACGGGCTGCGCATAGGCAAATTCAGAATGGACGACTTCGACGCCTATGATCAGAACCGCAATTTTGTACTCCAGCACCTCATGGAGCTTTACGGGTTTCCGGTGGCCTCGGAGAGGCGCACTTCCGCGGCCCTTTTCGCCCGGCGCCTGCACAAGAGCGGCGAGCATTTCCTGATCCGCGTGCTCGGCCAATCCGACCGCACCCTGACGACCATCTACGGGGACGCGAGCGCGCGCCTCTACCCGCAGGTCGACAAGATAGCCCTGGTGCGCGTTGATGAAGACCATGAAGACCTTGATGTGGACAACCTTCTGGAGAAGGGCTTTTTCCTGGACCCGGAAAGGCGGGTGGCGATTCTCAAGGTCAATTACCAGCAGCACAAGTTCAGCCCGGAAAACGTGCGCCAGGAACGCGCCCTGTCCGTGCGCGATCAGGAGATCATCCATCCCCTGACCGGAGAAGCCCTGCCCTGCGGCGGACTTGTCCGCAATCCCACCAACATGTATATTCGTCTGAACGACATCGTGCGCGGGGAATATTTGGGACGCGCCCATTACAAGCGCAATGAGCTGATCGAGAACACGGATACCGAGGAAAAACGCCTCAAGTTTCTCTATTTCTGGCTCTCCAAACACCAACGCCGCATCATAGGCTACAGCGACGAGTTCTTCTCGCATATCGACAAGGTGCTGAGCGGCTATCTGCTGTCCCCGGAAAACGTCGAGCTGTTCCGGGACGTGGCCGAGTACCACCAGGAAACCATGAGCTGTTATAATTACATTTTGCAGGCCCGCAAGGTGAGGATGCTTGAGGACATGGCCAGCCGCAACCTCAGGGGCCGGAGCATAGGCTACGCTGAGATGCTGGCGGCCAGCGTGTCCCTGCTGCACACCCTGAAATTCGAGATCGTGGACTATTTCGACGCGCTTGTCGCAACCGTTATCGCCATCGGCGAATCCATCCTCAATGACCGCTATCTGGTTCGCGTCTACATAGAGCGCAATGAAAGCGGCCTGACCCGGAACGGCTTGGAGATCAGGCGCAATTATGGTAAACTGGTGGCGCTGATCGACGAATTCAAGTCAATACGCAAGCTGCGCACCAGGGATCGGCAGACCGGAGGCGCATAACTCCACGGAGGCATGGAATGAGCGATCTTTTTCAGACCCCACTGACGGCCTGGCATCTGGAAAATGGCGCGAAATGCGCCCCTTTCGCCGGTTGGAACATGCCCATCCAGTACCAGAGCGGCATCATCGCCGAACATCTGCATACCCGCTCCAAGGCCGGGCTTTTCGACATCTGCCACATGGGCGAGTTTATCGTGGCGGGGGAAAAGGCGGCGGAATCCCTGGCCCGCGCCTTGACCGTGAACATCTCGACCTTAAAGCCCGGCCGCTGCCGCTATGGTTTTTTGCTGAACGATACGGGCGGGATCATGGACGACCTGATAGTCTACCGCTTGGCCGATCAGCGTTTTATGATCGTCGTCAACGCCGGCTGCCGGTCCGGCGACCTGGATGCCCTGCGCGCGCGTCTGGCGCCGGGCATGGGGATTGAGGACGTCTCCGACGCCACGGGCAAACTTGACCTGCAGGGCCCGGAATCTTTCGCCGTGCTGGAGGATGTCCTGCCCGGACCCTGGCGGAGGCTGCCCTATTTCGGCTTCAGCGGCGATGCGGCCTTTGACGGAGCCCCTCTTCTGGTCAGCCGCACCGGCTATACCGGGGAACTTGGCGTCGAGCTGTATTGCCCGGCGGAGAAGACGCAAAAGCTCTGGGAACTGCTTTTGAAAGACCCGCGAGTCCTGCCGGTGGGCCTCGGCGCGCGCGACACCCTGCGCCTGGAGGTCGGGCTGCCCCTGAACGGGCAGGACCTGGACGAGCGGCACAGTCCGGCCGAAGCCGGATACGCCGCCGTGCTAACCTCCCAGGACCCCTACACAGGCAGGGAAGGGGCGCGAAAGGTACGCGAAAAGCTCACCGCCCTCGTCTTGCCGGGGCGCAGAAGCGCCCGCCACGGGGATGCGGTTTTTCTTGACGATCAGCGGGTCGGGGTGGTGACCAGCGCCTGTTTCGGCCCCTCCGTGGGCACGGCCGTGGCCCTGGCCTATATCCGGGCGGATCTGGCCGATGCCGATGTCTACACGCTGCGCGCGGCCAGGGCGGAGATAAGGGCCGAGCGCGTCGCCCTGCCTTTCTATAAGGGCGGCACAGCCCGCGCGGCCCTTTTGTGACGCTCCGGAAAACGCCCGCGCGGACGTCCGCGGACAGGCCACTGCGCTCCTTTTATCTCGCCCCCGAGGCATGGCGGGCGCCATATCTGCTTGACCCTTCCGAATCCCGACACCTCTCCAAGGTGCTGCGCCTGCGTAACGGCGCTTTGGTGCGGCTCTTTGACGGATGCGGGCGCTTCGGGGTTTTCCGGGTGGAAGATGCCGGCGGGCGTCAGGTTTGCCTCAGTCTTGTTTCGGAAGGGCGCGAAGTGGAGGGCAAGTCGCGCTGTACACTGGCGGCCGCCTTTTCCAAAGCCCTTCGCCGGGGCTGGTTCATGGAAAAATGCGTGGAGTTGGGCGCTTTTGCCGTCTGGTTCTGGCAGGGAGACTACAGCCAGGCGGCCCTGCCTGATACCGGGAAAGAAAGCTGGAAGGCCGCGCTTATAGCCGGCGCCAAGCAATGCGAGGCGGCGCGGGTGCCGGAGCTCGCCCTGATCAAGGGCGGGGCTGAGGCGGTCATAGCCCGCCGCGCCGGGTTTTCCCGCGCCTACCTGCTGTACGAAGGGGATACCGGCGGAAGGCTGCTCGGGCTCCCGGATCTTTCCGCTCCGGGGGATCTGCTTTTGGTGCTGGGTCCGGAGGGAGGATTTTCTCCGCGTGAGGTCGAGGCTTTCGCCGGTGCTGATTTTCTCCCGGTCAGTCTGGGGGAGCGCGTGCTGCGCTGGGAAACGGCCGCCGTCCTTACCCTGGGCATGGCCTATATGGCGAGGCAGGAGGCATGAGCGGCAAGACCCCTCTGGCGGAGCGCCTGCGCCCGGAAAACCTGGATTTCTTTGTCGGACAGGAGCACTTGCGCGACAAACTGGAGAACCTGTTAAGGGCCAAAAGGCTGCCCAGCCTGCTTTTCTACGGTCCTCCAGGTTCCGGCAAGTCCAGTCTGGCCCTGCTTCTTGCCAGCGGCACACGGCGCTCCTATAAGCGCGTCAGCGCCCCGGAGGCCGGAATACAACAGTTGCGGCGCATGCTTTCCGGGACTGACCTCCTGATTCTGGACGAAGTGCACCGTTTTTCCAAAGCCCAGCAGGATTTTTTTCTGCCTCTGCTTGAAAGCGGCGAACTGACCCTGTTCGCCACGACCACGGAGAACCCGTCCTTCTGCGTGACTGCCCAGCTTCTCTCCCGCTTGCATGTTTTGCGCCTGCACCCTTTGCCCGTGCGGGAACTTCTGCGGCTTGCCGAACGCGGGGCGCATGAGGCGGGCGCGGAATTCGGCGGACAGAGCCTGGAGATGCTGGTCAACGTCTGCGGGGGCGATGCCCGCATGCTCCTCAACCTTGTGGAATACGCGGCGGACCTGCCTGCGGACAAGCGCACGGAGGAGGGCATAAAAAAGGCCCTGCCGGAGATCGTCGCCCGGCACGATCGGCTGGGAGACAAGCATTACGACCTGGCCTCGGCCCTGATCAAATCCCTACGCGGCAGCGATCCGGACGCGGCGGTCTATTACCTGGCCTGTCTCCTGGAAGGAGGAGAGGACCCGCGTTTCGTCTGCCGCCGCCTGATCCTGTCCGCGGCTGAGGATGTGGGGCTGGCCGACCCGCGCGCCCTGCCTCTGGCCGTCGCCTGCCTGCATGCCGTAGAGGCGATTGGGATGCCCGAGGGCTACCTGCCCATGGCCGAGACGGCGATCTATCTGGCCCTGTCCCCCAAAAGCAATTCCGCCTATGCCGCCTACCTCGGCGCGCAGCGCGCGGTGCGCGGCGGGGGGGCGCACCCCGTGCCCCTGCACCTGCGCAACCCCTGCGCTGGTCTGCAAAGGGCCTGGGGCTACGGCAAAGACTATCTCTACCCGCATAACTACCCTGAATCCTGGGTGGAACAGGAGTATCTACCCGAGGGACTCCACGAGCGGCAGTTCTATTTCCCCAAGGGCGCGGGTGACGAGGGGGCGCATTATGCCTGGCGCAAAAGGATTCTTGAGCGGCTTAAAAAGAAGCCGGAGGGTAAAGACCAGGGAGGACGGCAATGAGTCTTTTTCCTTTTCCGGGCGATTGCTATGAGACCCCGGAAGATTCGGCCGGGTTTGAGCGTTTTCTGCCCTCGTTTTTCTTTGCCATCAACGTATTGGACATTGTGCGCCATGACGGGCACCTCGCCAGGTCCGGACTCTACGGGGGAAAAGAGTGGGTGTCCGGGAGCGTGGCCACGGTACGCGCCCTTGAGCGCTGCGGGGTGCGCCTGCGCTTCTGCGGCATGGGGCACATCGACAGGGTGGAAGGACCCTGCGTCTTTGTGGCCAACCACATGAGCGCGCTGGAAACTTTTGTGCTGCCTTCTCTTATCAATCCGCGCAAGCCGGTGACCTTTGTGGTCAAGGACAGCCTGCTCCGCTACCCCTGCTTCGGGCCGGTGCTGCGAAGCCGTGACCCGATCGTGGTGCGGCGCAAAAATCCGCGCGAGGATTTGTCCGCAGTTCTGGAAGGCGGAATCGAGCGCCTTGGCAAGGACATTTCGCTCATCGTCTTCCCTCAGAGCACACGCACTCCGGTCTTTGATCCCGCCGTCTTCAACAGCATCGCCGTGAAGCTGGCCAAGCGCGCGGATGTGCCCCTGCTGCCCGTTGCCTTGCGCACCGATGCCTGGCAGAATGGAAGATATATCAAGGATTACGGTGGCTTATCTCCGGAAAAGAGGGTGAACGTCTGCTTTGGCGAGGCCTTGCGCGTCTCCGGCAACGGTAAACGCGAACATGCCCTGGTCTGCGAATTCATCAGCGCCAGGCTTGCGGACTGGGGGCTGCCGGGCGCAGGCGGAGAAGCATCTGCCCCGGAGCGGGACGCAACGGAATAATCCCAGGACGGAACGATTTGATTTCATCAAGAGAACGTTATGAGAGATACGCCTTTCTTCCTTGCTTTCGGCGATGTGCACAACGATATCGGCAGGTTTGCGGCTTTGGAGGAAATTGCCGCGGCTGAGGGCGTCATAGTCAGCGGAGACATCACCTTTGCCGGCGGGGTGGAAGACGCCTTGCGCGTGCTTTTGCCTCTTGCCGGGATGAACCCGAATATCCTGGCCCAGATCGGGAATATGGACAAGGGCGCGGTAACGGGGATGCTTGAGGAAAAAGGCTGGAACCTGCACCGTTCGGCAAGGCGTCTTTTCCCCGGCGTCTACGCCTTGGGGCTTGGCGCGTCCACACCCACCCCCTTTCGCACGCCCAGCGAATATCCGGAAGAGGTCATGGCCGGTTGGCTGGACGAGGCTTACAGGCGGGGGATGGAGCTTTTCGCGGCTGAACGGGCTGAAATCCGCGCCGATCCGGCTTGCGCCGGGCGGGAAGAGGGAGGCCCGGCAGCGAGGCCGGCGGATGAACCCGTTTTCGTGCTTGTTTCCCATTGCCCGCCTTACGGCACGGCCTGTGATCGCCTGGGCAACGGGCATCCGGCCGGGAGCAGGGCGGTGCGCGGCTTCATTGAGGAGCGTCAGCCGGACCTCTGCGTCTGCGGGCATATCCATGAAGCCAGGGCGGAGGATTTTCTGGGCCGGACGCGCGTCATCAACCCCGGCCCGCTCTCCGGGGGCGGCTGTGTGCTGATTTACTCCGATAAGGACGAAGAGGGCCGCCTGCGGGCGGAAATGAAACACGTCCACAACGCCGGATAAAAAATAGCGTCCCGCAATTTTCATCCGGAAGGGGCGGGCGTCCGCCCGCGCTGCCGCCAGAGCAATTTCGGAAATGCTGATTTATTCCAGTGAGGGGGCAACGCCTCCTCACACTCCCCCGGCAGGGTAATGATTCCCCCGCATCTCCGGTTGAAATTTCAGATGGCTACAACTGAGGGGGTCCGGGGGAAATCATTTCCCCCGGCGGGGTTTGGGGCGGAGCCCCAACTCAGCGTTTCCTTTCATTTTTCGCGGTCAGCGTTTCTTTTCATTTTTCGCGGTCAGGGTCTTCTGCAGTTTTTCCGCCTCCCGGCGCAGGGGGAAGCTCTTGTCCGCAGCCAGGGCCTTGAGCAGGTTCAGGGCCTCCGCCTTTTTGTCCTTGTCCGGGGCCGCCGCGAGCACGGCCGCCAGGTGGTAGCGGGCAAAGGCGTTTTTCTCTTGCAGCGCCAGTGATTTTCTCAGGTTGGCCTCGGCGGCTTCGGGGTTGCCGCGCAGATGCTGCACCCAGCCAAGGGTGTCCAGAGGCTGGGGGGCTTCGCCGGCCGCGGCTTTCCCGGCCAGGGTTTCTGCTTCGGCCAGACGCTCCGGCGTGGACTTGTGCCTCGTCAGGAGAAAGGCCAGGTTGTTCGCGGCGGCCAGATATTCCGGTTTTGTGGCGATGATTTTTCTGTATTGCTCTTCGGCCTGATCGAATTTTCCGGTCTGTTCCAAAAGCATGGCCAGATACATTTCCGCGTTGACGTTGTTGGGGTTTTTGGCCGCGACGTCCCTGCACAGTTTGATCGCTTTGTCCGTCTGTTTGGTGGCCGAGTAAATCCGGATCAGGAAGAGCAGCGGCTGTTCCCAGTTCGGGGCCAGTTCCAACGCCCGCTTGTAGGCCTGTTCCGCCTTTTGCGCATCCCTGTTGGCCAGCGCGCATTCTCCGACTATAAAGGCCGCGGTCGGGTCGGTCGGCCTTTCTTTCATGCGTTTCTCCGCGAAAGCCATGGCCGCCTTTTCCTGTTTTGAGGCCAGTTGGAAACGGACGCGGCCTTCGGCCACCATCGTGGAAGACGGATTTTTTTTCAGGGCGCGGTCATAGGTGGCCAGGGCTTTGGCGGAGTTTTTCTGCGCTCCGTAGATGGCGGCCAGACGCAGGAACGCGGTTTCGGATACATGCATATCGGGATTTTCGGTCAGGGGTTCCAGAATTTTGACCGCTTCGCTGTAGCGTTTGTTGTTTGCCAGCAGAGAAGATGCGAACAGGGGGATGTTGATGTCGTTCGGGGCCGCGCCCTGACCTATGTTGAGGGTGAGCAGGGCCGCGTCCTGCATGCCGCGCGCGAGATAGAGGTTTGTCAGGGCGATGTAGGCCGGGCCGAACTGCGGAGCCCGGCTCAGGATGCGCGTGATCGCGTCTTCGGCCGCCTTGGTGTTGCCGGCCGCGTTGTAAGCCTCCGCAAGCGCCAGACCCACCTGGTGGTCCTGTGGGAGGGCTTCGGCTACAACGGAGAAATCTTCCACCGCCCCCGCGAAATCGCGGGTGTTCATGCGGATGCGCCCGCGCAGGGCGAAGTTTTCCATCCTCTCCGGATAGGCGGCAATGAGCGCGCCGGCCTGGTTCTCCGCTTCCTTGGGCAGACCCATCTGCATATACAGTTCGGCAAGCCGTGTCCTGGCTTCCTGGGTCTGATCCCTGTCTCTCGGGTCGTCTATAACGCTCTTGAGGGCGCTTATGGCCTCATCCAGCCGCCCGGCGCGCATGAGAACGCCCGCGCGCGCGAGTTTGACCTCTCCGCTTTGACGTTGGACCTGATCCAGAAGCTCAAGAGCCGCATCGTGCTGCCCCTGTCCGCTCAGCATCCCGGCCAGACGCAGGCGCACCGCCGGCGTTTCGGGATTTTTTTCCAGAAAGGAACGCAGGGACCGGACCGCCTTTTCCGCATCGCCCGCCGCAAGGTAAAGCTCGCTCAGCAAAACCGCCGGAAGCTCGGCGGCCGGTTCCCGTTCCATGAGTTTGCCCAGTATCTTCTCCCCGTCTTCAATATCTCCGGCCTGGCTGGCGAGGGACAAAAACAGGTCAAGGGCCGGGCCGGGAGAAGGCTTTCTGTCCAGAAAGGTTCTCAGCAGTTCCCTCGCCTTGTCCGGTTCCCGGATGCCCGTATAGGCCGACGCCAGACCGGTAAGGGCGTCCTGGTTGTCCGGCTCGGCCTGGAGGATCTTTTCAAGCAGGGGGATGGCCGCGGCGAAGTTTTTGTTCCGGGATAGAATGGCTGAGCGCAGCATGAGCAGGGCGGTGGAAGGATCGCCGAGTTCCTCCGCCTGCAGGGCGTACTTTTCCGCGGCGGCGGCGTCGTTTCTGGAAAACGCGAAGCGGGCCAGACGCTCCAGGGCCTCCATGCGCTCTTTGGGCTCCAAATCCGCGCCGCTGTCCAGAAAACGGCTGTAGTATTCTTCCGCGTTGCGGCGCTGTTCTTTTTTGTCATAGCACCGGGCGACGGTCAGAAGCGCCGCGGAGAGGTCGTGGCCCTCAAGTCCGGATTTGTTCAGCGCGCCCTCGGCTTCCGCGCATTTGCCTTCCCCCGCCGTATTGAGAACCAGGGAACGCGTGTCTATGCTTTTCGCTTCCTTTTCATTGCAGGCGACTGAAAAGAGAAGGATTATAACTATCAGGGAAAAGGATGAAAGGCGTTTCACAAGGACTCCTTTGGGTTGTTTGACTGGCGGAAATATAGAACAGGCCCGCCTGGCGCACAAGAGGTTTTAGAGCAGTTCACGAATGAAACGAGTGGACCGCTCTGCAAGGATTTGCCGGCAAATCCTTGCCGCGAAACGGGAGCAGGCGGTCTTTGCCCGCCGTAAGCGAACTGTTTCAAGCGTTAATTGCTCTATAAACGGCTGGTCTGCTCCCCATAAACTGATCCACTTCAAATGAGAGCCGAGCCGTAAACACGACGATGCCGCGCCGGTTCGGATTTTTGGGGCAAATTGGCATAACAACAGGCCCGGCGCGGGGAGGGAACCGCGCCGGGCCTTGCGACAACCGCCAAGTGACGGGATGTGTTCAGAGGTTAGCGTTTCATGGCGATTACCGTTTCCAGCATGGTGTCCACGGTGGTGATGCTTTTGGAGTTCGCCTGGAAGCCGCGTTGCGTGGTTATCATGTTCACGAACTCGCGTGAGAGGTCCACGTTGCTCTGCTCCAGGGAATAGCCCTGGGTGGTGCCGAAGGTGCCGGTGCCTGCGGCCCCGGAACTGGCCAGACCAGACTCGCGCGTTTCCGTGAACAGGTTGCCGCCTTCCCGGCGCAG
>JAISZH010000024.1 GCA_031269345.1 Desulfovibrio sp. | reverse complement strand
GCCGTCCTGGATGATCAGCAGATCAATCTCTTTCTTATCCTTATCCCGATAATAGTAAAACGGCGGGCGCAGGCCGTTGTGCAGCCAGCTCTTGAGCAGTTCGCCCATAATCCAGGTTTCCAAAATGGGGCCGGACATCGCGCCCGCTTCCAGGGCCTCCGGGCTTGACCATTCCGTCAGGTAAGCGGCGAGGCCCGTATCCAGAAAGTACAGCTTGGGCGTTTTGCTCATGCGCTTGGTCACGTTGGTAAAGCATGGTTCCAGCAGGTAGATGAGGCCGGAAGCCTCAAGGATGGAAAGCCATTTTTTGCCGGTTACCGGCGACACGTCCGCATCGCGGGCCAACTCGGAAATATTCAGCAACTGGCCGGTACGGGCCGCACTGGCCCGCAGAAAACGCAAAAAGGCCATTTCGTCGCGCACTTGCGCCAGATCACGCACATCCCTCTGCAAATACGTCCGCACATAGGAACTGAGGAACAAGTATGTATCCAGGTTGGCGTCCAGCGTCAGGGCCGGGAACGATCCTTTCCAGATCAGCGTGTACAACTCCTTGAGGGAAAGCGCGGCCGCCTGCCGTAATTTCTTTGCACGTTCCGTGAAAAACGGTGTTGTGGGCAAGAAAGGCTTTTTTGTCGCTCCGTTGCCCATGATTTCTTGCCGGGAAAGACCGAGTAGCTGTAGCACCGCCACCCGTCCAGCAAGGGACTCCGAAACATTCCGCATCAACTGGAATTGCTGCGAGCCCGTCAGCCAGAAACTGCCCGGCTTACGGTCGGAGTCCACAGCCATTTTGATGTAAGGCAGGAGCTGCGGCGCGTATTGGATCTCATCAATCAGCACCGGCGCGGGAAAACGCTGCATGAACAGGGCCGGATCTTCGCGGGCCAAGCTCAGCACCAGCGGATCATCGAGGGAAACATAGGTGCGTCCGCTGCCGCCCAGATGGCGAAGCAGCGTTGTTTTACCCATCTGGCGCGCACCGGTCAGAAGCAGAACTGGAAATTGCGCCGCCGCCTTGCCGATATAGCCTTCAAGCGTTCGCGCTGAGTACATACCTGTTCCAGTTTTCGTCCATTTTAAACTTAAAAGGATTTTGGGCTGGGAATGGATTGAACCAAGCGTAAAAGAGTTTCAGCGTCAGCGGCATCAGTCACGCGCTGTTTGCCGTCCTCTGCTGTCATTTTCAACTCGTGACAATTTGTCTCGGCTTCACTTCCTTCAGCCTTGAGGCGCTGTTTCAGTTTACGCCAGTAAGCACCAAGGTCAGGGCGGGAAACTCCAGTCAAAAATTTTGGCGTGTTGCGTTCAAACCCGTTTGTAGGCGACTTGGTATGAAAGGACGCTTTCGTGTAGGCGTCAGGCCTCCGCCTCAATGAGCACATCCATGACTCCCCCGCAGACCATGCCGTCATCCTCGGCGGAATCCGTCATATCCACGGTTTTGCGGCGCCAGCCGCCCTGAGCGGCTATGCGCCGCGCCTCCATGACAACTTCGGCTTCAGCGCAGCCCCCGCCTATGCTGCCGATAATGCGGCCATCCTCAAGAACGGCCATTTTCGCCCCCGCCCCCCTTGGCGTCGAACCCTTGACCGAAAGCACCGTTACCAGCGCCGCCTTCTCCTGGTGATCCGAAGCCAGCCATTGCAAAAGCTCCGCATCCGCAAAAGCCCCTTCGTCCGACCCTCTCCGCGCGCCTGAGGAGCGCCCGCTCCGCTCCCGCACCATTTCCGCGAGGATGGACAAGGCAATTTCCTCGGGCGTGACCGCCCCTATGGCAAGGCCTATGGGAGCATGCAGGTTTTCCAGAATTTCCGGCGCAAAGCCTTCTCGCAGCAGTTGTTCCCTGACAATGCGCACGCGCCGGCTTGAACCGATCATGCCCACGTAGCGCGGCGGGTCTCCCTTCAGAACGGCGCGCAGGCAGTCCTGATCGTGCTTGTGTCCCCTTGTCACTATGGCCACATAGTCACTTTTGCGAAAAGCAAGCCGCCGGGCCGCCTCCTCGAAATAATCGCAGACAATCTCACGCGCGGCCGGAAAACGCGCCCGGTTCGCAAAGGAAGGTCTGTCGTCGAAAACGACGACCTCAAACCGCAGCATGGCGCCCATGGCCGCCAGCGGGACGGCCACATGGCCGGCGCCCAGTATGACCAGCCGGGGTGCGGGAGACAGGCGCTCTACAACAGTAAACCCCTCCGCCTCTTCGACGACGCGTAACGCCTCCTCCCCGTCTCCCAAAACGCCCGCGTCCTCGCGCAGGGTCTTGACTACCCCATCAGGGCGGCAAAGGGTGAGCAACACGGCCTCACGCCCATTTGCCAAGTTGTCGAGCAGTTGTCGGTAAGTATTCGGCATCTGCCGCCTCCCACACGCACGGGGAATTCCCGTCCGGACACAGACATCCCTTTTGAGACCCTCAAGTACGCTGTAACATTTAAAAAAGCGTATCAAACAGCGTACCAGCCGCCGGGCGGACAAGCCCGGCGCGCCGCCGCAGGCGGCGTGAGCACGGCAAAAAACCGCGCTTATTGCCGTGCGATCCTATCGCTTAAAACGAAGCAATGCGCAGTTTTAAGCGATACATGGCGCTAAAGCAATTAACGCTTGAAACAGTTCGCTTACGGCGGGCTTCGCCTGCCTGCGGCTCTCCAAATAAACGGCGCATTTTATAATGTTTTTCCAGGGCCGGCTAATTAGCCGAAGAATCCTGTTTTGCAATGCACGCTGCCTTGCGCGTGGTTTCCGACGGCTTTTCAACATAATCCTGAAAAATTTCCTCAAGGGAAATGGAATTCAATTTTAGCTGAATTCTGTCTGACAGCCCGTTCCACACGGATCGCATCGCACATTTCTGTTTGTCCGGACACTCATTGGTTTTTTTGCCGGAGCAGATAAAAAACTCAACGCCCCCGTCAAAAATTTCAACAAGCTTGCCGAGCGTTATTTCCGCCAGCGGCACTGCCAGTTTGATGCCGCCCTTTGAGCCGACGGCGCTCATCGTAAGTCCGTTTTGCCTCAAGACGGAATGGATAAGCTCAACGGCACGCTGCGCGATTCCCGTTTTTTCCGACAACCAGGCTATGGATGCCGGCTTGTTCAAACCGGTCAACGTAAAAATAATTCTTATGGCGTAGCGTATGTCCGATTTCAATTTCATAATGCCCCCATGCCGGGATAAAGAATTACAGATTTCCGCATGGAAACCCGAACAGCGGCCCGGCGGCCGCTGTCGCCGTGAAACGACGCAAGTCAGCCCAAAATCGCGTTTTCGGCTGACGATCCTCCGCAGGGAAAAGTTTACTTTTCAATGCGGGCGTCAACAACAGCACACCGGGATCAGATGGCGCCCGCCCAAATCCCCCCGGTTGGAACATGGTTGTTCCGCGCTTTCTTATAGCGTATCTTTTCTTATAGTAGCATAGCTTCTGTCACAATTCTGATCAACACCGTACCCGGGAAAGACCTGTGATCAGTTGCTGAGCCTTTCTTGCCAGCCCCGCAGGCATGGGACAGGCGGGCGGGGATCATCTCAAAGATAAAATGCTCTAGGAGCAATCGCCTGCCCCGTGCGGGGGATTGCCGTTTCGGCGAGGGAGCGTTTAATGAATATCGGCCACTACACATTTGCGGAATTCAGAAGGCTGGCGGAAAAATTTCACGGCTTCGCCGCGCCCGGCATTCTGCTTGGGGGCCGCATGGTGACGGCCGCGATGGCTGCCTTGCCGGAAGGCACCCTGTTCGAGGCGCTTGTCGAGACGCGGAGCTGTCTGCCGGATGCCGTTCAGTTGCTCACGCCGTGCAGTGTGGGCAACGGACGTCTGCACCTCGTCAACCACGGAAAGATGGCCTTGTCCCTCTTTGACAAGTATAGCGGCCGCGGCGTCCGGTGTTTTGTCGACCCGTCACGCCTCGGTCCCTGGCCGGAAATACGCGCCTGGTTCATGAAGGAAAAAAGCAAGGAGCAGCAGGACGGCGCGCTGCTGGAGCAGGAAATTGAGAAGGCCGGCAACTCTTTCATAACCTTGGTCGGCATGATCGTTGACAACTCGTTTCTCGGAAAAAAAAGCAGCGGGCCGGTTGCGCTGTGCCCCTGCTGTGGAGAGAGCTACCCGCGTGGGCATGGAGACAAGTGCCTGCTCTGCCAGGGTGAAACTCCTTTTGTCATGTTGCCCCGATAAACAAAAAACGCGTAACCGGCTTTTGGCTTGCCGCCGCGCGTCTTCCTGACGCGCGGCTATAAGGACCGCAGGATCCATCGGAGGAACCGGCCCGAAGTATGCGGACAACAAAAAACATGTTCTGAGGCTGCGCGCGGTCCGGCACGGGGCGCGCGCACATGGTGCGTGTCCATCGTTTTACCCAACGCCAGTGCCGCTTTGCTTTTGCGCCTTCACACGGCGCGCGCTTCGGCGTTTCCGGATGTTTTGCAATGGCTGAACGAAAAAAAACGTACAGAACGTACAGGCGGGCGATCCTGTTTGCCGGAGTTCTGGTCGTTCTGGCATGTGGCGTTTATCCTCTCATGTCCGTCACGTCGGATATGTCTTTCTGTTCGTCCGTCTGCCATGAGATGGGCGTCCACAGGGAGGAACTGCGAAGTTCCGCTCACGCCCAGGACAAGGATGGAAAAGAGATAGGCTGCGCCCAATGCCACATCCCGCCCGGCTTCGGTCCGCGCTATATGGCCGTAAAGACCTATTCGGGCGTCAAGGATGTTTTCGTCCATCTGATCAACTCCCCGGTAATTCTTGACCGGGCGGCGCTGCAAATCTCCGCCCGGCGATTTGTCGACGATGACAACTGTCGTAGCTGTCATACTGATTTGTACAGGGACGCCAAAGGCGAAAAAGAGATATCGGATATCGGCGGAATCTCCCACGATGCCTATCTCGGCAAAAATGGGCAGGCAAAAAGCAATTGCGCGGGCTGTCACGCCAATATCGCGCATTTGCCGAAATTTGACCGAAGGCTGGAAGTAAACAGGGAGTTTGCCGAGCGCGTCAGGAACAAGGAGGCGTTGCGCAATGCGAATTGACGCGAAAACGGCGATTTGGGGTTTTGTCGTGCTGTTGCTCGGTGTAGGAGCCTTTTTTCTGTATCTGGAATGGGCCTTCCCCAAGGTTCGTTGCGAAGGCGCTCATCTTTCCGTGCCGGAAAAGTATGCGGATTGCGTGAGCTGTCACACCAAAACAACAGCGCGGGTGACGCAGGACTGGATGGAGTCCAAGCATGGCGTCATGCTGGTGAAGTGCGTGGTCTGCCATGGGGACCCGGACGGCAAAGGTTCAATACCCTTCGCCGTCAATCCGGATCCGGCGAAAATCTGCGCGGGTTGCCATGATCCCGCCATGCAGCGCATGGCGGCGAAATTCGGCGGAAACCCGGATTGCGGCACCTGCCATCCGCGACACCAGAATCCTATGCACAGCGACGCTTACCAACACAAAGTTACTTCAGGTAAAACCTCTTTCTAGTGTTTACTTGCAAAAGTAAACACTACAAAACCCGAAGGGTTGTGCGCCGCCGTAGGCGGCGTAAGTCGGCGGAAAACCACGTTTTTCCGCCGACGATCCTGCAAAAATAACCATAAAAAATATGTTCGTTATTTTTGCAATCAGGCACTAAGGAGCATTCTACTTTCGAGATGATGAACCCGGCCCTCTCCAGCTTACGCCCGCTTCGGCGGTTAACAGCGCGAATCCTTGCCGCGAGATGCTTACAGGCGGGCGTTGCCGCCGTTAAGTAAGCGTCACAAGCTGCTATAGGCGGCAACCGGGAAAACTCCGGGATGTCGCATTCCGCGGAAAGACGCGGAAAAAAAGAAAGGAGAAAAAATATGACTGTTTCCAGACGGGAATTTTTAAAGGGATCGGCGGCCGCCCTGGCTCTGGGCATGGTGGGCGCCCCCGCCTGCGCGGCTGCCGCTGCGGGCAATGAGGAAAACGTGGACAAATGGGTCAAGGGCGTATGCCGTTACTGCGGCACCGGTTGCGGCGTCCTGGTTGGCGTCAAGGGCGACAGGGCCGTGGCCGTAAAGGGTGACCCCAACAACCATAACGCCGGCCTGCTCTGCCTGAAGGGGGCCATGCTCATCCCGGTCATCTATGCCGAGGATCGCGTTACCGAACCGATGATCCGGCGTGGAGGCAAGGGCTCGCCCCTGAGCAAAGTCACCTGGGACGAGGCGCTGGACTTTGCGGCCAAACCCTTCCGCGAGGCGCTGGCCGCGAGCGGACCGAATGCCATTGCCTATTACGGCTCCGGGCAGGCGCTGACGGAGGAATCTTATCTGGCCAACAAAATCTGGAAGGCCGGTTTCAAAACCAATAACGTGGACGGCAATCCGCGCCTGTGCATGGCTTCGGCAGTGGCCGGGTACCTGACCACCTTCGGAAAAGACGAGCCCATGGGCACCTATGACGACATGGACGCCGCCACCTGTTTCTTCATTATCGGCTCCAACACCTCGGAAGCCCATCCGGTGCTTTTCCGTCGTATCGCCCAGCGCAAGGAAAGTTCTCCGGACGTGAAAGTCGTGGTTGCCGATCCGCGCCGCACCAATACCTCCAGAATCGCCGATCTGCACTTGTCCTTCATCGCGGGCACGGACCTTGCCCTGCTCAACGGCATGGCCCACGTCATTATCAGGGAGGAACTGGACAATCCGCGTTTCTACGGCCGCTACGCCAATTTTGTGACCAACGACGGCAAACCCTGCACATTTGAGGATTACAAGGTCTTTCTGGCGGACTATACACCGGAAAAGGTGCAGGAGATAACCAGCATTCCCGCTGCGGACGTGATCAAGGCGGCCAAGATTTTCGCCGAGTCCTCAAGCACGCTCTCCCTCTGGTGCATGGGCATAAATCAGCGTACGCGCGGAGTGTGGGCCAACAATCTCATCCACAACCTGCACCTGCTCACAGGGCAGATCGGACGGCCCGGGGCCTCGCCGCTCTCCCTGACCGGGCAGCCCAACGCCTGCGGCGGGGTGCGCGACACAGGTTCTCTGGCCCATCTGCTTCCGGCCGGGCGTATGGTGGCCAATGAGAAACACCGCGCTGAAATGGAAGAATTCTGGGGAGTGCCCAAAGGAACCATTCAACCGAAGATGGGGCATCATACGGTTGCCCTCTTTGAAGCCATGGCGAAGGGCGACGTCAAGGCCGTGTTCATTCACTGCACCAATCCCGCGCACACCCTGCCGGATCTGAACGCGCTGACCAAAGGCCTGGAAACCGCCTTTGTGGCGCAGACCGAGTGTTTCATGGACGCGGAAACCCTGAAGTACGCGGATGTCGTCTTCCCGGCGGCTTTCTGGTGCGAAACCGAAGGCGTTTACGGTTGTACAGAGCGCCGTTACTCCATCACCGAACAGGCCATAAAGCCCATGGGCAACAGCAGGCCCACTATTCAGATTCTTATGGATTTCGCCAGAAAAGCGGGTGTGGATCCCAAGCTCTTCCCATACAAGACCGCCGCTGACATCTGGGAGGAATGGAGGACCCTGAGCAAGGGATCGCCTTATGACTTCTACGGTATGACAAGGGACAGGCTGAAAAAGGAATCCGGCATCAAATGGCCCTGCCCCACGGAGGATCACCCGGGCACCAACCTGCGCTACGTGCGCGGCGAGGATCCCCTGGTGCCGGCCAATCATCCCGACAGGCTCTTTTTCTACGGGCGGCCGGACGGCAAGGCGAATATCTTCCTGCGTCCCTACCAGCCGCCCTTTGAACCGGCGGACAAGGACTATCCCTTTGTCCTGACCACCGGCCGGGTTATTGACCATTGGCATACGGCCACCATGACCGGCAAGGTGCCGGAATTGCAAAAGGCCTATCCTTCCGCCTTCGTGGAGATAAACCCGGACGACGCGAAAAAACTGGGAGTCAGCAACGGCGATCAGGTGGTTCTGGAAACGCGGCGCGACAAGATGACCTTTCCCGCGCGCATCACGGACACCTGCATGCCGGGTTTGGTTTTCTGCCCGTTTTTTGACAAAAATAAACTGGTCAACCGTCTTTTCCACCATGCGGTGGATAACGCGTCCAAGGAGCCGGAATATAAAATCTGCGCCACCAAGGTATACAAACAGGCCTAGTACGCTGTAACATTTAAAACTGTGTATCAAAAGCGTACCAGCCGCCGGGCGGACAAGCCCGGCGCGCTGCCGCAGGCGGAGTGAGCACGGCAAAAAACCGCGTTTTTTGCCGTGCGATCTTATCGCTTAAAATGAAGCGAATGCGTAATTTTAAGCGATACATGGCACCAGTTTCATTCGTGAACTGTTCTAAGGGCGAGACGCGCAAGTTTCCTGTAGTCGCGCGGACGGTCCATGTCTTCAAGAATGAAGGGATCGGGCGTGTCCACCTCCCTCCCCGGCAATCCGGCCAGAGCGGCGCGCAGCCCGCCTCCGCCCGCGTACGCGAGCACCGCCTCCCGGAAAACAGCCGGCACAAGCGGAGGATGGCCGGCACGGCCCTTGTGACAGGGGACAAGCACGGCGCTGAAATCCACGGAAGCGGCTTCGATCAGGAGGTTCAGGGTATGCCCGCCGACCAGGGGCACGTCGGCCGGATGGATGAAAATGCCGTCGCAGTCCGCGGGCGCGGCCTCAAGACCCACGCGCACCGAGGAGAACATCCCCAGCTCCGGGCGGAGGTTGCGCGCGACGGCAAGGGACAGGGCGCGCGCGGCCTCTTCCACGGCCCCGGCGTGAAAACCGCTTACCACAAGCACGTCCCGCACCCCGGCGCTCAGATACAGGCGGGCCAGGGTCTCAAGGGCGGAGCACTGGCTTGCGTTTTTCCGCGGCAAAGGCAGGAGGGGCTTCACTTTGCCCATGCGCGCGGACCGTCCGCCGGCCAGAAGCAGGGCACAGAACTTCACGGAGTTCCCCCCGGCGCGATGTCGGCGCGGCTTGGCGCCGTGGCGGCGGCTTGGCGCAAAAGGGCCGCTTGTTCCGGAGCGGCCGCGCGGCCCGCGCGTCCCATCCTGCCCTTGGGAGGCCGGACAAGAAACGCTCCGCCCAAAGCTCGTTCGATCCTACCCTGTATGGGGCCGAGGCGCGGCATGGGGCTGCCGCAACGGCAGGGGCCGGGCAGAAAACAGGCCGCGTCACCTGTGCGGTAGCGCACCAGGGGCATGGCCTCGCGCCGCAGGGTGCTGATGACCACCTCTCCGGTTTCTCCGGGCGGCAGGGGGGCATCTGTGCGCACGTCCACTATTTCCGTGAAGATGTCCAGAGAACGCAGGTGATAGCCGTCATGCGCAGCGCACTCCACGCCCAGACCGTAGGCGCTTTCGGTAAGCCCGTAGTGGTCCCGCAAATCGCAGCCCCAGGCTTTGCGCAAGGCTCCGCCGAACAGCGGATCAAGACAGTCCGCGCTGGAAAGGACGGAGCGCAGGGGCGCGGGGGCCTTGGGCAACAGGGAAAGCAAGGCGCGCAACTGCCCCGGCAGGGCCACCAGGCAATGAAATTTTCCCTTCGTCACCCAGGCTGCCATATCCTCCGGTTCCTCAACCGCCGCAGGCAGGCTTTCCACCTCTGCGCCCCGAAGGTTCAGGGCCTGGCGCAACTGATCCGCCACCCCGTCGGGCCGTTCACCACCCGGCAGGAGTACTCCCAGACGCTCTCCCGGGCGGACGAGTTCGCTTAGGCCGATGCGGAAGAAATCCCGCGTGGCGGCAAGGTCGCTTTCCGTAAAGGCAAGGCGTTTTGGCGATCCGCTGGTGCCTGAGGTGTCCAGGGTCACAACACGCCGCACCTCGCTGTGCGAAACGCAGAGAAATTTCTTCCACTCACGCAGATGCCCGGCTTCGGTGAAAGGCAGGCGCGCCAGATCAGCCGGGCTTGCGAGGCAAAGAGGCCGCCCGGCGAGATATTCGGCATAAAAAGGGCTGCGTTCGCGCACATAGTCCAGCAATCTACGCAGTTCCGCAAGCTGCGCCTGCAGGATGCGCTCCGGCAGGGTCCCGTCCCCGGCGGGCAGGGCGCGTTCTAGCCAGGCGTCCAAAGGAGTGAGGGGAACAGTGGCGCCGAAAGCAGCAGGGATCATGCGGCCTCCTTTTGCGCCGTCCACAACCCGTACCCATAGCGCCGCGCGCCGCGGGGCCGGTTTTTGCCGGGGGAGCAAAGCCCGAAGATTTCGGGCAAGTCCCCCCGCCCGTACCAGACAAGACGCGCCGCCAGCGCGGCCAGACCCGCGCTGTGATCTTCGCGGGCGCGTAAAAGAAATCCGGCTCCCCGCAACAGTTCCTCCCATTCCCGCGCGAAAAGCGCCCCGTCCAGACAGCAGCCGCTCTGGCTCAATCCGGGCGAGAGCAAGCCATCCGGGCGGGGGTCGCTTAACCGTGCTCCTCCCATGCCGCGCCCGTTCAGGCGGGAGACGCCGGGGCAGGAAGCGTCACGGCGGGCGTCCAGCGGCGGAAGGGACTCCGGCTCGCGCAGGTAGAAGTCGCTCATAATCAGCGCCCCGCCGGGGCGCAGCACCCTGTGCCATTCTTTGAGGGCGGCGGCCGGGTCGGGCAGCAGTGAAAGTACGCATTCGCAAAGAAGCGCGTCCGCCTTCGCGTCGGCAAGAGGCAGGCGGGCTATGTCCGCCCGGATCGTCCGGCCCCGGCAGCCGGGACGATCCGTCAGGGCCGGCTGGATGTTTTCGTCAACGCCGAAGGCCTGGTAGCCTTCAGCCAGCAGCAGGCTCAGGGCCGCCCCGGCGCCGCAGCCCAGGTCCAGCACCAGCGCGGAAGATTCAAGGCCGCAACAGCCGGCGCACAGGGCAAGGCCGCGCCGGGTCAGTTCCATGCCGCCCGGACGCAGGGCGCCGCCGCCTGCCTGCAGAATATCTTTTCTTTGCCAGAGGGTATTCATAGCAACTCATACCATTGCCGCGTCAAGCGACAATATGGCATTTACGCTTGAGATGCCGCTTAACGGCGGGCAAAGCCCGCCTGTAAGCATCTCGCGGCAAGGATTGCGGGCAACCCCTTGTCGCGAAACAGGCGCAGGCGGGCTTTGCCCGCCAAAGTGAACGGTTTCAAGCGTTAATTGCATTAAAGCCAACATGCTCCGAAACCTCGCAAGGAGGTGCGCGCCGCTTCGCATCCGCTTCGGGGCCACACATACACCACTTCTCTGGATTCTGCTCCAATTTTTTTCAATTGCTTTCTATCGAAAACGAATTGGCGTCAAATCTCGCCATAAGACAATTTCACACTACAAAACAACGTCGATCAGGCACAGGGCAGCGCCTGCCGCAAGCAGCAGAGGCGGGACGAAGACCGCTTTGACTCTGGAGGCGGCGAAAGGTCTGAGCCAAAGGACCAGGAAGAGAAGCAGAAGCCAGTTCAGGAGGAAGTCCAGACAAAGAGCGAGGGCCGCGGGCGCGCTGGGGAACAGGAGGGTGAATGTCAGAGGCTGGAGCAGGGCCAGGGTGAATTGCCCGCTCGCCAGGCAGAGGGCGTATCGGGCGAAACTTTCTTTGCCTCCGGGGTCTTTCGCGTCTTCAGGGAAGTCCGGGCCTTCCGGGACCGCCGGGCGCGGCCGGCCTTCGGCGTTTTCAGGTCTTTCAGGTTTGCCGGACCCCCAGAAATTTTCGAGGTGTTTGAGGTTGCCAGGTTTTTCATGCCCTCCTGAGACTTCCGGACCTTCGTATCTTTCGGACTCTTCGACGTTTTCCGGGTTTTCGGGAGGGAAGGCGCGCCCGGTGAGGATCAGAAGCCCGGCCGTCAGGCAGAGCAGCCCGATGCGTCCGGCTCCGTCCAGCACGCTCCACAGGGGGACGGCCGTGAAAACCCCCGGATCGCAGGCCGCTCCAGGCAAACCCCTGCGCCAGGCGATGAAGGCGGCAATGCCCGCCGCAAGGCCGAGGGAAGCGAGGCCGTCCAGTGAGACGTCACGCCCGCGCCGTCTTAGAGCAATTAACGCTTGAAACAGTTCGCTTGCGGCGGGCAAAGCCCGCCTGTTCCTGTTTAGCGGCAGGGATTTGCGAGGCAAATCCTCGCAGAGCGGTTCATTTGTTTCATTCGTTTCATTCGTGAACTGCTTTAGCAGGCGTGCAAATAGCTTTGCCGGAAAGCGCGGTTTCCGGCTGGCTGCGTCGCCTTCGGCGGCGCGTATCCCCTGCGGGGTTGCGGCTGTTTTCGCTTGACGCGACACTGGCGCGGGGCGGCGCGCGCCCCGCGCGATCAGGGCCGCGCCGAGCAGGCCGGGGACGATGATGAGGCCGAAATCGGTCGGAACAAGAGGCGGCAGGCTGCCGGCGGGGAGGAGCGGGAATACGGCCAGAGAAGGCAGCGCGGGCAGAGTCGGAAGCATGGACAGCGCGGCTTGGGCAGGGCGCGGGACATCCGGCGCCGTTTCCTTGCAGAGCGGTTCACTCGTTTCATTCGTGAGCTGCCCTGGTCCCTTGCGACCGACAGGGCGCGCGCGCAGGGAAACCAGAACGCAGATGAAGGCGATATAGGCCAGGGCGGCTGGAATGGCGCTGCCGTAAACATGCATGGTCGGCTCCGGGTTGCGCGGATGCGGCGGAAAAAGCCGGCGTGGCCGTCGGCGCGGCATAAACCGGATTGCGCATTTGAGCCTGGAAATGGGATAAATGTCAACGGCTGCCGAACTGCGGCAATTTCACTTCGAAATTGCTATTCCACGGTCAGCAACACCCGGAATCCGAGATCGCCGAAACGGCAGCCGGGAGGGCCGCAGGCGCTGCTGTCCGGCGCGTCAAAGGCGCGGCGGGCGGGGCGGCAGTTCGCCGCCTCGTCGCTCCAACTGCCGCCCCTGCGCGCGCGGAACGTGCCTGAGGAAGGCCCGGCGGGGTCTTTGGCCGGGCTTTGAGCATAATAGACGCTCGAAAACCAGTCCGCCACCCATTCGTTTACGTTGCCCAGCATGTCGCAGAGCCCCCAGGCGTTGGGCTTTTTCCCTCCCACAGGGTGCGTGGCGCCGCCGGCATTTTCCGCGTACCAGGCGACCTGCCCCAGGGCGTCTTTCGCGGAAGGCCAGGAATCAAGCCCCGCCCGGGCCGCGTATTCCCACTCCGCCTCCGTGGGCAGACGATAGCCGTCGCGGCCTTCCTTAAGGTTCAGCCGGCGGATGAATTCCTGCGCATCGCTCCAGAACACCTGCTCGACCGGCAGGTTTTCCCCCTTGAACCAACTGGGGTTTTCCCCCATGATTTGCGTCCATTGTCCCTGCGTCACCTCGTATTTGCCCAGGTAAAAGGCCTTGGTGATGCTGACCGTGTGGACCGGCTTTTCGTCGTCCAGCACATTCGATCCCATCTGAAAGCTGCCCGCCGGGATGAGGACGAATTCCATGCCGAGGCTGTTTGTGAGGTTATTGCCGAAAGCGTGGGACAAAGTCGCCGGGCGGAGGATCAGAAGACAGATTGCGGCAAGCAGGCAGACGACGCGCGACACGGCTATTCCTCCAAGTCCGAAAGTTGGGTGGAAAGATAGCGTTCGCCGGAATCCGGCAGGATGACCACGATATTCTTCCCGGCGCTTGCGGGCCGCGCGGCTATGCTTTTGGCCGCCCACAGGGCGGCCCCGGCGGAAATGCCTGTGAGCACGCCTTCCAGGCGCGCGATTTCCCGCGCCGTGGCTATGGCGTCTTCGTTGGTCACCCGGACGATCTCGTCGATGACGGCGCGGTTCAGTATCCTGGGCACAAAGCCCGCGCCAATGCCCTGTATGCGGTGGGGGCCGGGTCTGCCTCCGGACAGCACCGGGGATGCGTCCGGTTCGACAGCCACGATTTTCACCCCCGGCGCGCGTTGCCTGAGTACCTCGCCGACCCCGGTGATGGTGCCGCCGGTGCCCACCCCGGCAACGAAACAGTCCACCTTCCCGTCAGTATCGGCCCATATTTCCTCCGCTGTGGTGCGGCGGTGAACCTCCGGGTTGGCGGGGTTGTCGAATTGCAGGGGCATGAAAGAGCCGGGGATCTGGGCCAGGAGGTCTTTGGCCTTGCGCACGGAGCCGAGCATGCCGTCCTTGCCGGAGGTGAGCACCACGTCCGCGCCCAGCATCGCCGCAAGTTTCCGGCGTTCAATGGACATCGTCTCCGGCATGGTCAGGACCAGCTTGTAGCCTTTGGCGGCGCAGGCGAAGGCCAGACCGATGCCCGTGTTGCCGGAGGTCGGCTCAATGACGGTGCCTCCGGGTTTGAGTTTTCCCTCCAGCTCGGCCGCATCCAGCATGGCCGCTCCGATGCGGCACTTGACGCTGTTCATGGGATTGAAGGATTCGAGCTTCGCGAGAATGACGCCGGGGAGATTCGCCCCCAGCCTGGAAAGACGCACCAAAGGCGTATTGCCGCGCGTCTCGGTGACGCCTTCGTAAATTCTGCCCCGGCATGGGGCGGAGCGGTTCATATTGCGCACATGCTTTCCTGGTTGATATCGTATTGCAGAATGGCGAGGATGCGCTCCTGTATATCCACGATGGCCGGACTGGTCCGCGCCCGGGGACGGGGGGCGTCCACCGGGATGCGGTTGCGGATGGTGCCGCCCGGGCCGGGAGAAAACACAACCACCTCGTCAGAAAGAAACACCGCTTCCTGCACGTCGTGGCTGACCATGACGATGGTGATCGGAGATCCGCCGGCCTTCGCGTCTCCCCACAGGCGCAGCAGGTCGTCCTGCAACTTTTCCCGCTGCAGGGCGTCCACGGCGGCAAAAGGCTCGTCCATGAGGATGATCCCCGGCTCCACCGAGAGCGCACGCGCGAGCGCCAGGCGCTGGCGCATGCCGCCGGAAAGCTGGGACGGGTATTTGTTTTCCATTCCGGAAAGACCCGCCTTGTTCAGGTAAAAACGGGCCTTGTCCCTTATTTCCGAACGACCGGGCCGTTCGGAGCCTTTTTTGTCCGCCGCGCGGATGTTCAGGGCGAAGATGACGTTCTGGATGGCCGTCATCCAGGGGAATACCGCGTAGTCCTGAAAAATCATGGCGATGTCGTGCTTGGGACGGTCGGTGAACACCCCGTTGGCCAGGGGTGAAATGAAACGGTAGCGCCGCTTGTATTCTTCCATCTCCTTGCGCGTCGAGGGAAGGGGTTCCAGCACGAGTTCGCCGTCAATCCGGATTTGCCCGTCGGTAGGGGCCTGAAGTCCGGCCAGAATTTCCAGAAAGGTGGATTTTCCGCAGCCGGAAGGGCCGAGCAGGCTGACAATCCTGCCGTCCGCAATGGTCAGGGACACGTTCAGCACGGCGGTAAGTCCTTCGGCCAGCCCCTTTTCGTTGACCACGGAATAAAATTTGCTGATCCCGCGCGCCTCGATCATCGCCCCACTTTCCATACGGCCAGTTTAATTTCCAGGTATTTCAGAACCTCGATCAGGAACCAGCCGATAAAGCCCAGCACGGCCATGCAGACCATCATCTCCGGGATCAGGAAATAGTCTTTGGCCTGCCCGAGAAGATAGCCTATGCCCATGGTTCCGCCGTAGGCCTCCCCGATGACCAGCATCACCAGACCCATGGCCACGCCCGTTTTCAGGCTCATGACTATGGAGCCGAAGGCGTGCCAGAAATAGACCTTGCGCAACAGGGTGAGCTCGCTCGCCCCGAAGACCCTGGCCGAGGAGAGGTAGCGCGGGTCGGTATCCTTGATGCCCGGGTAGGTATTGAAGAGCACCGGATAGAAAATGCCGATGAACATAAGAAAGATGTGCATGCGCGAGCCGATGCCGAAAATGATGATGGTCATCGGAACCCAGGCCGGTGGCGGGATGGGCGACAAAAGCTGCCAGAGGGGGAGGAAAATCGCCCTGATTTTTTGGTTCCAGCCCATGAGCAGGCCGATGGGCACGGCCAGGGCCACAGCGATGCCGAAGGCCGTAAAAAAGCGGCCCATGCTGTAGAGGATGTGGGAGAAAAGATTTTTGTGGACCAGCATGTCCCAGAAGGTCGCCGCCACGGTGCTCAGGCGCGGCAGCAGGCTTTCGGGGATGAGGCCGGAACGGGGCAGCAGTTCCCAAAGCAGCAGCAGAGGGATGAAAAGGCAAAGAAATTCCGGGGAAAAAAAGTTCCCCAGGGCGTTTTTGGCGAATCCGCCGAGTTCCGATAAAACCCGGCGGATTCCTCTTGTTTCATACAGATCGGAGATCACCAGGAGATACCTTTGAATTCCGGAGCAAAGAGCGCCTCGCCGGGATTTTTGTCAATGGTGCCCTGGTTGACCAGGGCTTGGGCATAGCCGATCAGTCCGCGCGTATCCAGCCTGATCCGGAAGCCCAGCTTGGGATTGCTGTTCACGATTGCCTGCCGGGAGACATTGGGCACATACTTCTGGGCAATGGCGACGATGTCGTCGGCCGAGGGGTTGGCGACGATCAGCTTGTCCGCTTCGTCAATGGCTTCAATGAAGGCCTTGGCGTTTTTGCCGTTATTCCTGACAAAATCCTTGTTCGCGTTGATGGTGCGGCAGGGCGGATTCTGCCCGGCCAGATTGGGTTCAATCTTGCCGTCGCCGTCGGCGTCGGAATGACCGTCAAAAATGGTCTTGTACTTGGGTTTGCCGGCGGCATCCTTCAAAAGCAAGGCTTCGGCGACGAAAGGCTCCTCCAGGATCGCCCCCTTTACGGCGTTGCTTTCCAAAGCGGCGAGAGCCGCGCCGGGCGCCAGGGCCGTCAGGGTAAATTCCGTGTTGAAACGCTGTTTCAGGGTGTCGCGGATGGCGATGACCGCGCAGCAGGTGTTGGAAAGACCGGCCAGTTGCAGGCCCTTAAGGTCAGCGGGTTTTTTGAAGGGGCTGTTCACCGGCACCACCAGCACCGAGGTGCAGGGGACTTTTACCTGGGCGATGATGGTGATGTTCTGTCCTTTGGCGATGGGGGTGATGACGCCGGTCGGGCAGTTGAAGACGATATCCGCTTCGCCTCCCACCACGGCGGCCACGCCGGCGCTGGTCTGCTTGATTTCGACGTTCAGCCCGCGCTTTTTGAACAGTCCTTTTTCGAAGGCCACGTATAAATTGAGGTGATGGGTGGAATTTGCGTCGGCCACGATGATTTTTCCATCGGTTCGGGCCGCTTCCGCCGCAAGCGGCAGAAGCGTCGCGGCCACGGCGACAAGGGGCAGGATGAGCAGGCGTTTGAGCATGATGGACCTCTCTGGTCTTGCGGGTTCGAGGCGAATGCGCGGATCGCGGGTTACAAGCCAAAGCCTGCCGACTTCGGGCGTCAGAGCGTGTTACCTTTATTGATACCCGCATTGAAAAATAAACTTTTCCCTGCGGGGGATCGTCAGCCGAAAACGCTGTTTCAGGCTGACCAGCGCCGCTTTGCGGCGACAGCGGCCGGCGGCCGCTGTTCGGATTTCCATGCGGAAACCTGTAAAAGGGCGACTTCAAGCGGCAACACGTTCCGCGTGGATTTGCGCGCAAATCCACGCCGTCGAGGGCGAGCTTCGCCCGCCGTCAGGCGGGCGTTAATCGCGAACTTATATAAGGCCCCGCCCGCCGTGAACTAATATTTCCGCATAACCTTATCAGCAAAACGCATTAGAGCAATTTCAAAGTGAAACTGCTCCAGTGCCTGATTGCAAAAATAACGAACATATTTTTTATGGGACTGAAGGCCCATGCTATTGCTTCACCAAATAAACATTGCCAAACGGGGAATATATCTTTTACGCGAGGTACTCCATTTACGTCGTGCAACTGCGGCAAGGTTTAATCGGGGGAGCCATACCGTCTTGGTTTGAAATTCCAGCAAAGACCCCGTCTTCCCGGAGAGGCGCGGGAAAACGGGGTCTTCTGCGGCGGTTTGATTTTCAGGGTCAAACCGCGCTGTGCGGTGTCGCCATAAAATCTATAATACCTTGAAAATATTTGAGATTTTATAGGGACACAGCATAAGAATAATCAAATAATTTGGCTCTAGTTGCGTTTAGTGTGTATCTTCCCCTTTATGATTGCCTGAAACCAGTCTTGAGGCGAAATAAGGGAATATTCATGTAAGCGTCGCCAAGTGAGGTAGTTGGGTAGGCGCT
>JAISZH010000198.1 GCA_031269345.1 Desulfovibrio sp. | reverse complement strand
CATATCCACTCACTCTCCCTTCTTTGAGGAAGGAGGCATAAATCTGAATAAAAAATTTTATAACCCCGACGAATGCATGGGCTTTATGACATACACGGCCAGCCGCCTTCTTGTGGCTTCCCTCCACAAGCATATGACGGATATGGGCGTTGAACTCACCTCGGAACAATGGGGGCTGCTCATGCAATTCTGGAACAGGGGTGATATTGCGCAGGAAGAAATAGCGCGGGTCGTAAACGTGGACAAATCAACCGCGAGCCGCACCTTAAAGGTGATGGAGCGCAGAGGGTTGATTGCCCGAAGACTTAATCCTGCGGACTCACGCCGGAAAATACTGAGCCTCACCAAAGCGGCGAATACAATGAAGCAAGCCAGCCTGAAGGCTGTTCAGGCTACTCTTGGTCAAGCTCTGCGGGGGATAGACCCGGAGGAATGCGCCACATGTTTGAAAGTCCTCGGTCTTGTCAAAAAAAACCTGCAAGATACATCACAAGACACATCAAAGGGACAGAATGGGATTTTCCTCGGAAAAACATCAACTCTTGAGAAATAGGAGACTGTGCAATGCAAAACATCATGGAAAAAACGCAGAGGTTACTGGAACTCCTCGGACATGATGAAACGCCGTTTGGGATCTTTTATTCCGATGAAAAACCTGATGGCTATGGCCCCAAACCCGGAGAAATTTTCAGTCGCGAACGTGAGATGGCGGGAGAGATTGACTGGCGGAAGGCTTTCGGCAACTTCTCCTGCCTCTTTGGAAATATTTGGCTGGCGCGGAAAAAGAAAAAGGCGGCCTGGATAAGTCACGAGGAATGCGGCTGTATGGGAGGCGGCTATTATTCCGGCGTATACGGGCCATATCTTGATATGAACGTCATGTTCGTTTCCACGGGGGTACCCGGCACCAACATGGAAGGCGAACACTTTATGCCTTCGCCTGAAAGCATGCGGGCATTCATGGATGCTTGCGCCCTCCCCCCGGGTAACGGTAAATATTGCGTCATCAAACCGCTGGAACAGTTTTTCGGAATGGAAAGGCCGCTTGTCGTTGTCTTTTTTGCCAGACCGGAGGTACTGACCGGGCTTAATTCCCTCGCCATCTACACGGTTGGGCGGCACGATGCTGTAATAGCGCCTTTTGGCGCGAACTGTACCAACATCATTGCCTGGCCTCTGGTTTACGAGCGGCAAGGCGTCGAACGCGCGGTACTGGGCGGGTTGGATCCCTCAGCCCGTAAGTTCATGAAAACCGATGAAATGAGTTTTGCCGTGCCATTGGAGTTGTATCGCAAAATGCTTGACAATATGGAAACGTCAGCTCTTACACGCCATACATGGGAAGGCGTTCGCAAAAAGGTAGCAAGAAGCATTCGCGCCTGGAACGCAGGAAAATCGGCGGCGGATTCTTCTTAGGCGTTCACGCGGCCAGGGCATTTGCCGAAGACGGAAAGGAATGGAAGAAGATGACGCCCATTGTCCCGGACATGCTGATTGCGGGCGGTACGATGGCCGGGCTTGGGGTGTAGAGAAACAATTGTGAGAAACAATTGTGTCTTGCAAACAGGTTATGACTACTCTATCATGCCGGGAATACCAAGGGCAGCATGAGCCTTCAGGCCCATGCGTCTTGCGCTTGGGCGGGGTTTGGACCCCGCACTGTGGGGAGAGGCGCGTACTCCAGAGACTGAGAGGATCGGTTGCGGCGCGACAGCTTTTTACTTCCCGCTCTGAGCATGGGTCTGCTTTACTGCGCCTCGTCCTTTGCGGTGATTGTGGTGAACCTGCGCGGCGGCGGAAAACCCGGCGGCGATCCCGTCGCACTCTTTCATTTCGTCGTGGCGCTTCTGACGGGCCTGGGGATATATTGCACCGCAAGAATACAGCGAAACGCCAGATACCGGATTTTTGCCGCCCTGACGGCCCTGACGGGTCTTTTTTGCGCCGCCGTTCCGGTTCTGCCGGGAGATTTGCCGCTTTGGGCGTTCAACGGCAGGCCCCCTGTGATCGGCATCAGCGGAGGTATTTTCCTGCCTCTGGGGCTGGCGCTTTTTTTTCGCACGGCTCCAGCTGGGCGAGAAGGGTTTTTCTACGGTCTGATCATGGCCCTTGGAGAACTCTTGTGGGTAACTCTTTTCCCCCTGCTCGGCGGCGCGTTCGCCAATCCCGCGCCAAACGAACAAGCCTTTCACTTGTTCACCTTGAATTTCCTGACTTTGGGCGGCACGGGCCTGTGCCTGGCAGCGGCTCTCTATGCGCACGGCAATGTGGAAACGGGCGGATATACTCCGGCGGGTGAGGACTGGATTACGGAGACGTCCGAGGGAACGCGCCCGGCCCTGTTGTGGATATTCGGCGCAGGCGCTGGTCTGTTTCTTCTCACAGGGTTGGAAACGGGCATGGCTCTGCCCAAAATAACCCTCAGGCCGAGTCTTGTCGGCCCGCCGTATTTCCTTCCGCTGTTCTTTCTGCCCCTGGCCGGGCGGATGCTGGACGGAGAAAAGCCCGGCAGGCTCATGCTTTTGCTTATTCCTGTTTGTCTGCTCGCACCGTTCCTCGGTCTTGCCCAAGCGGGCGGCTTGCTTGATCCCCTGGCCCTGTTCTGTCTTGTCTCCGTGGCGCGGCAAACCCTGCTGCTGGCCGTGTTTACGGTTTGCGCCCGGCTGATGAAGACCCATAATCTTCTTCCCCTGCTGCTGACTCTGGTCCACTGCCTGCACCTCATGCAGCCTGTCGGCGCTCTGTCGCGCGGTCCTCTCGCCGCGTTTCCGAACGGCGTCTTCGCTGGGGCGCTACTCTTGGCAGTGGGAACGGTCTGTTGCCTGTGGAGCTTCCGTTCTCTGCTGATCGGAAAACCGAAACTATGGGCCTTGCCGCAAGAGAAAGCGGCGTCCACGCCGGAGACGGGCTTGCCGATGGCGGTTGATCCGGGCCGTCTTGCCGCCTTTGCAAAAAACTATAGTCTGAGCAGGCAGGAATTTTCTGTCATGGCGATGCTGGTCGAAGGCCGCCCCACCGATGACATCGCCAAGGTCATGAATGTGGCGGAAAGCACCGTCCGCAAGTACGTATCCCGTATGCTGCAAAAAACAGCAGTCCCCAACCGCGTCGCGCTCATGGCCCTTTTTGCCGCCCAAAACCCGGCCATCGCCGGAACGGCGGAACATGACAAGTCCGGTTCCCGTTAGAACCTTTTTCGCCGGAGACGCTTGCTTACGGCGAGTAAATCCTTGCGGAGCAACCTCTTAATTTCATTCAAAAATTGCTCTGAATCCTGCCACCGGCATATCTCCCTTTCAGACCTTCCAGCACTTGATGCGGCAGAGAGCATCATGCTCGTATTTTTTTCAAAAAAATAAATTCAACCATTTAATACTATTATATTCAGCGTGTACAAACGTGTACAAGCCCCGTTCTTGATCTTTTTTGCAAGTTATCATTTATACTCATTTCCCGTAAAAAAATTCCCCCAGACCAATTTTACAAATTTTATAAATTACTACACAGTGTTGTAGAAAAAATACCTGAAAACGTGACCCAGGCGCGTGACCATTTTCTTTTTCATTTTTCGCCCGCACAGTGTAATGTAGGCGGATGCAGGATTTTTTCAGCGAAGTTGCCATGGAAAGCGAAATAAAGCTTTAAGGTGGACGAATAATGGAACATTCCCGTACATTGATCATGTTGGTGGACGACAACCGCACCAACCTTC
>JAISZH010000190.1 GCA_031269345.1 Desulfovibrio sp. | reverse complement strand
TGGCGTAATAGTCGTCAAGTATTTCACAGGCGTAATGCGCCCGGCGACACAGAGCCAGGGTCTCCTGGGCCAGGGTCTCCTTGACCGAAAACAAGGCCGCGGCTATACTTTGGGCGTTTGGCGGGCTAAAGCAATTAACGCTTGAAACAGTTCGCTTACGGCGGGCAAAGCCCGCCTGCTCCTGTTTCGCGGCAAGGATTTGCGCTGCAAATCCTTGCAGAGCAGTTCACTCGTTTCATTCGTGAACCGCTCTATATGCCTTTCCGGGGCGACGAGGAGAAAAAACACGGCATGGGACTGGCGAAATTTTTCAATATTACGGACAGGAATTATCTGGACAACCTGTCTTTGGCCGGTACAATAGGGCTTCATATGGTCAGCTCGGTCGCCGTGGGTGTTGCCATAGGCTACGGACTTGACTACTGGCTTGAGACTTACCCTTGGTGTTCGGGGATTTTTATGCTGCTCGGCATTGCGGCTGGCTTCAAAAACGTGTATGTTGACGCAAAAAAATTGGCCGCGCGCCAGGAACAGGAAAGCAAAGAGAAAGGCGACGAGCAAAAATGATTTCATTTTCCCCGGCCGCCTGGCATAAAGCGCTTGAACGGCATTTGGAGAGCGCCGGCTTTTCCCTGCGCGCCGTGCGGCACATACTGTGTACGCAGATTATTTTTTCCGTGTTCGCCCTGCTGGCAGGAGCCGGTGCGAGCGTATTCACCCCTGTTCCCATAGCTTTCGGGGCGGGGGCGGCGCTTTCCACCTTCAGCCTCTGGCATGTGGCCCGGTTAGGGGAAAGGTGCGCGAACATGCGTTTTTCCGCGGGTCTTGGGCTGGGTCTGTTTTTCGGATTTTCCCTTCGCCTTTTGCTTATCGGAGCGGTTCTCGTTCTTTTGCTGGGGCCGCTCAAACTGCCAGCGCTGCCGATACTGGCGGGCCTGACTTCCACGGTAGCCGGCATAGCGGTCTGGGGAGCAACGAGATTGTTCGGGAAAACAACGACAGAGGAATAAATCATGGAACATCCGGTGACCCTGGCTACTCTGCTTGACATTCCAGAGGCCTATCACCATGTTTTCTACACTTGGTGCGCCATGGCCGCGCTTTTCGTCGCCAGCCTCATACTGCGGCGCAGGATGCAACTTGTGCCGAACGGCCTGCAGAACTTTGTGGAAATCGTCATCGGCGGCCTGGAAGATTTTACGGTGGCCACAATAGGCGAAAAAGGAAGAAAAATTTTCCCTTTGCTTTGCGGCATTTTTCTCTTCATCCTGGTTCAGAACCTGTTCGGGCTGCTGCCCTTCTTCGACGCGCCCACCGCAAACATAAACACCAACGCGGCCATGGCGCTGTTCGTGTTCATTTACTACAACTATGTCGGCCTGCGCTCATGGGGGCCGCGCTACATCAAGCATTTCGCGGGTCCCATGCCGGTGCTCGTCCCGCTCATGCTGCCCATTGAGTTGGTGAGCCATTTAGCGCGGCCTCTTTCCCTCACCCTGCGCCTGTTCGGCAATATCCGGGGAGAGGAAATCGTGCTGCTTCTCTTCTTCAGCATGGCCCCGGTGTGGTCCACACTGCCGTCCTATTTTCTTTTCCTTCTCGCCAAGTGCTTGCAAGCCTTTATTTTTTACATGCTGACAATGATCTATCTGCAAGGCGCCATGGAGCACGCCCATTGAAGAGGGAAGTTTTTACTTTGCTCACGTCTGTTATGACAGTACAGGCGTGGTATCTCACCAGTGTCCGGTGCCATGTATCGTTTAAAACTACGCATTTGCTCCGTTATAAGCGATAGGAGAGCACGGCAGAAAACTCTGTTTCTGCCGTGCTCTCGCACCTGCGGCGCGCCCTTCCTTGCGGGTTTGCGGCTGTTGCCGCTTGACGCGACACTGGGGGGGATTATCCGATTGCGGGAACGGTCATCAGGCCACAACTATAAATAACTAAGGAGCGTTACATGCGTAAACCAGTGACTATCATTTCGGGCTTCATCGCCCTGCTCGCGACGGCCGGTCTGGCCTGCGCCGCCGAGGCGGCCGGGGGCGCCGTTCGTTACATGTCTGACGACGCCATCGGTCTCAGTTACATCGCCGCCGCGATCGGAATGAGCATCGCCGCGGCCGGATGCGGCATCGGCCAGGGACTTGGTCTCAAGGCGGCCTGCGAAGGCACGGCCCGCAACCCGGAGGCAGGCGGCAAACTCATGGTCACCTTGATTCTGGGTCTGGCCTTTATAGAATCCCTGGCAATCTACGCCCTGGTTGTCAACATGATTCTGCTTTTCGTAAATCCCCTGGCAAAGCCTCTCCTGTAATTTCAGTTCAAATCGAAATCGCGTCCTGCAATTTTGATTTGGCGGCTGCGGCAAAACTCTGGTTTTCCCGCAGCCGCTTAAAACCAATTTGCATCAAACTTTACTTTTTGACGCGCAGTGCCGGTAAGCGAAAAAACGCGTGCGTCAGCAGTCCGGAAAATCCCCGCCGGGCGGCGGACGCTCCCAAATAATTCTGCCCTTGCTTTTTTTGAACTTACGCAGCAGCACATACACCGCTCCCGCTCCGCCGTCTTTGGCCTGAGCCGTGCAAAACGCCAGTACGATGCGCTTGAACGGCACACGGCACAGCCATTGCCGGAGCATGAGACGTAATACGCCTGACCCTTCCGGAGAATTTCTGCCCCGGCCGGTAATTACCGTCACACAGCGTTGGTTTTTCACGTAGGCGTGCCTGATGAAACGGAGCAGGGCATCATAAGCCTGCCTCGCGTTCATGCCGTGCAGGTCGATGTGCGCCTCCGGGCTGTAGCTGCCCGCGCGCAGGCGGCCGAGTATGCATGGGTCAAGATCGAGTACCGACGCTTCGAAATATTCGCCGCTGTGCAGAAAGGCGAATTTGGAGCTGTCCTCCAGCAGTTCGCACAGGCTTTTTTCCGGAAGAGACCGTGGCACGCATGGCTGCGGCAAAGAAGAGGGAGCGATGCCCCGGCCTTTGCCGCCCACGGGCTTTACGTCTTTGGTCGCGTCCGCGAAAAGGTTTTTGTCTTCCGGCGTCAGCATCTTTACCTGTAACCGCGATGCCGGGGCGCGTTTTACGACCCGGCAAACTTTGCCTGTCTTGCCTTGCGCAGATATGCGTACCACGCGTCCAGGCCATCGCCGTGGCGGCATGACAAGGGCAGCACGTCCAAGTTCTTATTCAGCTTTCTGGCGAAACGCCCCGCCCGCTCCAGGCTGAAATCCACATAAGGCAAAAGATCGGTTTTGTTCAAAATCAGCACCGAGGCAAGATGGAAGAGCAGGGGATACTTTTCCGGCTTGTCGTCACCCTCCGTGACGCTTAAAACAGCCGCGATCCCGTCCTGGCCGCAGTCGAACTCCACCGGGCAAACCAGGTTGCCGACGTTCTCAATAAACAAGATATCCAGACCGTCAAGGGGGAATTCCTCTATGGCCCTGCGTATCATTGAAGCGTCGAGATGGCAGCCGCCGCCTGTGTTAATCTGAAAGGCTCTGGCGCCAGCGGCGGCGATGCGGCGGGCGTCGTTGTCGGTCTGCAAGTCGCCCTCGATTACCGCCATGGAAAATTCTTCGCGCAAATCCATGAGCGTGCGTTCCAAAAGCGCCGTCTTGCCGGCTCCGGGTGAGCCGATCAGGTTGAGTACCAGCAGAGCGCGCGCGGCAAAGACGCTTCTCATCTCATTCGCGATTTTATCGTTGAATTCAAAAATATTATGCCCAAGTATCTCGTCCATGCCCGTTCCCATACAAGCGGCTTCAATCCGCCGCCAGCATATAATCAATGCATAATTCACGGCCTGCCAGCACCTTATGTCCTATCTCCTCTCCGCACTCCGGGCAGGGAGAAATCAGCGCCGCAGGAAAACCGTGCGCCGTGAATTCTGCGTCGCATCCGCCGCAGGCCAGACGCAAGGGTTCTTCGACCAGTTCCAGGCGTGTGGCGGCGAATTCCGTGTCGGCCGCCATGTACGTAAAAGCCGTTTCCAAGGCCTCGGGCGACGCGTTGCTCAGAGCTCCGCAACGCAAGCGCACCAAGGAAAGGCCTTTGAGGCCGCGTTTTGCCGTTTCCGCGCGCAGAATTTCCAGAAGGGAAAGGATCAGTGAGGCTTCATGCATGGCTTCAGGATATGCTAAAAAGGAACATATGCCAATAAGCGCGCCGGCCGCCTTTACGCTTGCGGGTTTATGAATAATTCTTTATGAAACAATTCCCAGCGCCGTAAAGGGCGCGGGTGTGGAAAATCATAGGGGAATGGGGAAATTTCCGCTTTATGTCCGGGAGAAGCCCCGGATTGTTCGTGCGCTATGAGAATTGAACCTGTGCTGGTTGCCTTGGGTGAATATCAGGCGTCTTGCGCCGTGCCGCTTGACCGCGCCGGGCTGTGTCGTATTTTGGGCGCAACGCCGTCCGCTGACAAGCGATTTGTCCCCGCGGCCCTGCAGGGTGTAGCCGGATTTGAGATTCTTTGGGCGGATGCGATGGCGCGATCCCCGGAAGAGTGTGCCGCACGCATCTTGCGCGGGACGGACGCGGTAGACGGTCTCTCGGTGCCCGCCCCCTGTTTTTTGGCAGGGGATTGTGCCTCAACCTTTTCTCTCGCCTGGCGGCTGCTTGGGGACGGGTTTCTCCCGGAATGGGGGAGCGTCCTCGCTCTCAGCCAGAGCGGCGGTTACGGTCAGTTCAGACGCCCTTGGCATTCCCCTCCCGGAAACCTGTACGTCAGCTTCAGGCTGCCCGTGGAGTCGGCGTTGAGCGGCGATGCCGCCGCGTTGGTGTTGGGGCTTCTGGTCTGCAAGGCGTTGCGTGATTTGGGTTTTCCCGTTTTCCTCAAATGGCCGAATGACCTGTTGCTTTGCGAAAAAGCCAAGATCGGCGGCATACTTATTGAGGAAAGAGGGGAGGTGCTGATGGCCGGCATGGGCATCAATCTGGCGGAGGCGCCTGACCCGGAGCGGTTGCGGCCGGAAGCGGCGCTTCCGGCGGCGGCGCTTTTTCCGTCCGGAGCGAATGCGGCTGCCGCGGGCGGGAGACCCGGCCTGAATGTCCCTTTTCGCTTGTGGCGTCTTTTGCTGAGCGGCATTATGCTTGATTGCCCGCAAAGGGTAAAAGGCAGGCCTTTGGCCGCTTTCATATCCGAAAGGTCAGGGCTGGCCGCCTGGGTCGGGCGTATGGCCCGCGTTGACGAGGGCAAAGGATCGGAATACAGCGCGCGCATCATCGGTCTTGGCGCATCCGGTGGACTTGTTCTGGGGCGACCGGATGGCGGAGTAGAGGAGATTTTTGCCGGCTGTGTCTCTTTGTCGGACGACGGCGCCTTTTGATGCCAAGTTGACTTTAACGTAGATATGCCGCCACTCAAAATTGGTTTTGAGTAGCGGATGCCGCCGCCCATGATTTTTTGCGAAACCAGGTTTTGGCTGTTTCGCAAAAAAACAGACGCGAAGCATTCAGGCGGCTTGAACGCAAATTCATATGAAGATGGGGAGAACGGGAGTAATGGGCATCAAAACATTTGATTCCGTGGTACGCGAGCTCAAGGGCAAAGCTATTCTGGTGGCCAACAGGGGCATTCCCGCCAGGCGCATCTGCCGTTCCATTCGTGAACGCTTTGACGCCATAGCCGTCATGACCGCAACGGACATGGACAAGACCGCCCCGGCAGCTTCCGCGGCCCAAGAGCTGCTGCTGCTCGGACCCGACCCCCGAGCCTATCTCAATGTAAATCATATCGTGTCCCTGGCCAGACAGCGGGGAATTATCGCCATCCATCCCGGTTGGGGTTTCGCCTCCGAAGACGACCGCTTTCCGCGCGCCTGCACGGAAGCAGGCATGGTTTTTATAGGCTCCACAGCGGATTCCATGAGGCTGCTCGGGAACAAAGTGCAGGTGCGCGGGCTCGCGCAAAGGCTCGGCATTCCGGTGGTGCCGGGTTCGGACGGGGCGGTGGATGTTTCCAGGGCGCGCGCGGTTGCCAGGGAACTGGGATTTCCCATAATGCTCAAGGCCGAAGGCGGCGGCGGCGGCCGGGGCATCTTTGAGGTGCACAATGAGGTGGAGCTTGAGGATGCCTTTTTCAAAGCCTCCACCATGGCTCAGGCTTCATTCGGCAACCCCAGGGTATACGTGGAAAAATTTCTTTCCGGGGTGCGGCACATTGAGATTCAGATCATAGCCGACACCTATGGCAATGTTTTCGCCTTTGATGAACGCGATTGCAGCTTGCAACGCAACAACCAGAAGCTCATAGAGATTACCCCCTCCCCCTGGCCCGCTTTTGGTCCGAGGCTGCGCGAACAACTCAAGGAGTACGCTTGCGCCCTGGTAAAGGCGGTAGGCTATTATTCCCTGTGCACGGTGGAATTTCTGATCGACGAGGAAGGGACGCCGTATCTCATAGAAGTAAACTCCCGTCTTCAGGTGGAGCATGGCATCACTGAATGTCGATACGGCATTGATCTGGTCGAGGAGCAGATCGCCGTGGCCTTCGGCAGCCGTCTGCGGTTCGGGAAGTCCGCAATGCGGCCCATGCATACTGCCATGCAGGTGCGTATCAACTGTGAGGACCCGCAGAGGAATTTCGCGCCCAATGCCGGTCTCATCACCCGTTACGTCTCTCCGGGTGGTCCGGGCGTGCGCCTGGATTCTAATCTGAGCGCCGGCTACGAGTTCCCCTCCAATTATGATTCAGCCGGCGCGCTGCTTATAGGCTACGGGCAGGACTGGGAAAAGGTACTGGGCATAATTGAAAGGGGGCTTGAGGAATATACCGTGGGCGGCTTAAAGACCACCATTCCCTTTTTCCGTCAGGTGGTGAAGCACCCTGTGTTCAGGCGGGGAGGGTGCGATACGCGTTTTATCGCCTCTAACCCGGAACTGATGTATTATTCGGATCTCGCTCCGGAGTCCGAGCGTAACGCCCGTCTGATTGCCGAAATTTCCGCGCGTGGTTTCAATCCTTTCATCCAGATCGGGGAATACCGCTCAAGCGATACCCCGCGCCTGCCCCGCAACGAGCTTGTCCTGCCCGAGATACCCCGGGCGGTGGTGAGATTGCCTTCCCCCTATCCCAAGGGAGATCGAAAGGCCCTGCTCGATTACATCAGGGATTCCGGGATAATGCATTTTTGCGAAACCACCTGCCGGGACAATACCCAATCGAACAGCGGCAACCGTTTTCGTCTCGCGGAGGACAGGATTCTCGCCCCATACCTGGACAACAGCTGTTTTTTTTCCCTGGAAACCGGCGGGGGGGCGCACTTTCATGTGAACATGATGGCCAACATGACCTCTCCCTTCTATGAAGCGGAGGAACTCAACAGGCTGGCCCCCAAGACCATGAAGCAGATTTTGGTCCGTTCCACCAACGTGCTCGGGTATAAACCGCAACCGCGAAACCTGATGCGGCTTATGGCGGAAAAAATTTGTGAGGATTACCACGTCATACGTTGCTTTGATTTTCTGAACCATATTGAGAATATGCGCCCCTTTGCTGAAGTGGCGCTGAATACGTCCGAGGTTGTTTTTGAGCCGGCCGTATCCCTGACTTTCGGCCGAGGCTTTACCGTGGAACATTATCTGGGAGTTGTGGGGGAGGTAGTCAAACAGACGGCCTCAGTCACCGGGTTGACCCGGAAAGATGCCTCGCGCGCGATTATTCTCTGCCTCAAGGATATGGGCGGGGCCTGCCCGCCGCGCATGATGAGCGATCTGGTGCTCGCCCTGCGTAGAAAATGGCCGGATCTTGTCTTGCAGTATCACCGCCATTACACGGACGGTCTTTTTGTGCCCGCTGTCGCCGCCGCGGCCAAGGCGGGCGTGCGTATCACTGACGTTTCTCTGGGCGCTGGCATGCGCTGGTACGGACAAGGCGAAGTCCTTTCGACTGCGGCTTACCTGGAAGAGGAGATCGGCCTGAAATGCGCGCTGAACAAAAGCGTGATCCGTGACGGCAATTATGTGCTCAAACAGATCATGCCCTATTATGACCGTTACACCTCCCCCTATTTTCAGGGCATCGACTATGACGTGACCAGCCACGGAATGCCCGGAGGCGCTACTTCCTCTTCGCAGGAAGGGGCCATGAAACAGGGATATATCAGCCTTTTGCCTCAGATGCTGCGCTTTCTCGCTGGAACGCGCAAGGTGGTGCTCTACCACGATGTTACCCCCGGCTCCCAGATCACCTGGAACACGGCCTTTCTGGCCGTTACTTCCGCCTTCAGGCGCGGGGGCGAGCGTGAGGTGGAATATCTCCTTGAGATACTTGAGCAGGTCACAGGGCACAGCGAGGATGAGATCAGCCCGGAGATCAGGGCAGCGCGTCTTTCCCTGTATGCGAACTGCAATGACGCCTTCCGGGATCTGCTGCTTGGGAAATACGGCAAACTTCCCTTCGGTTTCCCTCCGGACTGGGTCTACAAAAGCGCCTTCGGCGCGCACTGGAAAGATGCGCTTGCAAAGCGTGTGGAAAAATCTCCTCTGGACGCCCTGCCGGAAGTGGACATAGAGGCCGAACGCGCGGCTTTGCGTTCCATATTGTTGCGTGAGCCGAGCAAAAATGAGTTGCTCATGTTCCTCAATCATCCTGGAGATGCCGTTAACTGCATAGAGTTTCGGCATAGATACGGAGACCCGAACAATCTCCCTCTGTGGGTCTGGTTTGAAGGTCTGCTGGCCGGGGAAGAGCTTAGTTTTAACGATTCCAACGGCAAGCCTCATCACCTGCACATAATTCTTATTCAGGCCCCGGATGCCAATGGGGTGTCTGTTGTCCGCTATGTTCTGGATTCGGAGATCATGAGCTGCGAGGTCCAGGTAGTCAAGCCGTCAGGACTTCGCGTGGATTCCGTGGACATGGCCGATCCGGACAACTCCTTTCATGTGGGCGCGCCGAGCAACGGGGATCTCTGGGTGATGTACGTGCATCCGGGGGATGTTGTCAAAAAAGGTGAAGAGCTGTTCAACATTTCGATAATGAAACAGGAAAAGGCCGTGCTCGCCCAAAGAGACGGAATTGTGCAGCGCGTGCTCAAGACCGCGGATTACAAGGAGAGCCGGAAGATGGTGCCGGTGCGCGAAGGCGAACTTATAGTCGAACTCGGCCCTGTTCCCCTGCTTTGCCGCAATCCCGATTGCGGGAAGCCCATTGCCGGAGAAGGCGCCGCCTTTTGTCCGCATTGCGGCCTAAAACAATGACCGCATGCATTGACGCCACGGGCGAACAGTTTTAATCTGTATCCTACACCTGCGCTTAATTCCATAGTCGCAACCCCGCAAGGATTTGCGGGCAAATCCTTGCCGCGAAACAGGAACAGGCGGCCTTTGCCCGCCGTAAGCGAACTGTTTCAAGCGTTAATTGCTCTAGTGAGATGTCGCGCCTGTACTGTCGTAACAGGCGTTAAGATCGCAAAGCAAAAAACACGGTTTTTGCTTTGCTCACGCCGCCTGCGGCGGCGCGCGCCCCTTGCGGGGCTGCGACTATTGTCGCGTGACGCGACACTGGAGCCAACCCAAGGAGAATGTCATGGCCAAGCCCTCGTCAGACAAAGCAGCGGACGCCTCCCCCTCCGTGGAGAACGCGCAGAGCGGCGTTTCAGCCAAGGACGCAGATAAGGCCGAGCTTCTTAAGAAAAATATCGTCCTGTGCGGAGCCGACATAGTCGCCATAGGCGAGGAAGCGGAACTGCTGGTGGGCGGGAAAAACTACAACACGGCGATCATAAGCCAGGTTGAGGGGATAAGCGCGCCACAGTTCCGGGCCATATCCTCCCTGGCCTTCCATATGCTTCTTGACGAAACCAGGGTCAACGCGCCTTTGACAAGGGCGGTTGTGGACAGGGAATACAAGCGTATCGACTGGGAAGACCCTGAAATCAGCGGAGACCCTGAGTTTCTGCAAAAGTTTGTCCGCAATCTGGGCCGGGCCGTGCGCGCGGAAAATGAAAACAAAGGCGCAACCTCGGGTCAGGTGAAGCTCAGAAGCTTCATCAACACCGTGGTGGAAGGGTTCGCGACTTCTCCGGAAGGAATAGACCAGTTGCGCAGGCGCTCAGTACTCGTCCAGGCGGCGATTCTCTCCGTGCCCTTGCCGCGCGCGGTTGCTTCGGCTGTAACGGAAGCGTATGCGGCAATCTGCGCGGAGGCGGGGGAAGAGGACGTGCCCGTGGCCGTGCGTTCCTCGGCCGCCGGCGAGGATTCGCGTCAGAAGGCTTTCGCCGGACTTCAGGACACCTACCTGAACATACGCACGGCGGATAAGGTGACGGCCGCCTATCACTGGGACTGCGCCTCTGCTTACAATCTCCGCTCCATGACATACAGGCGCGAGGCCATCTTGGACGCCATTGCTCTGGCTGAGGAGTCCGGAGACGATTCTATCGCCGCCGAGGCCAAACGGGAATGGGCGATTGAGAACACCTCGCTTTCCGTGTGCGTGATGCGCATGATAAACCCGGCGATTTCCGGGACGGCTTTTTCCGCGGACACGGCCACGGGCTGCCGCGGCACCGAGCGTAACGAGCTTGTGTCCATAGACGCCAGTTACGGGCTTGGTGAGGCGGTAGTCGGCGGCATGGTGACCCCGGACAAGTATTTTGTGTTCACCAGGGATGACGGGCATGAGGTAGTCATCCGCCAGATGGGTTGCAAAAACATAAAGATTGTTTACGACGACGGCGGAGGAACAAAGAAGGTGCCCGTGCCGGAATTCGAAGTAGGGCGCTGGGCTTTGTCCATTGCCAATGCCGAGGGCGTGGCCAGGGGAGTGCGGGCCATCAGCCGGGCCTATGGCGGGATTATAATGGATTCCGAATTCTGCATTGATTTCGCGGATCAGCTCTGGTTTGTGCAGGCCAGGCCGGAAACGCGCTGGAACGAGGAATTCACGCTGCATCCGGACATTATTTTCATGCGTCGCAAGGAAATCGACCCGGATGCGGCCGCCTTGTCGGAGATACTGCTTGAGGGAAATGGCGCCTCGCGCGGGGCAGGACAGGGAACAGTGAAGTTTTTGCGCTCCGCCTTGGAACTGAACAAAATCGACAAAGGTGACGTGCTTGCGGCCGAGCGCACGGATCCGGATATGGTGCCGGGAATGCGCGTGGCGTCGGCTATTCTTGCCGATGTGGGAGGTGACACCTCGCACGCGGCCATTACCTCCCGAGAACTCGGCATTCCGGCCGTCATAGGCATCCAGCGGGTGGAAGCACTGCGCGCCCTGGACGGCATGGAAGTGACTGTAGACGGCACTACCGGCACGGTTTACCGCGGCCTTTTGCCCCTGCGCGATGTGGGCGGGGAGATGGACCTCTCCAAATTGCAGCCCACGAAAACCAAAGTAGGCCTGATACTTGCCGATGTCGGTCAGGCCATGTTCCTTTCCCGCCTGCGCCGAATCGAGGATTTCGAGGTAGGTCTCTTGCGCGCCGAATTCATGCTCGGCAATATCGGTGTACACCCCATGGCCCTTGACGCCTACGACACCGGGGAGCTTGAGGTCTTGATACGCAACCACCTGAAGACACTGGATGAACGGCTGACCAAAACCATACGGCGGCAGCTTAACATGGGCATTATCTTCGTCAACATCCGCCTGCGTGACTATGTGGGCAGGCTGACCGGGATCGGCGGGGAGATGGATCGCCTGCTTGAAAGGGAAAGCCAGGGGGGGAGCGAAGAGGAAGTGCTGTCCGTGCGCCGGCGCGGTCGGGAGCTGGAGCGTAAGCTTGACGAATATATGGATATTGCCTCAAGGCGCCTGGACCTGATTAAGAGCACGAGCGACCTTGAGGAGCATATCCGCTATGTCGTGGGGTTTGACGACGAACTGGCCCTGTTGTCCGGCAATGACCCGGAAGTGGTGCGCCGGCGCGGTGAAATCGCTTCCCAGGTCAGCGGGATGGCGGAAGTTGCCGCCGCCGATCCCTATGTCCGGGAAGTTCTGGACGAGATTCGCACAGTGCGTGAGGATGTCGGGCACCGCACCGGCATGATTTCGGAAATTGAGGCCGTGCAGGGTATCCCCGCCGTCATTCGCGAAATCATCCATGCGCGCGGCTACCGTTCCGGGCGCGAGCACTATGTGCAGACCTTGGCGCAAAGTCTGGCCCTGTTCGCCATGGCCTTCTACGGCAAGGGCATTGTTTACCGTACCACGGACTTTAAGTCCAACGAGTATCGGAATTTGGTGGGCGGCCTGCTTTTTGAACAGGCTGAGGACAATCCCATGCTCGGCTGGCGCGGGGTTTCCCGCGGCCTGCACGACTGGGAGCTTGAAGCCTTCAAAATGGCCCGGGGTGTATACGGAGGGCATAATCTCCAGATTATGCTGCCTTTTGTGCGCACTCTGGAGCAGGCCAGAAGCATGCGCCGCTATCTGGAGCAGGTGCACAAGATGAAAAGCGGGCAGGATGGGTTGAAGATCATATTGATGTCCGAGATCCCCAGCAACGCGATCATCGCCAAACAGTTCATCAGTGAATTTGACGGGTTCTCCATAGGCTCCAACGACATGACACAGATGGTGCTGGCCACGGATCGCGACAATGCCCGTCTGTCGCATATTTATGACGAGGAGGACCCGGCCGTGGTCTGGGCCATACTGGTCACCATATTTACCGGGCAAAAATGCGGCAAAAAAGTCGGCTTCTGTGGGCAGGGGGTTTCAAACAGTCGCATTTTGCGGGGGCTGGTGACCATCGCCGGCATCGTGTCAGCCTCCGTCGTGCCGGATACGTACTACCAGACAAAGCTGGACATGGCTGAGGTGGAGTCGGAAAACATACCCACGTCCGAGCTCGGCCGCTGGCTTAAAGCCAGGCACCACGACGCCCTGTGCCGTATTCTGGAGGATAACGGCTATGGCCATATCCTTAAGAAATACAACCAGCCGGAGGATATCCGGGAATGGTACGAAGGTGAGTTGTCCCGTTTACAGGAACACCTGCGGGAGAGTCTGGACACACCCAAGGAGAGATTCTACAGGGGCGAGATGGAGAATTTCCGTCGCGTCTTCCATAAGCCCGTGATCTATGCCGCTTGGGATTGGAGCGAACTGGTTCTGGACGCCTTGCATCAGGCGGGATTTTCCGATTTCTACGAGCAGGCGAAAGCTCTGGAGGTGCAACGCCAGAAAAAATGGTGAGTTTTGGCCCGTTTTGTCTCTGGAACTGGGATCAGAGTTTTTCCAAAAGCTTTTCCATGTACGGGGTGTCCGAAGCGTCAGCAGCCGGTGCCGCGTTCGATGGCTTTATTTTCTCACCTTTGCGCAGGCGCGCCAGCATGAGCTTCAAGCGCCGCATTTTTCCGCAGGCACGCCGTTCTTCTGGAGCGTACGCAAGCAGGTCGTCCGTGCGCGCCAATGCGCCGGGGGGGATTTTGTCTTCCAGATGGGAACTGTTGCGCAGAATGGTATAGGCCATGCGCATTTCCGCGGGTAGATGGGAAAGGTCTTCCAGAACGAGGGGTTTGCCTGTTCCCGGGAGGTTTTCGAATTTGCCTTCGGCTATGGCTTCCTCAATTTTTTTTTCCGCGACGAAGGCGATTGCCGCAAGCGGGTCAAGGGGTGTCAAGTTCCTTTCGCCCCTTTTCCTTCAGGTTCGGATCGGCCTGCGGCAATCCTGCGAGGACGTTCAGCAGTTCTTCGGCCCTGCTTCTGTTGTCCAGGGAATACTTGTAGATGATCGCCAGGTTATAGAGCGTGTCCGGGTCTGTGTGGTTTTTTAGCGCCTCTTCAAGGAGTTTCGCGGCTTCGGCATTTCGTCCTTGTCGGTGCAGAACCATACCCAAGAGACGCTTTGGGCGAGGATCACCAGGGCGGCTCAGTATGGAGCGGTTCAGGAAGATTTCCGCGCGCACCCAGTCAGCCCCGGATATAAAAATTTCCGCTATCTTGCCCAGAGTGTCGGGGTCGTTGGGGTTCTCCCGCAGGGAACGCATGAGTTCGCCTACTTCTTCGGCCCGCGCGTCGGTAAGTTCAGGCATTCCCGCCATCTCAGGCGCTGGCGCCATACGATTTTCCGGGGCTTCGCCCTTGGTGTTTGCATCGCCCCGCCTTGCCTCAGGCGCGGGTTTTTCCCCGTCCGCGATGTCTTTTACGGAAAATACGAGCATGGCCGCCAAGGCCAGCAGGAGCGGGAACATAATAAAATAGGAGGCAACGCCTCTGCCGGGATTCATTCCTTTTCCTCTATGCGGCTGATGCGTCCGGATAAAAGGGTTTGTCTGCGCGTCAGCAGATAGAGGTAGAGGCCCAGTCCTATCCAGACGGCAAGGCCCGCATACATAATCCATTGATAATTGTCCATGTGGGTCTCGAATTGTTAATGCCCGCCGCCGTAAAGTTTCAGGGCCAGCAAGGTTTCCAGGCGGCGCTCGTCCAGGGCAGCCTGCAAACGCAAGCCGGCCAGTGCCGCCCACAGAATGGCGAAAGAGACGATGCAAGCAATGAGCGTCAGCTTCATTTCCGCTTCAAGGCTGATTGAGGGCGGATGAACATAGCTCCAGAGGCGGGCCGAGAGAAACACCAGGGGCACGTCCAGAAAGGCTGCCACGCCTATCACGGCGCAGATCTTCGCCTTGCGGCGTAAGGCGATATCCAGGCCGCGCACGACGAGATACCCGGAATAGACAAAACACATCACCAGGGCGGTGGTCAGGCGGGCATCCCAAGTCCACCACACGCCCCAGGAGGCTTTGGCCCAAATGGAGCCTGAAATTATGGACAGAACCGCGAAGACCAGGCTCACCTCGGCGCAGGCCCCGGCAAGGCAGTCCCAGAAATCCTTTTCCGTGCGCAGATAGACAAGGCTGGCGGCAAAGGTCAGGAAGAATCCGCCCAATGCCCACCAGGCCAAGGGCATATGCAGGTAAAAAATTTTCTGGGGCAGGCCGAGGGTGCTTTCTCTAGGAGCATAAACAAAGATCAGCGCCCAGCTGACGGCGAGGGCGAGTCCTCCGGCCAGCGCCAGAGGCGGGAGAAAGGAAAATCCTTTTGCCTTCAGGTGGGGTTTTGTCTGCATTTGTTCGCGCATCCGTAATTTTCTGTAAAATATCAGGTTCTGGCCGGAACGCAATTCCGGGGCGCAAGTCCGGAGGATTTTTCTTTCCACGCGGGTATCAATATGGCGTTTACGCTTGAGATGCTTGCTTAATGGCGGGCAAAGCCCACCTGCAAGCATCTCGCGGCAAGGATTTGCGGCGCAAATCCTTGCCGCGCGTGTTAACGCTCGAAGTTAACACGTTGCAGTATCAGAGCAAGCCGATATCCCAGTTGAAGTTTCCCGGACGGAGGCGGCTGCCCTGACTTTGCGGCGCGCGCTCCTCCATATGGATGAAAGCTGTGTACCCGGCTTCTTCCAGCACGCCTCGCCTGGCGGACAGATCCAAGGGCCAGGTCGGGTATATCCAGGCGTTTTCTCCGTATCGGCGCAGGAAAAACTCTTCGCCGCCGGGGCTTGAGAAGGTAAGGTTCGTCCGGACGTTTTCGGTTTTGCGCCTGCTGATGCCCACAGGCCAGAGCCCAAAGAGCACGATCCCCAAAGGAAGAGGGCTTTGTTTCGGAAGAGGGAGCAAATCGTCCTGACCCAGTTCCGGGCTTGCGATTGCGGAGGAAAACCCCAGTTTCCGCATTGCTTCGAGGGCGTAAGCATTGGCCAGGTTGCAGAATGGTCCCGCGCAGAGGTCCAGGTCTTTGGGCTTGGGAAAGAAGGCGATTTGCCAGGGGCTGTTGCAGACAATGCGTTTGCCCCCGTCCCGGATCAGGACGTTGAGCATCCGCTGCCATTGCTTTTCTTCATCCGGCCAGATGACCGGCGGCAGCCACCAGGAGATGCGGGAATAAAGGGTGCGGGAGATGGCGCGCAGGGTTTTTTGCGAGAGCCACAGGCCTTGAACCGCACCTGTTTCCCTGCCGTCCCTCCCTTTGCGCCCGTCTGGCAGGGAGGATCGCAGAAAAATATCGGTTTTGCGGGTTTTACCGCTGAAAGGTCGGGGTTTTGGGGGCGTGCCGGGCGCGTTTGTATTTTCCGGGCGGATTTTGCCCAGTTTGCTTTGCCATTGTGCTATGCCCGCTTCTGCCTCAGGCGTACGGCGATCTATCAGCAGGACGGGAACGCCTGCTTTAGGGCGCTTGTTTTTTGGCAGGCGCAGGACGAGAGGGCGGCCCTGCGCGGCCGGGGCGTTCAGGGATACCGTACAGTGCCAGGGTTCGTCCTCCCGGCCTACGCGCAGGTAATCCCCCGGCAGAAGGGGCAGGCGCGGAAGTAGTTCGAAGGCGCCTTCGCCGGTTATACGAATTTTGCCGCATATAAGTCCGGAGCCTCCTTCCCGCTCCTCCGAAGCCTCAGTCTGCTGCGCGTCCCGGTCTATAAACAGGGCGCGCGAGCCGGCGCGCCCGAGGGCCGTATTGATGAGACGCAGGGCCTCTTTGCCCGCTTCCGGGTTGTCAGCCTGATCGCGCAGCAGTTTGTACGCTTTTGTCACATGATAGACATAATGCGGACCCTTTTTCCTGCCTTCAATTTTCCAGGCCCGGATGCGTGTCATGGGCAAAAGCTCGCGCGTCAGGACATCCAGAGAGAGATCCAGGCTTGAGAAGAAACGTCTCCGGAGTCCGCTTTGGGCGTACAGGCGGCGGCAGGGCTGGACGCAGCGCCCGCGCAGTCCGCTTTTGCCCCCCATATAGCTGGACCACCAGCAGCGGCCGGATACGCAAAAGCAAAGGGCGCCATGCACGAAAAATTCCAGGTCCAGGCCCTCCGGGCAGTCGGCGTCAAGGGTTTGCAGTTCTGGAAGGGTCAGTTCGCGCGGCATGATGACCCTGTCCGCGCCCAGTGCCTTCGCAGCCGCGAGGGCAGTCCGGTGTGTGGCGTTGCCCAGGGTGGAGAGGTGCAACTCGCCGGTAAACCCGGCATTTTTGGCCAGGGCGGGCAGGGCGGGGTCCTGGAAGATCAGGGCGTCCGGCGACGAATCCCCGCACAGGCGCCGGATCAGGCTGTGTACCTTGGGCGGTTCTGCCGGCTTTACCAAGGTGTTTAACGCCACATACACGCGTCTGCCTTGAGAGTGGGCCGCGTCCAGCAGGCAGAGCAGGGCGGAACTGGAAAAGTTCTCCGCCTCCATGCGCGCCGAGAAGTGTTTGAGGCCGAGATAAACGGCATCCGCACCGGCGGCCAGGGCGGCGAGGGCGCTACGCGGGTCTCCGGCCGGAGCGAGTATTTCCGGGCTACGAGTTGTTGCGATCGAAACAGCGTCTGACATCTGGACAACAGAGTTTTTTTGAATAGTTATGGAACCAGGACTGTTCGCGTTTATGGCCCGGTGTTTTTCGACCGGAAAAACACCGGGGGGCGGCTGACCCGGTCGCGTTCCGCGACCGGGCGCGGCGCAAGGCGAGCCACATTATTTCCGGGGCGGCAATTCAGCGCGGGATTTCCTTTCTTTGCGTCGCGCGCTCCCCTGCGGACAGGCCGAGGTACAGATGCCGCAGACGTTGCCGCCGAAAGCGGCGTAATGTTCCTTTTTCCATTCGTCGCAGCGTTTCGCGTCCAGGAGAACGGAGCGTTCCACGCCTTCTGCCCATTCTCCTCCGGTGAGCGCGCCCGCTGGGCAGGCGTCCGCGCAACGCCGACAGCTGCCGCAGCGGAAACGCATGTGATCGGGGGCATCCTCGCCCAGTTCCATGTCCGTCAGCACGGTTCCGAGGCGCACGCGCGGGCCGAAGGCGCGGGTCACCAACTGGCAGTTGCGTCCTATCCAGCCGAGCCCGGCAAAGACGGCGGCCGTCTTGTGCGGGAATTCTCCGGCAATGTTGACCTCGTCCACGCGCTGCGAGGAATGGATGTAGCGCGCCGCGCAGCCTTCAAGGCGGAAAAGTTCCGTCATCTTCTCCGCGAGCGCGTTGATCATGGCGTTTACGCGCGTGTATTCCGCCAAATAGCGGGAATGCGGTCCTTCTTTAATGGAGTCCATGAGTTCGTCTTCCATGCGCACGGCAAAGGAAACGGCACGTGGAGTTTTTCCCAGGGCGGGGGGCAGGACGGGGCTCAAATCGGCAAGACCGTAGATGATCGTTTCGCCGTGGCAGGAAACCAGCCCGTCAAACTCCGGGCGCAGGTCGGAAAGCTTTTTCACCTGAACTCCCCTTGTGGTCTGAACCCACAGGTTTTGCAAGGAGCAGGCAGGCCTTGTCCGTCCGCGGCTTTCCAAATAGTGATTACCCGCATTGAAAAATAAACTTTTCCCTGCGGAGGATCGTCAGCCGAAAACGCGCTCCGCCTTCCCCTCGTGGCGCCGATCAGCCGAGCGCGGCCAGGAGTTTGTCTCTGATGGCGGAGATGTCGCCTTCGCCGTCCAATTCAATATATTTCGTTTCGCCCTGATCGGCCAGGCGTTTGAAAAAGCGCGCCGCTGCCAGGGTTCCGTTCTCCGCATCGTAGTAAATGTCGTGGCGCTTGTCCACGGCCCGTCCGTCCAGGTCGTCGGAGCGCGCCGAGAGTTCTCCCCCGCAGATTCTGCATTTGCCGTCCGCCGGCTTGATGGCGTCAATGTGGATGTTGTTCGGGTGATTGTTGTCGTTTTTACAGAGGCGGCGCCCGAGGATGCGGTTTTTCGCGATATCGCGCGGCAAAGATATTTCTACCACGTAGTCCACTTTAAGCCCTGTCTTTTGGATTTCCTCCCAGAGTTTGCGGGCCTGGGCGGTGTTGCGGGGAAACCCGTCCAGGAGCCAGCCGTTTTCGCCTTTGCTTTTAAGTGTTTCAAGCACCATGGGGATGGTGATTTCGTCAGGCACGAGATCGCCCCGGTCGATAAAGACTTTGGCCTTTTTGCCGAGTTCGCTTCCCCCGCCGATATGCTCGCGGAAGATGGCTCCGGATTCGATGTGGGCCAGATTGAATTTTTTTTGGAGCAGCGCGCCCTGTGTGCCTTTGCCGCTTCCGTTAGGGCCGAAAACCAGGATGTTCAAGCGGGCCTCCTTGCTGAAAATGCAGGTTTTTACAGCATTACCGGTTTCCGTGGAAATCGGTAAACATCGGCCGCGAGGCCGATGCGCCGCGAAGTGGCGCGGGTCAGCCAAAACAGCGCTTTCGGCTGACGATTCCGCGTTAAAAGTTTACCTTTTAACGCATATACCGTAGTCCATTTCAGGATCAAAAATGGGGGGGCGTTTTTGATCCGGGAGTGGAGTTACTTCTGCCAATGACATGACGCTATTCAACCGTCACGCTTTTGGCCAGATTGCGCGGCTGGTCCACGTCTTTTCCCAGGAAGGCGGCGGCCTCATAGCTGAAAAGCTGCAAGGCCGGAAGCATGAGAAAGGAATTGAGCGGGCCGTAGGCTTCCGGCAACAGCCAGGTTTCGCAGCCTTTTATGTCCGGGCCGGATTTTCCGGCGCAGGTCAAAGCTACGATCGGGCCTTTGCGCGCCGCCACCTCTTCCAGATTCGAGCGGGTTTTGTCATAGAGGCCGTCATTCGGCAAAAGGACAAAGGAGGGGAAATCGGGTTCGATCAGGGCGATGGGTCCGTGCTTCATCTCGCCCGCGGCGTAACCTTCAGCGTGAATGTAAGAAAGTTCCTTGACCTTGAGCGCGCCTTCCAGAGCCAGGGGGTAGGACTGTCCCCGCCCGAGGAAGAACATGCCCCGGCAGGAGGCGAAACGGGCGGCGAGCTTTGAGGCTTCGGACTGCAAGGCGGGCAGAATGTCGCGCAAGGCGGCCGGGATGTCCGCAAGGCCGGTCAGGATGCGGCGGAGTTCCTCCCGGCGCGGGTGTTCGTCTTTGCTCCAGTGCAGGGCCATGAGCAAAAGCACGGTCATCTGGGCGGCCATGGCCTTGGTGGAGGCCACGCTGATCTCCGGGCCGGCCTGGGTGAAGATGACCGTATCCGCCTCCCTGGCGATGGATGAGCCGACAACGTTGCAGATGCCTATGGTTTTCGCGCCCTTTTCTTTTGCTATGCGCAATGCGGCCATGGTATCGGCGGTTTCGCCGGACTGGCTTATGATCAGGACCACCTCGCCGGGTTCAAGGGGGACGTTTCTGTAGCGGAATTCGGAGGCGATTTCCGCTACGGCCGGGATGCCGGCCAAGCCCTCAAGGAGGCTTTGCGCCCACAGTCCGGCGTGGTAGGACGTCCCGCAGGCTATAAGGCGCAGGCGCGCGGGTTTTTCCATGCCTTCCAGTTCGGCGATATTGACCGAAAAGTTTACGAAGTCGGCCCGGCCGCTCATGCAGTCGGATATACTCTGCGGCTGCTCGAAAATTTCCTTGAGCATGAAATGCTTGTATCCGCCCTTTTGCGCCGCCTGCATATCCCATTCGATGCGGGTGGTTTTTTTCTCCAGTGGCGCCCTGTCAAGCAGGGAGAACACTTCCCAGCTTGTCGGCGTGATCCGCGCGATTTCTCCGTCCTCCAGAAAGACCACTTCGCGCGTGTAGGGTAAAAAGGCCGGAATGTCGGAGGCGACGAAATTTTCACCCGCGCCGACCCCCAGGATGAGGGGGCAGGAATGCCTGGCCGCATAGACGACGTTTGGCTCCCTTGGGGAAAGCATGGCTACGGAGTAAGAGCCTCTGGCCTTTTTCAGGGCGTTTGCGAAGGCTTCAAGGAGCGATGCGGCGCTCCGGCATTCGTCCGCGATCAGGTTGGCCAGAACCTCGGTGTCCGTTTGCGAGGAAAAACTGAAGCCTTTGTCTTGAAGATCCCGCTTGCATTCCAGGTAGTTTTCAAAGATGCCGTTGTGCACGATGGCCAGATCGCCTTCGGAGGAGCGGTGCGGGTGGGCGTTGTCTTCGGTCGGCGCGCCGTGCGTGGCCCAGCGGGTGTGGCCTATGCCGGTCGTAGCCAGGGAGACTTCCATGCGCGCCAGCTTGTCTTCCAGAAGTTTGAGTTTCCCTTCTGCGCGCACCACCTTGAGTTCGCCGTTTTGCACGAAACAGACGCCCGACGAGTCATATCCCCGGTATTCAAGTCTGTGCAGGCCCTCCACAATTAAGGGAACGGCCGGCCTGTGTCCGCAATATCCTATTATTCCACACATATACATTCTCCGTAGGAAAGAATGCCGCGCTTCAACCCCATCCGGCTTTCATCCGCCGGCTGAGTTCCGTCCCGGTTGATGGGAGCCGGGTGGACTGCCCCATTCCTGAAACGAGGGCTGCCAGGAAGGTATGCGAGGCTTTGCCGGGCGTCAAGTGGGAATCTCCCTGAAGGAAGAGTCCGCAGACCGTAAGGGAAGTTTTGCTGAATCGGGCAAAAAGGCAAGTGGTGAAAATATTGATAAGTCCGGCGGTTACGGGAAGGCGTATTCTGGGACAAGCGTTAAAGCTTCTAGATTAACTCTTGATCATTGCGTAGGATAATCTTATAGAAAAGAAAAATCAAGCCGCAAGTTCAGGGAGACGTCATGCCTCAGGTAGCTGCCAGGATAAATAATGAGCAGGAACGCTGGCTTAAGGATTATTTCCGGACCAAGAGCGCGGGCGCGGAATTTATCCTGCCGTGGGCGGTGGATACCTTTTTCAGGGCCATAACCGCGTTCAAGGGCGCCTTCAGTCCGGCCGAACTCAAGACAATAGTCGAGGCGCACAAGGACGTCCGTCTTGTTCCGGACACCACGCGCGGTTCCTATCTGCTGTTGCGGGTGATGGACGCTTGCGAGCTGGGCAACGCGCACGTGCTGCACGGCGCGAGCAAAAGCACACTTGAGGCGAAGATCAAGCGTCTTGACGACACTCAGGCCACGGCTCTGATGGTCTGGGCGTCCGCTTACTGGGTGAGCCGCACTTGCAGCGCGGAAACCCTGGATGAGTATATCCGCCTATATTGACACTCCCGGCCGTTTCGGCTATCTAAGCCGTCCTTTCAACATTGCCGGTCCGCGTTTGGCGGATCCGGAGAAAACCCAATAAGAGGTCTGAAAATGTCCAAGACAAAAGATAACTTGATGTCGGCTTTTGCGGGTGAGTCCCAGGCGAACCGCAAATATCTGGCCTATGCGAAGCAGGCGGAAAAAGACGATCTTCCCCAGGTTGCCAAGCTTTTCCGGGCTGTGGCCGAGGCGGAGACGATCCACGCCCACGCTCACCTGCGCAACGCCGGGAAAATCGGCGGCACACTGGCCAATCTCAGGGATGCGAAGGCTGGAGAGGTGTACGAAGCCACCGACATGTATCCGGGCATGATCAAGGATGCCGATGCCGAGAGTGAAAAAAACGTCTCCTCCTATTTCGGCTTTGTCAAGGCGGTGGAGGACGCCCATTCCAAGCTGTACCAGAAGGCCATTGAAGCCCAGGGCCAGCTGCCGGCCGTGGATTATTACATTTGCGAGGTTTGCGGCTATACCCACGAGGGGCCAATGAGCGGGAACTGTCCCGTGTGTGGAGCGCCCGCAAAGGTGTTTTACAAGGTGGCCTGAGCTATAGTGTCGCTTGACGCGACACTACCTGTCTTTGCCTGGAATCCCCGCGCCTTGCGCGGGGATTCCAGGATGATCCCGGCCTCATTGTTTTTTCCTCCAGAGGGCCATGTATTCTTGGTTGCCCTTGTTTCCTTTCACTGCGGCCGGCACCAGGCCGAGAAATTCGAAATCCAGTTCCGCGCGGGCGAAGCGGAGGATTTTTTCCACGGCTGCTTCGCGCAGGGCCGGGTCTCGCACAACGCCCCGCACCGTGCCTTTCGGCCCGACCTCGAACTGCGGCTTGATCAGGGCCGCGGCGAGCCCCGGGTGTTTCAGGCGCGCCGTGCATGGGCCGAGGGTCAGGGTCAGGGATATGAAGGAGAGATCCAAAGTGACCATGTCCAGATCCTCGGGGACCAGAGATGCGTTTGCGTAACGCAGGTTGACCCCTTCAAGGACGACCACTCTGGGATCGGTTTTGAGGCGTTCGTGCAACAGGTTTCTGCCCACATCCGCCGCATAGACGCGGGCCGCGCCGTGTTGCAGCAGGCAGTCCGTGAAGCCGCCGGAAGAGGCCCCGGCGTCAAGGGCCACGAAGCCGGTGACATCAATGGAAAAATGTTCGAGCGCCGTAAGCAGCTTGTAAGCCCCCCGGCTGACGTAGGGTTCGGGAGCGGCGATTCTGAAGACAGTTCCGGGTAAAAACTGCCGGCCTGGTTTGTCTACCAGGCGTTCTGCCGCGTCTTCCAGGCAAAATACGCGCCCGGCCATGATCAGGCGCCTGGCCTGTTCCCGGCTTTCCGTCAACCCCTGTTCGTACAGGACCTGATCGGCGCGCATTTTCGGGGGCATGCGGGGTCTTCAGGCGTCCGCAGGCGCCATAGTCAGGACATGGCCCTGTTCGTTCTCCGTCACTGTGTAGTACAGGCTTTCGATGATCCTGTTGCCTGGGCCGAAGACCAGAACGCGCGGTTTCAGGGAAAAAAGCTCCGCCGGGTCGGCCGGATATGCCGCGACGCGGATTGAAAGCTCGTCCCCGAATTGGCAGACGCGGGCGGCGGCGCCGTTCAACACGCAGCAGCGGGAGCCGTCCGGGCCGAAGGTGACGTAGGTCGAAAGGCGCGCTCCCGTGTTTTTGTTCCAGATATCCACGAATTCCAGAGGAAAAATTCCGGCTTGCCGGCAAAACTGGGGGTCTATGGTAAGGCAGCCGTGATCGCCTAGATCGCAGCCGGTGACGCGCAATCCGCGTAACTCGGCCCGCAGGACTTTTATCATTTCAGTTTTCCGTCCTTGAAAGAACATTTGCGAGAGGAGGGGGGGCGAAACCCTCTCATACCAAGTTGCATTCAAGCGAGTTTGAATGCGGGACGCCGAAGTTTTTGAAAACCAGGCGAAGCCTGATTTTTCAAAAACTTGCGGGCGGCGGCTTCGCCTCCGCCATCTCAATTCGCTTTCTATCGAAAGCAAATTGGCATCAAGCAATAAATCAGCGCTTCGTTATCGACCATAGCATGTCCGGGCGGGGTCTTCAAGACCGGCGGCGGCAAAGTCGGCAAGGCGTATCCGAAAAAACAGGGCTATTGTCGCGACTCCGCCCAAGCGCAAGACGCATGGGCCTGAAGGCCCATGCTACCTTCTTGGTCAATATACGGGGATGGATGGGTCAATCTCTTTCGCCCAGGCGTTCAGGCCGCCTTTCAGGTTCAGCAGGCGGCCCCGGTATCCTTCTTCGCGCAGCAGGAAAGCGGCTGTCAGGCTTTTTTCTCCTTTTTTGCACACCAAAACCGCGTCCCGCGCGGGGTCAAGAAGCCCCATGCTTTCCCCGATTTTTTGCAGGGGAATGCATACGGAGCCGGGCAGGACGCTGATTTTGAGTTCTTCCGGAAAGCGGACGTCTATGATCTGGATGTCGGCGCCGGTGTCCAGCAAGTTTTTCAACTGTGTCGGCGTGATTTGCGCGCAGGCGGCGTCTTCCTCCTGTTTCCCGTTTATGCCGCAGAATCTTTCATAGTCAACCGGTTCCATGATTTCAGGGTGGTCGCCGCAAAGCGGGCAGGAAGGTTTTTTGTCCAGGGAGAAGGTGTGAAAGCGCATGGTCCAGGCGTCAAAGGTGAGGTATCTATTGATCAGGGTGGAGGGGGCGCCGAGAACGAGTTTGATGACTTCGGCAGCCAGGATGCCTCCGACGATGCAGGGCAGTACGCCGAGGACTCCGCCCTCGCCGCAGTTTTGGGCTTCTTCGGGAGTGGGAGCTTCAGGCATGAGACAGCGCAGGCAGGCGCCGCGTCTGGCGTCGAACACGGCGGCCTGGCCGGTGAAACGGTAAACTGCGCCGTAGACGTCCGGTTTGCCGAGCAGGGCGCAAGCGTCGTTGATCAGGTAGCGCGTGGCGAAATTATCCGATCCGTCCACAATGATGTCAAAAGTTTTCAAGATTTCCAAGGCATTGGCGCTGTTCAGGCTTACGTCGTAGCCGCTCACGCGCGCGTTCGGATTGATGCGCAGGACGGCATCGCGGGCCGAGTCGGTTTTCAGGCGGCCCACGTCCGCCGTTCCGTGCAGGATCTGGCGTTGCAGGTTGCTCGGCTCCACCCGGTCGTGGTCTACAAAGCCGATTGATCCGACCCCGGCCGCCGCCAAATACAGGCCTGCGGGTGATCCCAGTCCTCCGGCTCCCACCAGCAGCACCTTGCTTTTTTTCAGTTTTTTCTGGCCCTCGATTCCCACCTCCGGGAGTATGAGGTGGCGACTGTAGCGCAATATTTCCTCCCGGCTCAGATTGGGGAGGGGGTCGGCCGCGCCGCGTTCCTCATACAATGGATTTATCAACGCAACTCGTCCTTCAATTCGTTGACAACCGTGAGCCGCGCCAGATTTTCACGGATATGACAGCACAAGCGTGACTTTTCACTGGGTTATCTGTATCACTTCATCCGGCAAATATTTCGTCTATGCTTCCGGCGTCAAGGATTCGTTCCGCCCAAAGGTCGAGTTGTTCGGGGGCGGCCGTTCGCAGACGCTCCTGTACATCACTGTCGAGAGCGTCCGGGCCGAATCGCTTGGCGAGTTGACGCAACAGAACGGCGCTACGGCCTTCCGTGCGTCCTTTCTGTTCGCCTTCCCGCAAGCCTTCCGTCCGGCCTTTCTGTTCGCCTTCCCGCAAGCCTTCCGTCCGGCCTTTCTGTTCGCCTTCCCGCAAGCCTTCCGTGCGGCCTTTCTGTTCGCCTTCCAGCAAGCCTTCCCTGCGTCCTGTCTCTCTATAGGCTTCCATATCCTTCCGGCCTTTTTCTCTGGCTTCGGCAATCATGCGCGCTGATTCGTCAGCGCTCAGATATTTGACAACTCCCCA